>JAPLID010000176.1:25930-44659 GCA_026389285.1 Cyanobacteriota bacterium
CCCAGGATCGCCAGCGCCGCCGGATCGAAGCTGCCACCAGGCCAAAGGGCCGGCCCGGCGAACAACACCGCCAGGCTGGCGATCACCCCCACCACGGCGGCCGTGATCGCCGTCAGCGGTGGCCCCAGCCGCAGATCCTCGCGGCTGGCCTCCACCAGCGGCGCCCCCACCAGGATGAACACGAACGACGGCAGGAAGGTGAACCAGACCACCACCGAACCGGCCAGCAGCGCCTGGGCCAGGGAGCCACTGCCGTTCCAGCCGCCCATGAAGCCCACGAACGCCACCACCATGATCAAGGGACCCGGGGTGGTCTCACCCAGGGCCAGGCCATCGAGCATCTCCTGGGCGCTGAGCCAGCCATGGGTCTCCACCGCCCCCTGGGCTACATAAGGCAGCACCGCGTAGGCGCCCCCGAAGCTGATCAGCGCCACCCGGGTGAAGAAGCGCGCCATCGTCGCCAGGAGCCCATCCCATCCCCCCTGCCAGCTGAGCGCGGCCAGGGGCAGCGCCAACGCCAGTCCACTGACCAACAGGCTGAGCGCCAGCCGGCGCTGGCTGACCACGGCATGGGCGGGCGTGGCTGTGTCGTCGTCGTGAAGGGCCGGCCGCTCGGTTGCCGACTGTTCAGGAGCAGGCGCGCCGGGGCCTGGCTTGACTGGGCCTGGCTTGACTGGGCCTGGAGCAGCGGCTGCCGTTCCCTGGAACCAGCCCGGCCGCAGGCGCCCGCCGATCCAGCCGCACAGGGCGGCCGCCACCACCAGCAGCGGGTAGGGCAGCTGCAGCCAGACCAGACCGAGAAAGGCACCAACGGCGATCGCCAGCAGCAGCGGCTGTTGCAGCGTGCGCCGGCCCAGCCGCCAGGCGGCCTGCAACACGATCGCCAGCACCGCCGGCTTCAGGGCCCATAACACGGCAACCAGCACCGGTTGCTGCCCCCAGAGCGCATACAGACAGGACAGCCCCAGCAACAGGACCACCGAGGGCAGCAGGAACAGCCCACCGGCGATCAGCCCGCCGCGCTGACCATGCATCAACCAGCCCAGATAGGTGGCCAACTGGGTGGCCTCCGGCCCCGGCAGCAGCATGCAGTAGTTGAGCGCGTGCAGAAAGCGCCGCTCCGAGAGCCAACGCCGCCGCTGCACCAGCTCGCTGTGCAGCAGGGCGATCTGCCCGGCCGGTCCGCCGAAGCTCACCAACCCCAGGCGCAGCCAGAAGCGCGCGGCGCTGGCCAGAGAAGGAGAGGATTCCGGCACCACGGCAGGGGCTGGTGTCCAGCCAGCGAGATCAGCTGCATCATCGATCGTCGCTTCACAGGTGCTGGCGGTTCAGACCACACGGGCAGCGGCGGGACGAGCGGCCATTGGCAGGACAAGGCCGAGTGACATCAGCACCAGCAACCGAAGTCCTCAGCAACCAAAGTCCCCAGCGATGGTTGCCTTCCACCCTTCGCTGGCGGTTCAGAACGTCACCTGTCCCGATTCTGTCGGCGGATCTGTTGATGAACCGCGAACCCGTTCGCTGCCAAGATGAGTTGATGTTGCAGCTAGCTTGGCTGGACAAACAAAACCTTGGCAATATCATGCGCCGTTCCCTGCATCGATCGTTGGCTTCACTTCGATGCGGCGTCCTGGCAGCACTCTTTCTTGTCGGTGCCACAGCGGCAGCCAGCCGAGCCGCCGAACCAGCCCTCGGGGCCTGGCGGATCCGCGTGCTCAGCACCTACACCAAACCCCTGGCCCACGAGGGGCCTGTGTTCATGCCCGAAACGCAGGAACTCTTCTTTACCTCCAACCGGCTAAAACGTCCTGATGGCAGTCAGTACGTGATTGCCTCCATGTTCAATGTCGCTACCGGCAAAACCAGGGATCTTGGTCTCACGGAGTCGATCCCGATGGCCAATGGCGCTTTCCGCCTCCGCAATGGCAACCTTGTGGTGACGATGCAGGGGGATTACAAGCGTCCAGCTGGTCTTGCTTCCTACAGTCCCGCCACCGGCAACGTGCAGATCCTCACGAAGGGATTTGCCAGCTATCAGTTCAACAGTCCGAATGATGTGGTCCAGGCCAGCGATCTTGCGATCTGGTTCACGGATCCCCAGTACGGCTACGAGCAGGGCTTCAGGCCCAAGCCCACGATGGGAAACTGGGTGTGGCGCCTGGATGGTACCGGGCAAAAGCAGCGGCTGATGATGGATGGCTTTGCCAAGCCCAACGGCATCGCCTTCAGCCGCGATCAGCGTTACGTCTATGTGACTGATTCGGGGTACATCGCCGGCAATGGCGAGCGCGATAGCGTTCTTCCTCGCACAATTTATCGCTACCGTCTGATCAGCACACCAGAAGGTCCACTTGCCACAGACCGCATCACCTTCTGTGTGGTCACCAAGGGCATTCCCGATGGGCTCAAAGTTGATGAGCAGGACCGTATCTGGACGGGAACCGGTGCTGGCCTTGAGATCTTCAGCAAAGATGGCACGCCCCTAGCGGTGATCCCCATTGAGGGTGGTGTGAGCAACTTTGCTCTCACGGGTGCTGGTGGAGCCTACGTGATGGGTGAGACTAAGCTCTATCACCTGGAATCCTGAGATGCCGATCAAACTTCATTCCCGTAGCCTGAGCTCCTTGGCCCTGGCTGCACTCTCAGGCGTCGGTCTGGCTTGCCTGGCCGCAATTCCGCAGGCCACGGCACGACCCGTGCCTGAAGCCATGGCACATTCTGTGCCTGAAGCAATTGTTGTTGCCACATCCCCAACCTACACCTGGAATGGGGTGACGGTTTCACGAACCGGCAGGCTGTTTGTCAGCATGCAACGGGATACCCCAGATTCGAGCACGCCTTCCGTCGGCGAGATCCTCTCCAATGGCAGCATCGCTCCCTTTCCGGGAGGTCGCTGGAATCAGTACAAGTTCGGCAACTCAGGCCAAGATCAGTTTGTCGGCATCAATTCAGTGGTGTCCGATGCCGCCGATCAGTTATTTGTCGTTGATCCCGCCGGCATCGGTGGCAAGCCCATCAAAGGCATGGCCAAGCTGGTTCAGATTGATATTGCCAGCAAGCGGGTTGTGCGTGTGTATTCCTTCGACACCACAGCGGTTCCCGAAGGCGGCTTCATCAATGATGTCCGCGTGGCCGATGGCTACGCCTATCTTCCCGATTCCAGCCTGGGGGCATTGGTCGTTCTCAATCTCAAGACCGGCCAAGCGCGTCGCGTTCTCGCGAATGATCTCCGTCTCCGCTCCGATCAAAAGCTCAGGCTGACGATCAATGGTCAGCCCTATCTGAACGCTCAGAGAGTTCTCCCCAATGGCAACATGAGCGTCAATCCCATTGAGCTCAGTGCCGACGGTCGCCATCTCTATTTCCAGCCCAGCGGTGGTCCTGAGCTGATGCGGATTGAAACCCGCCTGCTCAAGGATTTCGCCACCCCTGATGGGATGCTCTCAAAAGCGATCGAGTCGATGGGGCGTGGTCCGTTCAATGCTGGGATGACGATGACAGCGGACGGTTCGATCTATTTCAGTGATATCGAACTTGGTGGTATCACGCGCCGCTATCCTGATGGACATTTTGAAGTTGTGGCTCGTGGTCCCGCTTCGATTCTGGTCTGGCCCGATGCCTCCCGGCTCGGCCCGGATGGTTACTTGTATTTCCCCTCATCACAGATCAACCGATTCGCGGGAAATAGTCCCACCGGAACATCACAGCTCAAGTTTCCTTTTCACTTGTTCAAGGTCAAGGTCGTCACGCCCTGATGCAGGCTGGCCCAGCACCTGGGCCAGGATCGGCCGCAGCTGATCCAGTTCCTCCAGAAAGCCGTCATGGCCCAGCTCACTGTTGAGGCTGGTGAAGCTGACACCGGCCGGAAGAGCGTCAGCCAACTCCTGCTGGCGGCAGGGGGGAAACAGGCGGTCGGAACTCACCGCCACCACGTGCGCCCGGGCCGTGACCCGGGCCAGGGCCTCGCGCAGCCCACCGCGATCGCGGCCCACATCGTGGCGATTCATCGCCCGGGTGAGGCTGATGTAGCTGTTGGCATCAAAGCGCTGCACCAGTCTGTCGCCATTGCGCGCCAGCAGGGCTGCTACGGCCCCTTCGCGGTCGACGTTGGGCCGATCAACGTCACCTTCAGCATCGGGATCCGCGTTGCCCTCTTCGCCATCAACCACAAGTTGCCGTTCCAGCTCTGCGGCGCTGAGGTAGGTCAGCTGGGCAAGCGCTCGGGCCAGGGCCAGGCCCTGACGGGGACCGCCGCCGGGCTGGTCGTAGTAGTCACCGCCGCAGAAGTGGGGATCCTGGCGAATCGCCTGAATCTGGCAGGTCTGAACGCCGATGTTGTCGGCGCTGCAGCTGGCAGCGGTGGCCATCAGCAGCAGGCGCTCCAGCCGCTGCGGTGAGCCGACCGCCCACTCCAGGGCCCGCATCCCCCCCATCGACCCCCCGATAACGGCATGCCAGCACTCGATGCCCAGCAGATCGGCCAGTCCCCGCTCGGCCGCCACCATGTCGCGGATTGAGAGCAGCGGAAAACGGCTGCCGTAGGGCCGGCCATCGGCCGCCGGGCTGGCGGGGCCCGTACTGCCCTGGCAGCCCGCCAGCACATTCGGGCAGATCACGCAGAAGCGCTCGGTGTCGATCGCCCGCCCCGGCCCGATCAACCGATCCCACCAGCCGGTCTCCAGGTGGCCCGGCCCGGCGCGACCCGCAGCGTGGCTATCGCCACTGAAGCCATGCAGCAGCAGGATGGCATTGCTGGCCTGAACGTTGAGGTCGCCCCAGCGCTCCCAGGCCAGGGTGATCGGGCCGAGGCTCTGGCCCGATTCCAGGCGCAGGAGCTGGTCACCGAAGGGACGGCTGAACAGGCGCTGACCGACGGGATCCCCCGGCCACCAGCCGCCGGGGCGCTCGCTGGCTGCGGCGGGGGCCATCGAAGCTGCGGCAACGGAGACCATTGTCCCCTGCGGTGCTGAGAGCGGCTGCCAATTCCGCTCTCCGGGCCTGTCATCAGCGACACCGATCAAGCGGATAGCCCAGCCACTGGAGCCAGGTGCTGGTGCAGCAATTCACCGCGCCGCAGCAGCACCGCCTCCCCCACCTGCAGCCTCAGCCACTGTTCATCGGTGGTCAGCGGTTCAGTGCTGATGATCGAGACGACATCGTCGGGGCCGGCCAGCTGGGCGAAGTCGACGCGGAGGTCGTCGTCGGCGAGGGTGGCGGTGCGGATATGGGCGATCGAACAGTGGGCTTAGAGGTCGAGGGCCGCCACTTGTGCGGCGATCAGTGAGAAGGCTGCCGGGCCATCCTCCCGGTAGAGGCGCACGCCGCAGCCGTCGGGATCAAAGCTGGCCAGGGCCCAGCCATCGGCGTGATCACCGGTGACGCCCCCCCGCCGGGTCAAGCCGCTGAAGGAGAAGCGCATGTCGGTGGGGGTGTTGGCGCAGAGGGCCAGCCGTTCACCCATGAGAGCAGGGCCTCAGCGGGTGGCGGCGAACAGCTGATCCCAGATCCCACCCTTGCTGAAGAAGGTGGAGTTGATCGTCGTCCAGCCGCCGAAAGCGGCGGCGCTGTACAACTTGCTCACGGGGGCAAAGCGATCCCTGACCTGGGCCCAGACGCTGGGATTGACTGGGCGGAAGCCCTCCTCGGCGAAGATCTTCTGCGCCTGGGGACCGCTGAAATAGGTGGCCAGAGCCTCGGCAGCCTTGCGGGTGCCGCGGCGATCGACATTGCGATCGATCACCACCACCGGCCCTTCGATGCGGATGTTCGGCGAGGGCACCAGGAACGGACTTTCGAGCAGACCCTCCCGCTTGGCCAGGATCGCCTCGTTCTCGTAGGTGAGCAGCACATCGCCGATGCCCCGCTTCAGGAACAGATCAGCAGCCTCGCGGGAATCCTTGGGCAGGTTGTCGACCTTGCGGTAGACGTTGCTGACGAAGGTCCGGGCCTGGGCCTCACTGCCGCCGCTCTGGGTGTTTGAACCCCAGAGTCCGAGGAAATTCCAGCGGGCGCCACCGGAGGTCTTGGGGTTGGCCGTGATCATCGCCAGTCCGGGCCTGGCCAGATCGGACCAGGTTTGAACGCCGCCGGGATTGCCCTTGCGGGGCACGAGGACCACCACCGACTCGGTGATCATGCTGTTGTGGGGCAGCTCCTTCTGCCACCCCGGCTGCACCAGCCCGCCCTCCTGCAGCTTCTCGACGTCGCCGGCCAGGGCCAGGGTGGCCACATCGGCCTCAATGCCGTCGAGGATGGCGCGCGTCTGCACGCCGGAGGGGCCGTAGCTGGCGCGAATCGTCAGGTTCTGGCCGGTTCTGGCCTTCCAGTCCGCCTGGAACAGGGGCAGGATCCGGTCATACGGCGCCTTGGTGACGGCATAGCTGACCAGCAGCAGCTCCTGATCACCCTTGCCGGCGCTGGCTTTACCGCCAGCGCCAGGGCCGGGAGCAGGGGCGCATCCCCCGAGCAGCACCCCAGCGGCCACAACCGCCAGCAAGGACGAGCACAGGCCACGGGAGGCCACCACAACGGCTTTAACCACGCAAAGTCGATCGACAACTTGTCTTTATCTTAGCCCGAGTTGGCGCCCCCTCTTGGCAGCGCCCCGCCCAGCCCCGGGCCAAGGCTTCAGCGGCTCTGGGCAAAGATCTGATCCCAGAGGCCACCCGTGTCGAAGAACTTCTGGGCGGTAGGGCTGAAACAGGTCCTTGGCGAAGGCCGGGGCAACCTTGCGGGTGCCATGTTTGTCCATGTTCGGATCACCACCGCGATCGGGCCT
Organism: Cyanobacteriota bacterium; assembly: GCA_026389285.1. GTDB lineage: Bacteria > Cyanobacteriota > Cyanobacteriia > PCC-6307 > Cyanobiaceae > Cyanobium. Next base: position 32,709 of record JAPLID010000176.1, read on the forward strand.
TCGATCAAAATATTGGGGCTGGGCACCTTGCAAGGGGTGGTCTACTCACCGGTGCGCTTGGCCAGGATCGCCTCGTTCTCATAGTTGAGCAGCACGTCAACATTGCGGTAGACGATCGACGATCTGTCCGGTCATTTTCTTCCAGTCGGCTTCAAATTGAGACTTATGCGGTCATCAGCCGCCTTGGCGACGGCATAACTGACCAGCAGGATGGACGTGGGCGCGCCCGGCGGCACGAGGAGATCCCAAGACCACGGTCAGCTGATTGGGGCACTCGTCAAACCTATGCAGCGGTCCGAGGCGTCGGTCATATTCCAAACGACATCGATGGGGATCCGGTCTTCTTTTCCTGCCGAGGGGGTGCGACTGCCACAATCCACGCATTGCTGCCGGGGAACTCCGTGGCCTTCAGCGCCAAGACCGAATACGGGATCGTCTCCCTGGTTGAGCTGGCCGCCATCTACGAGCAGGGCAGCGTGCTGCAGGTGGCCGAGATCGCCCACCGCCAGAGCATCCCCGATCGCTACCTGGAGCAGATGCTCACCAGCCTGCGCCGCGCCCGCATCCTGCGCAGCATCCGCGGTCCGAAGGGCGGCTATCAGCTGGCCCGGCCGCCGGCGGAGGTCACGATCGCCGATGTGGTGCAGTGCCTGGAGGGCGAGCAGGCAGCCAGGGCCGCCGCCTCCCGCGACACCCCGGAATTCGAAGTGCTCTCGAACCTTCAGGAACGGCTCGATCAGGCCCGCGCCGCCATCCTCTCGGGCACCAGCCTGCAGGACCTACTGGAACAACGCGATCAGCGAATCCAGGCCCAGGCAATGTATTTCATCTGAGGGAGGGGCTACGCCCCCTCGGCGCCGCAGCCGTCAGCGCTGAGCATCGCCTACTGATGTTGCTGCGCTGGATCGGCAGCCGCTTCGGCCAGTTGAACAGCAAGGGCTACCGGCCCTCGCTCAAGGACATGAACCTCACCCACAAATCTCTGGCGGACATCTGCGGCCTGACCCGGGTGACAGTCACCAAGAATCTCAATCGTTACAAGGCTCTAGGATTACTGCAGCGCGTCAGTGAAGTCGATCTGCTGATTCAGATCGAATAGTCCGGCACAAATGTGCGCACCTGGCGGCTGACCACGTGCAAGGCGTCGCCCGGCTTGATGGCGGTGTAATTGATCTGCTCCCTCGGGAACTGCGCCACCAGCACCTCGCCGCTGTCGAGCTGCAATTCAGCCTGCAGATCCCGCCCCATGTGGGTCAGCCGTTTCAACCGGGCTGGCACGCTGCCGGCCCGGGGGCTGGCGAACACCTCCACGTCGTGGGGGCGAATGAAGATCTGGCCATCGCTGGAGGCCGCGGCACCGGAGCGGAGGCCGTCGGCCATCCCGGGCTGGGGCAGCGCCCCCTGCGGCAGCACATTGACCGCCCCGACAAAGCTCATCACGAAGGGAGTGGCGGGATGGTCGTAGATCTCGGCCGGCGAGCCGATCTGCTCGATCCGGCCTTCGTTCATCACCACAATGCGATCGGCGACCTCCATGGCCTCCTCCTGGTCGTGGGTGACGATCACCGTGGTGACATGCATCTCGCTGTGCAGATTGCGCAGCCAGGCCCGCAGCTCCTTACGCACCTTGGCGTCGAGGGCGCTGAACGGTTCATCGAGCAGCAGCACCCGCGGCTGCACCGCCAGGGCCCGGGCCAGGGCCACCCGCTGACGCTGGCCCCCAGAGAGCTGGGAGGGATAGCGGCCGCCATAGCCCTGCAGCTGCACCAGTTCCAATAGCTCGTCGACGCGGCGGCGGATGGCCTCCTTCTTCCACTTGCGCAACTCCAGGCCGAAGGCCACGTTCTGGCGCACGGTGCGGTGCTTGAACAAAGCGAAGTGCTGAAACACAAAGCCCACCTGCCGGTCCTGCACCGAGCGCTCCGTGGCCTCCTCGCCGGTGATCCAGATGCGGCCGCTGTCGGTGTCCTCGAGGCCGGCGATCAGACGCAGCAGGGTGCTCTTGCCCGAACCCGAGGGCCCGAGCAGCGCCACCAGGGAGCCGGTCTCCACATCGACGCTGACATCGTCGACGGCGCGGAAGTCACCGAAATGCTTGCTGACGTTGGCGACGCGGATACCCATCGGCTCGGATCGTTTGATGCATTTTGATCAATGGCGCCGATCGCTCGCCGCCCGCAGCCGGGCATCAGCCCCGCGCCTAACGGAGCCTAACCCCGCCCGATCCCTATAAAAACGGAAGACCGGCGGAGAACCGTTCAATTTGACGGATGGCGATGATAGCGTCAGGTTTCAGCTTGCGAACTGCCATGGCCGTTGCCCAGCCACGCCCACCGGCTCGCTTTAAGTTGCGGCTTCCCAGTTGGCCCTGGCGCTTCACCTGGGCCTACCTGGCACTGGTGCTGTTCCTGCCCCTGGCCGGCATCCTGCTCAAGGCGGCAGGGGTGGGCCCCCAGGGTTTCTGGGAGATGGCCACCACCCCCGAGGCCCTCGCCACCTACAAAGTGAGCTTCGGGGTCGCCGCCCTGGCCAGCCTCGTCAACGGGGTGTTCGGCCTCCTGGTGGCCTGGGCCCTGATCCGCAGCCGCTTCCCCGGTCAGCGCCTGCTCGATTCCCTGATCGACCTGCCCTTTGCCCTGCCCACCGCCGTGGCCGGCCTGGCCCTCTCCTTTGTCTATGGCCCGGAGGGCTGGCTGGGCAAACCGCTGATGCAGCTGTTCGGCCTCAAGGTGTCCTTCACCGTGGTCGGGGTGGGCGTTGCCATGGTGTTCATCTCCCTGCCCTTCGTGGTGCGCACCGTCGAGCCGGTGCTGCGTTCGCTGGAGAAGGAACAGGAGGAGGCCTCCTGGTGCCTGGGGGCCAGCCAGATGCAGACCTTCTTCCGCGTCGTGCTGCCCCAGCTGATGCCAGCCATCCTCGGCGGCGTGGCCCAGGGTTACAGCCGGGCCGTGGGCGAATACGGCTCGGTGGTGATGATTTCCAGCAACGTTCCCTTCCGCGATCTGATCACCCCCACCCTGATCGTGCAGAAGCTGGAGGAATACGACATCGAAGCCGCCACTGTGATCGGCAGCGTCATGCTGATCTTCTCCCTGATCAGCCTGTTACTGATCAACCTGCTCCAGGTCTGGGGCCAGCGCTACCAGGGTTCCGAGAGCAACAACTAACTGTTCTTCTCCCAGTCGCCCTTTCTTTGCATCAGCTCCCTTGAGGCCGAGATTTCGGCAACTGCAGCCAACTCGGTTCAGCCAGTCTCTGCCCAGTCTTTCGTGCCATTCCCATTCCAGCAGCATCCGCACCGCAATCATGGCCTTGACGATCCCGCCGCTCCGCGACATCAAGCCCCCCCGCTGGGTGAAGCCGTCGTTCAACTTCCGTGATGGCAACTGGGTGCCGGAGTTGATCCCGATCACCGCCTGCCTCTATGTGGGCGTGGTGATCCTGCTGCCGGCCCTGGCTGTGGTGGTGCAGGCCTTCGCCAAGGGGTTGGGGGTGTTCCTGGCCAACTTCCAGTCCGAGGAGCTGCTCTCGGCTCTCAGGCTGACCCTGATCGTCACGGCGATCGCCGTGCCCTGCAACACCGTGTTCGGCCTGGCGGCGGCCACGGCGATCGCCCGGCGGCGATTCCGTGGCAAGGCCCTGTTGCTCAGCCTCATCGACCTGCCGTTCTCGATCTCACCGGTGGTGGTGGGTCTGATGCTGGTGTTGCTCTACAGCCCCAGCCACGGCTTGCTGGCACCGGTGATCAACAGCCTCGGCTGGAAAATCATCTTTTCCTGGCCCGGCATCGTGCTGGCCACGATCATCGTCACCTTCCCCTTCATGGCCAGGGAGGTGATCCCGCTACTCGAGGAGGAGGGCTGGGAGCAGGAGGAGGCCGCCAAGACCCTCGGTGCCAGCGACTGGCAGGTGTTCTGGAAAGTCACCCTGCCCTCGGTGCGCTGGGCAGCGCTCTACGGCCTGATTCTCACCACCGCCCGGGCCCTGGGTGAGTTCGGCGCCGTCTCGGTGGTCAGCGGCAACATCCGCGCCGAAACCCAGACCCTGCCCCTGTTCGTCGAGGACGCCTACAAGCAGTACCAGACCGAACTCGCCTTCGGGGCGGCGATGGTGCTTGGGGGCGTAGCGATCGTGTCGCTGCTGCTCAAACTGCTGGTGGAGCAGCTGCTCGAACACGACAAGAAGGTGGCCCGACTCGATCAGGAGGGCTGAAGCCCAGCTCCCGAGCCCAGCTCCCGAGCCCTGCGCCAGAGCCTGGGGCTTCGCCTCGATCCCGGAGCCGCCGGTTTCGGTACCAGTTGGCCAAGCGATGGCCAACCGATGGCCAGAGGATGAACACCGGTGCTGACGGCGCGAAGCGGCGGGTGTAGATCCAGGGAATCCAGATCCACGTTCGCACCGTCGCAGGCGCCATGGCCCATCACCAGATCCTGATTGTCGGCGGCGGCGCTGCGGGGCTCACAGCAGCCAGCCAGCTGAAACGGGCCAGGCCCCAGCTGGAGATCGCCATCCTCGAGCCCGAGAGCGATCATTATTACCAGCCGGGCTGGACCCTGGTGGGAGCCGGCGTCTTCAGCCTGGAGCAGACCCGCCGCGACGAGGCCTCCCTGATTCCCGAGGGTGTGCACTGGATCCGGGAGTCCGCTGCCGGCTTTGATCCCGACAGCAACACGCTGACCACCAGCGGTGGCAGCAGGCTCAGCTACGACGTGCTGATCGTGGCCACGGGCATCAAGCTCTGCTGGGACCGGATCAAGGGCCTGCCGGAAGCGCTCGGCAGCCAGGGCATCACCAGCAACTACCGCAAGGATCTGCTGGCCTACACCTGGAACACAATCCAGGCGTTCCAGGGCGGCAACGCCCTGTTCACCTTCCCGCAGACACCGATCAAGTGCGCCGGGGCACCGCAGAAGATCATGTATCTGGCGGACGATGTCTTCCAGCGCTCCACCGCCGTTGCCGAGCGCACGACGGTCATGTACTGCACCGCCACGCCGGGCATCTTCGCGATCCCCACCTTCGCCGAACCGCTCCAAAAGGTGGTGGCACGCCGCGGTATCCAGACCCGTTTCCAGCACACCCTCAAGGAAATCCGGGCCACCAGCAAGGAGGCCGTGTTAGAGGTCAAGGAGGGTGAGAGCAGCCGCGAAGAGGTGATCCCCTTCGGCATGATTCACGTCACCCCGCCGATGGCGGCCCCGGATGTGGTGGCCGAAAGCGCCCTGGCGGTGCAGGGCGCCGGCGGCTGGGTGGAGGTCGATAAGTTCAGCACCCAGCATCTGCGCTATCCGAATGTCTTCTCGCTGGGTGATGTCTCCTCGCTACCCAACTCCAAGACCGCCGCCGCAATCCGCGGCCAGGCGCCGGTGCTGGTGAGCAATCTGCTGGCGCTTCTGGATGGCCAGCCCCTGATTGCCCGCTACGACGGCTACGCCTGCTGCCCGCTGATTACCGGCTATGGCAAGGCGATCATGGCCGAGTTCAACTACGACGGTCAGCCGATGCCCTCGTTCCCGCTCGATCCCACCCAGGAGCGCGCCAGCATGTGGCTGGTGAAGAAAAATCTGCTGCCCTGGCTCTACTGGAATCGCATGCTCAAGGGCCACGAGCACGAACGCCGCTTCATGCCCGGGCTGGCTCGGGCAGCTCAGTAGGTCCAGGGAGGTTCAGAGGGGAAGACTGTGACGGCCACAGATCATCCCAAGAATGAATCAACCCGACTAGAGGCAACTGACTCTATGAGCGCCCGAAGTAGCCAATGCGTTCGCTGCGCGAGTTTTTGCTGGGGGGACCGTGGAGGTTGTAGCAGCTTGCTTATGCGAGATGGTGACCGTGAGCTGGCCATCCTCGGCTGCGGCCTTGAAGACGCTGAGATCGGCACCCTCTAGCAGCGAGAAACGGCGGGTGAAGCTGCCGTAGAAGCGCTCAATGCGATGGAAGCGCTTGTTCTCCTCATGCTTTTCCTGTTGGCGTTCTCCTTGAATCGTGAGCAAGCCATTATCCATCGTGACCTTGATCACGTCCTTGGATAAACCGGGAATGTCGGCCTTGATCAACGCGATACAGCAGTGGCTTGTTCAAACTATGCAGCGCCCTGACTACCGAACCTTGTTGCAGCAGATCTGATGCAACCTTTCTCGCGATGGCATCAGCGGGGCCGAAGCTGATTAGGACTGAATAGCAGCACAGATCCCCACGCAGACGGCGCCATGAGCACGATCACCAGCGGCGAACACGACCTGATGCTGCGCAGCCAGGGCATCGAGCTCGCCGGCCTGCTGACGCTGCCGCCCGGCGCCCGCGCCCTGGTGATGTTCGCCGATGGCAGCGGCGGCAGCCGCATCTGCCCGCGCAGTCGCAGCGTGGCCAAGGTGTTGGAGGCGGCCAGCCTCGGCACGCTGCTGTTCGACCTGCTGACACCCGCCGAGGAGCAGCGCGACCGGATCGACCGGGCCCTGCGCTTCGACATCACCCTGCTCAGCCAGCGCCTGGTGGTCGCCATCGACTGGATCCGTAAGAACATGGACCTGACCGGACTGCCCCTGGGCCTGTTCGGGGCCAGCACTGGAGCCGCCGCCGCCCTGGAGGCTGCCGTAGCCAGGCCGCAGCAGGTGGGGGCCGTGGTCTCCCGCGGCGGGCGCCCCGACCTGGCGATGGGGGTGCTCGCGGCGGTGAGCTGCCCAACGCTGCTGATCGCCGGCGGCCAGGACTTCGAGGTGCTCAAGCTCAACCGCCAGGCCGCCGCCCGCCTTCAGGGCCCCCACAGCCTGCTGGTGATCCCGGAGGCCAGCCATCTGTTCGAGGAACCCGGCACCCTGCCCCATGTCGCCCACCTGGCCCGAGACTGGTTCCTGCAGAAACTCTGTCCCAGCCAGGCCTGAAGCCAACCCAATCCCCCGTAGCGAGGTCCATGTCCGAGCAGCCGCCCCCCTGGGCCGAACGCCAGCAGGCTGGGCTGGCCCAAAGGGGGGTGGCGGTGGCGTATCACCTGGGTGGGGTGCAGCCCAGCCGCTCGCGGCAGTCAGCGTGCAGGGCGCAGCATGAAAAATAGCTGCGCGATTCGAGCAGGGTGAGATTGAGCAGTTGATCGAGATTGGCCTTGCTTTCACCGATCAAATCAGGGATTGCCCAGAATCACCATTTCGGCAGCTTGCTCAACCCTCATCGACCATCACAGTGTCGCGGTCATCATTGCGCAAGGTTGCACAGAGCGTTCTCAAGCAACCTGGATGCCAGAGCAGCTTCGCACTCATTTTTCTGATCGCTCTATTGCTGCAATGCCCACTGGGTAACATCAGCCAGAGCGACCTCGAAACGGGAGGTCCCCGCAGCAGCTTGAGCTGACTTTACTTGGCCGAATGTAACGATTAAAGCAGCTTGATTCAATAATGTCTGCTGGCAAGAGATCATGCTCGCCACTCTGCTGCAGATCCGATGCACAACCTCTAAATCATTGCACAATCGCGAAAAACAGCGCTTCCGCAGTCTTCATATTCTTTAAGGTGGTTACGGTTGTTTCAACGGCGCTGACTGGATGGCACGACGATCCATTGGCAAGAATTCAACCGCGAAGCAGCCCACCACCCAGCCCGACCATGTGGTGGCGATCGGCGCCTCAGCCGGCGGCCTGGAGGCCGTCCAGCATCTGGCCCATCAACTGGTATTGCCGAGCCATTTCGCCTACGTCGTCGCCCAGCATCTGGCCCCGGAGCATCCCAGCCAAATGGTCGCGCTGATCGCCCGGGTCACCAGCCTCAAGGTGGTAACGGGCGTCGATGGCGCCGCCCTGGAAGCGGGCGTGATCATGATCGCCCCCCCCAACCGCGACATCACCCTTGTCGATGGGCACCTGCGGGTCAGCGATCCCCCGACCCGCTTCGGGCCCAGCCCCTGCATCGACCTGCTGTTTGAATCCCTGGCGGAACAATGGGGCGAGAAGGCAATCGCCGTGGTGCTGTCCGGCACCGGCTCCGATGGCGCCCGTGGCCTGCGGGCCGTCTGGGCAGCCGGTGGCCTGACCATCGCCCAGTCCCCCAAGGAGGCGAAATTCGATGGCATGCCCACGGCGGCCATTTCCCTCGGCGGCGCCGACCTGGTGCTGGAGGCCGCCGTCATCGGCGACCGGCTGATGGAGTTGATCCGGGCCGGTGGGCCCTGGGTCGGTGGGCCGTTGCCCGAACCGGAACTGATCCTGCAGAACACCCTGTTGGCCCGGCTGAAGCAGGTCAGCGGCATTGATTTCGCCAAATACAAGGACTCCACCCTGCGCCGCCAGGTGCAGCGCCGCATGGCGATCTGTGGCATCAGCGGCCTCAACGATTACATCCCCCTGCTCAGTGCGGAGGGGGGCGAAGCCCGGGCGCTCGTGCAGAACCTGCTGGTCAGCGTCACCGCCTTCTTCCGCGATCCCAAGGCGTTCGAAGCCTTGCGGGAGCTGCTGCACAGGCAGCTGGCCGACATGGCCCCTTCGATCCGGCTGCGTGTCTGGGTCGCGGGCTGCGCCAGCGGCGAGGAGGTTTACTCGATGGCGATGGTGATCAGTGAGGTGCTGGGCCATCCGACGGAACTGGCGTACCAGCTGAAGATCTTCGCCACCGATCTTGATGAACAGAGCCTGGCGATCGCTCGCCGCGGCCTCTATCCGCTCTCAGCCGCCGCCTCGATTCCCGACGACCTGCGCAGCCGCTTCCTCAGCGAACAGAAGGACGAGATCGAGGTCTGCAAGGCGATACGCAACTGCATCGTCTTTGCTCGCCACAACCTCTGCGAAGACCCTCCCTTCCCCAATCTCGATCTGATCTCCTGCCGCAACACGCTGATCTACTTCACGCCTGAGGTGCAGGAGCGGCTGCTGGATCTGTTTGCCTTTGCCCTGCGGCCCGGCGGCCTGCTGTTTCTCGGCAGTTCCGAAACCATGGCCAGTCGCACCCCCGGCTTCGCCGTCGCCAACGCCGCCCAGCGCCTCTACCGACGCACCCGGGAGACCAGCCGTCGTCCCCCCACCGCCCTGCCCCCCTCCCTGGCCGGGTCTCTGGCCAGCGGCATGGTGGATCGGCTGACCCCGCAGCGCACGAGCATCCCTGAACAGCATGTGGTGCTGCTGGAGGCCCTGGTGCGCCAGCTCTGTCCCCCCGCCCTGTTGCTCGATCAGAACCATGAGCTGGTCGAGGTGATCGGTGATGTCAGCCCCTACTGCCAGCTGCCCGAGGGCCGGTTGACGGCCTCGGCGGCCGCCTTCCTGCGCCCGGAGCTGCAGGCGGAGGCACGGGTGCTGTTTCTGCTGGTGCGGGCGGAACGCAGCGGTGCCAGAAGCCGGCCGTTGCAGCTCGAAGGCGTCGCCACTCCGATTCGCCTGGTGGCCTCACCTCTGCCGGTGGGGGACCGCACGCTCACCCTGCTGTGCTTCCAGCCGGTAGCCGAAGCCAGTGGCACAGGGCCCGCCGCCGGTGAGGGGGGCGGGCGGGATGCGGCCTTCGGCCAGGAGATCGAACGGCTGGAGCAGGAACTGCTCTCCAACCAGGACAGCCTGCAGCGTTCGCTGAGCGAACTGGAGCAGAGCAATGAGGAGCTGGAAGCCTCGGCGGAGGAACTGCAGGCCTCCACCGAAGAGCTGCAGGCCTCAAACGAAGAACTGGAGGCCTCCAATGAGGAACTCCAGGCCACCAACGAGGAGCTCGCCACCACCAACCAGCAGCTGCGCAGCCGCAGCGATCAGATGGAGCAGCTCAACAACGACCTCGAGAATATCCAGGCCTCCCTCAGCCAGGGCATGGTGATCCTGGACCGCAATCTGAGGATCACGCGTTTCTCACCCCTGGCGGTGCGGGTGTTCGGGCTGGTCGCCAGCGATGTCGGCCAGCCCCTGATCGGGGTGCCCACCACGGTGCCATTGCCGGAGCTGCGCGCAACCCTGCTGGCGGTTCTGGAGAGCGGCCATCGCCGCAGCCTCGAGGCCAGCAGCGAGGAGGTGTCCTATCTGGTGCAGTTCATGCCGTATCAGGAACATGACGGCAAGCGTCTGGGGGTGATCATCTCCCTGACCGACGTGTCCGAGCTGGTGGCCCTGCGCCGGGCCGCTGAGGCGGCGCTGAGCGAATTCACCTGTCTCACCATCGCCCTGGAGGTGGCCGTCTGGAAGAAGGATCCCTCCCTGCAGAAGCTGCTGTATGTCAGTGAGCGCATCCGGGCCATCAGCAGCTGGACCCCATCGGAACTCTGCCAGAACCCCTCGCTGCTGGAGCAGGCCATCGACCCCGCCGACCGCACCCTGGTGCAGGCAGCCCGCAACGTGGAGCAAGGAGCCTGGTCGGTGGCCTACCGGCTGCTGGACCAGAACGGCCGCCGTCATTGGGTGCAGGAATCGGCCCGGGTGATGCAGGAAGGCGGGGATCCCGTGGTGGTCGGCACCCTCACCGACATCACCGACCTGCGGGCCCTGGAAGAGCAGGCCCGGGAGCTGGCGGCCACGCTGGAAGCGGTGCTCCACACCAACCTGCTAGCCATCGCCGGCCTCGATGCAGACCAGCGCCTGGTGCTGGCCAATCAGCGCTTCTGTGACCTGGTGGGCTACAGCCGGCAGGCGATTCAAGGCATGCCCGCGGCGGCCTTCGCTCCAGGGCCGCAGGATCTCGGGGCCGATGGTGGCGCAGGCGATGCGCTGGGTGCGGCCGTACAGGCGCTGCTGGCGGAACCGGATCAGCGCCAACGGCGCCGGCTGGCGCTTCGCGGCCAGGACGGCAGGCTGATCACCATGACAGCCGAGATCCAGGCCGTGGGTCAGCAGGGGGGGCCGATGCGGGTGCTGCTGATCGCTCAGGAACAGGCGCCGGAATCGGCCTGAACGCCATCGGCGAGCCTATTGACTAGGCCGGCCAACTGCAACAGCAGTTCATGGGCCTCAGCCGAAAGGGTCAGTTCCGGTCGCTTGGAGAACATCGCCGGATCAAGGCGCAGATCACGGCATTCTCCACCGGGGAGAAATCGGGCAGCTGGGACGAACTGGAAGAAACGGTGACCACAAATCAACTTGCCTGAATGGCAAAAAAGCGAAATCCCTCGCAACAATGCATTCTTGTTCCTCAACTAAGCCAACCCAACCACCCGCCCTGAATGATCCCCAGCCGCGCCGGGCCGGGCCGGGGTCGCCCCTTCTACCCCGCTCCAGCGCCCCTCTGTTGATGACCAGGCTCAGGCACGACACCAGAGAGCGGCGCCGAGCACCGTGCCCTATGGCCGATCGCCTTCGGCCCACGCGAGCACGGCCGCAACGGGTTCTCAACCACCCACGAAATGGCCATTACCGAGATGGCCATTACCGCGAACCTTGCGCTCAGCGGCCTGGGACTGGGGCAAACCCATCCCCGTCAGATCCTGGTGGTCTGACATACCAGCCACTGGCAATCGCACTGGATTTCGCAAAGAATCCTCCAGCAGATAAGCGCAAAGGTTGGAGACGGAGCGCCCCTCTTCCTCGGATCGGGTCAGCAGCGCTTCATGCACGTGAAAGCTGAGCGTGATCGTGATTCGCCTGGGCTGTCGTTGCAACATCCTGAGACGGTCAATCATGGTTGTTCCTGTTGAGGTGCGAAGTGGATTTGTCGTTGCTTGGTGAGGGAACTGGGTTAACGCCGAAAACGTACAGCGATAACGCAGCAATCATGTTCAGACTTTCACCGATAACCGAACTGCGCTCTGCTCCTCATCCGCATAACTGTTGCGGTAATTATCGCTATTCTTGACCCTGGCACGAGTGCCGCCTGCCTCCGTCCCTGCGGACTTACGTGGTGGCACCATTCGAGGGCTTTCGGCTCTGGTACCCGTTCAGGGGCCGTAACGCAGCAGCGCAGCATTCCACCCCTGATTGTTAATCAACGAGCGACCACAGACACCACGATCGTTAACAACCGGCTCAGGGATCTGGCAGTAGTGAGGGCATCACACCACCGCGGTGA
>JAPLID010000043.1 GCA_026389285.1 Cyanobacteriota bacterium
CCAGGCCCTCGCTGAGGACTACCGCTGGCATTTGCAGATCGCCGCCGGCAAGCTGCTCGCCCAGCCCAGCTGGTCGTTGGAGGCCACGGTGGCGTTGATCCACACCCAGACCCATGGCATCACGATTGGTCCGGTGAGGAGCCTTTCCCTATGGCTGGATCACCTCCCACCGGAGCTGGATGCCTTCGTAAGGCTGCAGGAGCAGGGGGTGAGCTTCGAGGAGGCCTATGCCCAGTGCCTTGCAGAACAAGGCCAGGAGTTCCTCGCCGCGATCGAGGCCAGCAAAGCCAGTGGGGCGCTGGTCACCCACGACAACCTGGCCGAATTCGCGGCACTCTCCCAGAAAGGCTTTGCCCGTGACCCCAGGGAACTGCTGGTGCTGGCCAAGTGGCCGGACAACGTCACCGGCTTTCTGCTGTCGTGTGAGCAGTTGAGCTGAAGTCAGCTCAAAGAGCCAGCTGCTGAAAGGCTCACTCCTCCTCTTCCGTTGAGCCAGCTGGCACCAGGCGGATCTGCTTGCGACCCAACTTGATCTCAAACTCATCACCGGGCTTGAGATCCAACAGCGCGGAGTAGGCCTTACCGATCAGGAGGTTGCCGTTGCCCTGGACGGTGGCCACATAGCTCAAGGTCCGGCCACCCTTGCCATTGCTCTTGCCGTTGCCATCACCCAGGCTCACGCCCTTGGCTTCCAGCAGAGCCTCGTAGAACGCCGTGAAGTTCAGGCGTTCACCACCGTCTTTCTTGGTGCTGACATAACCCGCCTCCCGCACCAGATCCGATTTGGAGGCATCACCCAGCTCCTTGACTTTGGCGAGCAGGTCAGATCCGGTTAGGGCCATGGGTGTGGTGTTTAAAGCTTGAAGGTAACGAGCAAGCCGATGACGACCAGATCCAAATGGTGCGGTTGTCCGTCCTCTCAGCGCAGGCTCTCACAGGCCACCCCATCACCATTGCCATCGAGGTAGGTGTGGCCCTGGCGCAGCAACTCCTGGGCCTTGGCAAAGCTGCCGATCTGCTTGCAGCGGTAACGCTGGCCTGCAATCGCAGCTGGGGCTGTCCCAGCAGGGGCCACACCTGAACTGACCGCACGACTGTTTCCACCCGTACGCCGAGCCCGCCGAAACTCCCAAGGCCTCGTGATGCCGCCCGGCGTCCTCCACACCCCGTAGCGGCTGCGGGAAGCCCGGTACTCGGCATCCAGATACTCCTTAGCGTTGCACTGGCCCAGGTACTGCCGATAGGCAAACGCCTGGCCGTCCTCCACCATCGCCAGGTTCACATTCACCTCCCCGATCACCTCCGCCACGGTGCGGCCATAGCGATCGACCGTCTGGGGCAACAGCGTCACCGAGGCGCCGATCCGCAGCCGCGTTTGCAGATAGGCGCGAGATTGGGCCCCATAGGGTGCCTGAGCCATCTCGGGGGCTCGTAGCCATCAGGCTTCCGCGCAGCGGTTGCAGGCCAGCCGGATCGTGAGGCGCTGCTGTCCCTGCAGCACACGGATGGTGTCGCCATCACCGATCGAGAGCACCGTGGCGCGGATGGATTGTGCCCGGCTGGCAGCACAACCAAGCCAAGTCGCCAGCGTCAGACCCAAGAGCAGCAGAGGAAGGCGATTCATCGCAAAAGTCTGGCTGGGCTTCACCCTGAGGGCCCCTTTTCACAGAGTCCGCGGGCCGTCCCGCTTCCATGGCCAGGCACTTTTGCAGAGCTCCGACTCGAGCCAGACGCTCGGACGACTGCTTGACACCTGCACTGCAAGTGTGCATAATGGGTTGATGGTGAAGGTCGCCACTCCAGCAGACGCCCTCTACGGCCTTGAGGACCTCCTCGCGGCCGCGGGCGAACTGCTCGGGGAGGAGATCTCGCCCCGCACCGTGCGTCTCTATGCCACCCAGGGGTTGATCGATCGCCCCGGCAAAGAGGGCCGCAATGCGGTCTACACCCACCGCCATCTCCTGCAGTTGCTGTTGGTGCGCGCCCTGGCCCGGCGCGGTTTAAGCCTCTCGGCGATTGCTCCCCTCTGCGTTCTGGCCGATGCGGAGTTGGAGCAGCAGCTCGAGCAGCTGGACGGGGAAGGGGCAACGGCCATCGCCTTTTCTCCTCCGTCCAGCAACGAGGCCCTCGACTACCTGCGGGATCTGTCGTCTCCAGCCAGCGACGCCGACGTTCAAGCACGCGAGCCTCCGTTGTTCGCACGAAAAAACAGCTCCATGAGCCCCGTTCTCGGGATGCTCAGTACACCCCTTTCTTCCCTCACCCGCTCCTCCCGCTCGGGATCTCCCTCTCGCTCCAGCGACAGCAACAGCCGCTGGCATCGCCTGTCCTTGGCCCCCGGCATCGAACTGCACCTGCGCGAGTCCGTTTCCATCCCACCCCCTGGCTCCCGCCGCCAGATCTGGTTGCAACGCCTGCTCGAACGCCTCAGCGACCAGCTCGACGACCTCTCTCTCTGATCACCTTCCGCCCCAACTCGACCGCCGACCTCACCGCTTTTCTTTCCCACCATGACCAGTCCCACCCTGCGTTTCCGGCCCCTGAAGCCGGCGGTGGCGGTCGATGGCGCCTGCCGCCTCGACCTGCTGCTCACGATCACGCCCCCAACCCCTGAAGTTGATCCCCAACGCCAGCAGCGGCCGCCGCTGAACCTGGCCCTGGTGATCGACCGCTCCGGCTCGATGAGCGGCACCAAGCTCAGCTACGCCCGCAAGGCCGCCCGCTTCCTGGCCAGTGAACTCACCAGCCGTGATCGTCTCGCCATCGTCAGCTTTGACAACGAGGTGACGGTGGTCGTTCCCTCCACCCCCGTCACCGATCCCCAGTCCTTCATCTCGGCGATCAACACGATCCACAGCGGGGGCAGTACAGCCCTGTTTGATGGCTGGCTGGCCGGAGCCACCCAGGTGGCGGAGCACCTCGATCCCACCCAGCTCAACCGGGTGCTGCTGCTTTCTGATGGCCAGGCCAACGAGGGCCTCACCAATCAAGGGGAGATTGCCGACAAGGTGGCGGGCCTGACCCAGCGGGGCATCAGCACCAGTGCCTTTGGCCTGGGGATTGACTTCGACGAGGACCTGATGGGCGCCATGGCCGCTGCAGGTGATGGAACCCTGGCCCACATCGAAACCCCCAGCCAGCTGGCGGATCTCTACGCCTCCGAGCTTCAGGGGCTGGCCACCACCATCGGGAGGCGAGTCAGCATCGGTCTACGGGGCAAGCACGGCGCCGAGGTGGTCGATCTGCTCAACGACCTCAAGCCCACCGGCGCCGGCAATCACCAGCTCCCCAACCTGCGCGCCGGCCAGGAGCTCAATGTGGGTGTGCAGCTCAAGCTGCCCGCCTGGCTCCCCAATCAGGAGATCCTCAGCGTGCGCCTGGCCTGGGATGCCCCCGGCAGCAGCGAACGCCAGACGCTGATCGAGCATCTTCAATTGCCCGTGATGGAAAGCGAGGAGCTCGGGGCACTGGACCCCGATGCGGCCGTGGCCGAGCAGCTGGAGCTGCTGAGCTCCAACCGCGAACGCAGGCGTGTGATCGAGGAACTCGATCGGGGCGATGTCACAGCCGCTGGTGCCAGCCTGCGCTCCCTGCACGCCCGCTTCATGGCCATGCCCGCCAGCCCCAGCGTGACCCGCGAGCGGAAGCTGCTCAGCGAAAAGCTGGAGCTGCTGGAAAGCGATCCCAACCGCAGCCGCAAGCGCCTCAGCCGCGAATCGATGCGCTCCAGCGCCAACGTCTATGAGGAAAACGATGAGCAGGACTGAGGTGGTGGCGATCGGGGATGTACACGGCTGCGCCTCCCTGCTGGAGCAGGAACTCACCCCGCACCTGGATTCAGGGGCAGAGCTGATCTTCCTGGGGGACCTGATCGATCGGGCCCCCGAGCCCGATGGCGATCGCAAGGTGCTGGAGCGGGTCTGGCAGCTGCAGGACAACCCGGCTGCGTTTGGGCTGGCCGGGGTGACCGTGCTGATGGGCAACCACGAGCAGATGCTGCTGGACGCCATGGATCAACCAGCACCAGAGGAGGACCAGGATCTGTGGGAGATGAATGGAGGCAATCGGGAGCTCGTGTCCTTTGCGGCCGAGCGCAGGGACTGGTTTGAGCAGCTGCCGGTCACCGCCATTCGCGGCAACTACCTGTTCGTGCATGCGGGGGTGCGGCCCGGGATTCCTCTGGAGGAGCAGGACTTCGTGGATCTGATCTGGATCCGCCAGCCCTTTCTCTCCAGGCCCCATGGCCTGCCTTACACCGTGGTGCACGGGCATACGTTCCGCAGCGACTACCAGGTGGCCCACCTGCCCCACCGCATCGGCATCGATACCGGGGCGTATGAGAGCGGAATCCTGACGGCGCTGCCGCTTGAAATTCCTGATGAACCAACTGAAGGAGCAGACCAGTGAGCCATCAAGAGAGCTGCCGTGTTGTTCGGCTGGCCCAAATCGACTCCTTGCATCGGGCGCACAATCTGGTTACTGACAGTCACTATCAATACTTACTGTTTAATGAGGGCAGTCTAAGATCGTGCAGGCCCTCGTACTCGATAAGAATCTCAGTCTGGATCGCAACGATAATCCCATCAGGCAACTCGTCTGGTGTTTCGGTGACGTTGGCAACCATGTGAACCACAATCGCAACTGCTGGCAGAATACGGGCCAGCTGCCCATCAAGAGCAACTCCAACTTGAGCCGCAAGCAACTCTGGCGTGAGTCAATACTCACCAAAACCAATACATGGGAGGAACACCGTGGCCAATGGGCACATCAGCCTAAAAATGATGGGTTGGCACCCTGATGGCCATTTATGAATGCCTGCCACAACTAACTGTAGAAATCTTCCCCAGTACATTTGCAGATCAGAATTGTGCATTAGGAAGATGAAGATGAAGAGCCTGGAACAATCGACTCGGGAGGCCGTCAAAGCTAGTCGGGAGGCACTTGCGTCAACACAGCGAGAGGCCCAGTCGTTGATCAGCAGCATGAACGAACAGATCGTTCGGCTCAGTTCCTCAACACCTGATAAGGCTTCTGGTCGATTTATAAGTCATATTCAAGAGCGAACAGCAGAGATTGAGCGGCTGTTTGCCAAGCAGGCGGGTGTGGCCGAAAGCTTCAACATCGTTCTGTTCGGACGGACAGGTACTGGCAAAAGCACACTGATCGAAGCACTCACAAGAGGAAACGGACTACCCGTTTCGCATGGTGAGAGCGACTGGACAACCAATGTGGAGCCTAAGGACTGGGAATCGTGCAAGGTGTACGACACACCGGGGGTCAATGGATGGGGTCGGATGAACAAACGAGTCGACCTTGAACAGCGTGCCCGTTACGCAGTAGAGGTGGCAGACTTTGTACTTGTTTGCTTTGACAGTCAAAGCCAACAAGCTTCGGAGTTCACAAAAGTCGCTGAGTGGGTAAATCAGTTCAACAAACCTGTAATCGCTGTCTTGAACAATCGCAACTCGGTATGGCGGCTGCCGCCACGAGTGCCAATCGGTAGCGCCAGAGCAAGCCTTTCAAGAACCGTAGCTCAGCACGCTGGCAATATTCAGGACGAACTGGCAAGTGTATCTATGCTTGGAGTTCCAGTGGTGGCGGTCGCATCAAAACGTGCACTTTTTGCACGGGCCACATTGCCCTATCACGGCCCAGATCGCGAAACACTGGAATTGCACCGTCAGAAGTATGGTGCCAGGAAGCTTGAGTTGTGGTCAAACTTACCCATCCTCGAAGGGCTTCTCGTTCGTTGCATCGAAGAAAACGCTGTTGCGCTCCGCATGGGCGCACTCCATGATCAGCTTCGCGGTGTTCTTAACGCACTTTGCGAAGACATGGATGCGACATCTAAAGAAGCCATCGCTGAGTCCAGTGTCCTGGAGGCCCAGACCATAGAACCGCTGCTATGTCTCCTGGGCTACCCCGTGACAGATGCTGCTCGAATGGCTTACTTCTGCGAAGGGGTGGATCGTCTCGAAGCTCTGGAAAGACTTCGAGGACGATTCCAAGCGCCGAGCGTCGGGGAGTTCAAGGTGTTCGTCCAACAGCGCCTGACAGCAGAGCTAGGAGCACTGAGGTCGAAGTCTCTAGACGCCGCCGAGGAAACTATTGCAAGTGCCTTCGATCGAGGTGAACGAATCACCGGAGAGCAGGTGCGGAAGAATTGCCTATCAACCTCAGAGATGGAGACGGCAGCCAAGTCTGTCTTGGCTGAGGCCCATGAATTCATCAGTCGCCGTACGCGGTTGGCGTACCAAGACAGCATTGCAGACCTGAAGGCACGGTTACTTGATGCGAAAGATGTGACTGGGGACGCCGGTGCGGGATGGAAATACGGGTCCTGGAGTCTGAAGGCAGCAGGCGTCCTAGGGGGCATCGCGGCATCGTTGGGGACTATGGCGGTCACGAACTTCTGGAATCCGCTCGGTTGGGCTGCAG
>JAPLID010000152.1 GCA_026389285.1 Cyanobacteriota bacterium
GTGGAATTGCACACCGGCCGCTACGCCGAAGCCGAATGGTCGCAGCAGCCGCAGCAACTGGCGCGGCTGATCGAGGGCACCGCCATCGCCCGCTCCCTCGGCCTGCGGGTGAATGCCGGCCACGGCCTCACCTATCAGAACGTGGAGCCGATTGCCGCAATCGAGGGCATGGAGGAACTGAACATCGTCCACACGATCGTGGCCCGGGCCCTGGCGGTGGGTCTGGAGACGGCGGTGCGGCAGATGAAGGCGCTGGTTCAGAATCCCCGCCGCGACCCCCTGTTCGGCCAGCGTCCATGAGCACGTACCACTTCATCGCGGCCAGTGAGGCATTCCTCTGCGAGGAGGAGCCCCTGGAGGAGGTGCTGCGGGAGCGGGTTCGCAACTACGGCGAACAGCAGCGCCCGATCGATTTCTGGCTAGTGCGGCGGCCGGCTTTCCTCGAGGCCCCTGACCTGGCGGCCCTGGCCAAGGGCGTGCCGCGGCCGGCGGCGGCTGTTGTCTCCAGCGACGAAAAGTTCATCACCTTCTTGAAGCTGCGCCTGGAGTTCGTGGCCCGCGGCAGCTTCGAGGCCCCCTCCGCCACGATCCCCTCGGCCCAGGCCAGCCTGGCTTGAGGCCCAGGCAGCAGCGCCCCCAGCGGCTCAGAACAAGCCCAGAAAGCGCTTGCGAGCCGGCTCAGGGGGGCCTGAATCGGACGTGGAAGGATTGCCGCCAGGGGTCTCTGGAGCCGAGCCCTGGTCGGCAATCCTGGTGTCCTGCTGGTAGAGGGGTCTGTTGTCACCGATTGTCAGCAGCGCCTCTTTGTTCTTCCACCAGATCCAGTCGCGGATCGGTGGCGTGTTCTGCAGATCGACGCGGCTCAGGCCCAGGCCGAGCTTGGCGGAGGCATCCAGCAAGACATCGAGCATCGTCTCGCCGTCACCGCAACGGGCGAGGGCCTCGTTGGTGCGCTTGGCGCCGTTGAGGGCCCGCACCAGCAGATTGACCCGCTGCGTAACCGGCAGGGTTTTTGGATCAACTCCCTCCATCACTCCAGCGGTCGCTTTTGGCACCGTATCAGCGCTGAGCGTCATAGATCGGGGGCCGGCCCACTTACCGATCCCCGACTTCCACCGCCTGGAACCGCCCAGGCTCAACGTCAACAATCAGCGTCCCTGATCGCGCCCCGGCGCCGCGGGGGCTGACAGATCCCCCCGCGGCGGGTCAGACTCGAGCCAACGGATCTTTTTGATGACGCCCCCCCACGAGTCCGCGAAGCACCCGGTGTCGCACTGGGTCATCGGGGATGTCCATGGCTGCGCCGATGCCCTCGAAGCCCTGATCCGCCGGCTTCCCCGCCAGGACCAACTTGTGCTTTGCGGAGATGTGATCAACCGCGGCCCCCGCATCGAAGACGCCATGGCCCTGGCCTGGGAGCTGGTCGAGAGCGGTCGGGCGGTCTGGCTGATGGGCAACCACGAACGCACGCTGGTGGAGCAGCTGCGGGCCGGCCACTGGCGGGCGCAGCAATCCCTGGCGGGCTGCGACACCTACCGCCAGCTCGGCGACATGGGTTGCCGCCGCTGGCTCGAGCGGCTCGAGCAACTGCCGATGGCCTACTGGGGCCGGGGCTGGGTCTCCACCCATGCCGGCTTTGACCCCCTGACCTGGCGTCCCGACCCGACGGTGCGGTTGGCCTTCTGGCAGACCTACGACGGCCGCTTCGGCGACGTGATCGTTGGCCACACCCCTGGCCCCGGCGTGCGCCGCGTGGGCCGGGGCGGCCGGATCGTGCTGATCGACACCGGCGCCTGCTATGGCGGCCCGCTCACCGCCTACTGCCCGGAAACCGGCGCCACCATGCAGGTCGACGGGGAAACCCGGGGCATGGCGCTGCTCACCGCCCTCCAGCCCTCCCTCGCCACTTCGCGCCAGCACCTTCGCTGATCCCAAGCCCCGCCCAGCGCCGCCGCCGTGCTGACCGTCTTCCGCAGCAACCGGGCTGAAATCCTGGCCCAGATCCTGGCCGCCCAACTTCGCCTCAACCCTCCAGATCCGCTGGAGACGGTCCAGGTGGTGGTCAACACCTGGCCCACCAGCCGCTGGCTGGGGGAACAACTGGCCTGGCACCTGGGGGGCGTCGCCGCCAATCTGCGCTATCCATTTCCAGGGGCCCGTCTGCGGGAGCTGGTGGAGCTGGTGCTCGAACCAGGCGCTCCAGCTCAGGACAGGAACGTCGTCCGCGGCGCCGCGGCCGCAACCCAGGCCGGCCCCTCGTCACAGCCCCGGTCAACGGAGCCCTGGCGGAGCCCAGATCCCTGGCGGGCCAACGTGCTGGTCTGGCCCCTGCTGGAGCAGCTGCCTGCGCTGGCGGCCGGGCCCAGCGGCGCCCCGCTGCGGCCCTGGCTGGAGCGCTTCAGCGGACAGGAGCGCCTGGAGCGGGACGCCTGGCACCTGGGCCGCGCCATCGCCGATGCCTTCGACGACTACGGCCTTTATCGCCCCGCCATGCTGCAGGCCTGGGCCCGGGGCCAGGATCTCGATGACGACGGCCTGCCGCTACCGCCGTCGCAGCAATGGCAGGCCGCGTTGTACCGGGCCCTGAATAAGCGGCTGGCCTGCGATCCGTTCGGCGTGCGGGTAGAGGCTGCGATCGAGCGGCTGCGCCGCCGGCCGCCTTTACCCCACCTGGCCGGCCAGCGGATGCGCCTGTTCGGCCTCAGCAGCATGGCGCCGGTGCAGGTGCGCCTGCTGCAGGCCCTCAGCGGCGCGATGCCAGTGGAGATCTTCCTGCTCACGCCCTGCACCGATCTCTGGCAGCGCTGCGCCGACCGGCGCCGGCAGCTGAGCGACAGCCTGGCCCTGGCCGAGCCCTTCGGTCTGGACTGGGTGCTGCAGGCCCCCGGTCTCGAGGCCCGCTTCGGTCGCCTGGGGGGGGAATTTCAACAGCTGCTGGAGGGCACCGGCGAAGCCCAGCTAGGCCGCTGGGAACAGGGAGATCTGTTCCAGGTTCCCCCCAGCCTGAGCAGCGAGTCCACCGGAGATGGAGCCCAGCCGGATGAACCCAGCCCGGCAGAGCCCGAACCAGCAGCCGCTGCAGCGGAGTCGGATAGCAATGGAGAATATCTCAGCATTACAGCTGCAGCCGCCCCCCCGGCGCCTCTGCTGCACCAGCTTCAGGCCCAGCTGATCGAGCCGGCGCTGGTGCCTACCCTGCGCCGGGCCCCGGGCGACAGCTCGCTGGAGTTCCACCCCTGTCCGGGACCGCTGCGCCAGGTGCAGATCGTGCGTGATCGCCTGCTGCAGCTGCTGGCCGCCGATCCCAGCCTGCAGCCCCGGGACATCCTGGTGATGACCCCCCAGGTGGATCGCTTCGCCCCCCTGGTCGCCTCGGTGTTCGGCGACACAGGCGCCACCGGCGTGGAGCTGCCCTGGCGCCTGACCGACCGCAGCCAGCAGAGCAGCGCCGGCATCGGCCAGGCCCTGCTGCAGCTGCTGCGCCTGGCCGGTGGCCGCCTCAGCGCCTCGGAGCTGGACGACCTGCTGAGCTGCCGACCGCTGCAGCAGCACTTCGAACTGAGCACCGGGGAGATCGTGCACCTCACCTTGACCCTGCAGCACTGCGGTTTCCGCTGGGGTCTCGATGGCCGCGATCGCGGCGGCGATCCCACCCACAGCCTGCGCTGGAGCCTCGATCGCCTGCTGCTGGGGCTGGTGCTGGAGGCAACCCCCGGCCTGGCGCCGGGGCAGAGCGCGCCCCTCGACGCCGGCGCCTCCCTCGACCTCACCGGCCGTTGGCTGCGCCTGCTCGATCGCCTGCAGCACTGGTTGACCGTGCTGCGCCAGGGGGCCTTGGCGGCCCCCTGGGCCGAGCTGCTGGTGGAGCTTCTGGCCGATCTGTTCGGCGACGGCGGCGAAGCCGCCTGGGAACTGCCGCCCCTGCTCGCCGCCATCGACGGCTGGCAGCAGGCGGCGGCCGGCTGTGCGCTGATCCTCGATGCCCAGGTGGTGGCCGATGGGCTCGACGAGGGCCTGAGCGTGGACAGCGGCCGCTTCGGCCATCGCAGCGGCGCCCTGACGATCAGCGCCCTCGAACCGATGCGGGCCATTCCCCATCGGGTGATCGTGCTGATGGGGCTCGATGCCGGTCCGTTTCCTCGCCAAAGCACGCGCTCCGGCTTCCACCTGATGGAATCACGCCGGCGCCTGGGGGATCCCGATCCCGCCGACCAGGATCGCTACGCCCTGATGGAGGCCCTGCTGTCGGCCCGCGATCACCTGCTGATCAGCTGGAGCTGCCGGGATGATCGCAGCGGCGATCCGCTCGAACCCGCCTCACCGGTGCGGCAGTGGATGCAGTGGCTCGATGGCGAACTGGAGCAGGGCAGCGCCGTGCCCCTCGCCCGCCACGCCCCCAGCCCCTTGGAACGCAGCAACTTCCTGCCCAGCCCCGAACGCCCCGCCCCCAGCTGCGATCGCCGCCTGCTGGCCGCCCGCCAGCTGCTGGAGAGTGGACCACCATCGCCGCCCGACGCTCTGCTGCAGGGCCCGATGCCGGAGCAGCTGGAGCGGGAGGCCCCCGCCAGCCCGCTCGACGATCTGGCCGCCTGGCTGAAGGCGCCCCAGAAACACTGGCTGCGCAGTCTGGGCCTGCGTCCGGGGGAATGGCAGGAGCGGATCGAGGATCTCGATCCCCTGGCCCTGGAGGAGCGGCAGCGGGCGGCGCTGCTGCGGGATCTGCTGGCGGAGTTCGAGGCGGACCCGGAGCTGGACGACGCCGCCGGACCGGCCCAGAGCGCCGACTGGCTGGAGCGCTACCGGGGCCAGGGCCGACTGCCGGCCCTGGCCGGGGGCGAACTGGAGGCCGAAGGCCTGCAGCAGCGCTGGGCAAGCCTGCACAGCAGCCTGGAGGCCCTGGGTCCCCACCACCGCGAGCCGCTGGCCTGGCAGAGCTGGCAGGGAGCTCCCCGCTGGCAAGGGGACAGCCTGGTGCTGGTGCAGACAGCGCGGATCAAGCCGGCCCAGCGTCTGGAGCTGTGGCTGCAGCTGCTGCTCGCCGTGGCGGCCGCCCCCAGCAGCGGCCGGCTACCCCGCCAGGGGGTGGTCATCGCCCGCGACGAGAAGCTCAAGAACCGGTTCAGCCCCCAGCTGACCCTGAGCCCACCTCCCCTAGAGCAGGCCCGCGCCGAGCTGGAGCGACTCGCCGCGCTGCAACAGCACTGGCGCTGCAGCTGCTGGCCGGTGCCACCCCTGAGCGGCTGGGCCTGGGTCCAGGCCGAAGCCAAGCGGCCGGCCGCGGGCTTCGAGGCCGCCCAGCGCGCCTGGGAAGGGGGGCCCAGTCAGTGGGCGGAGCGCCAGCAGGAGGAGATGGTGGTCTGCTTCGGCGCCGGCCTGGAGGCCGGCGATCTGATCGACGCGGCCTTCGGCGACAGGGCTCAGGAGCTCTGGGGCCGCCTGCTGGAGGCGCAGCGGTGATGCTGACCTTCGAGCCCAACGACTTTCCGCTCGACAACGGTGTGCGACTGCTGGAGGCGAGCGCCGGCACGGGCAAGACGTTCGCCCTGGCCCATCTGGTGTTGCGGCTGATCAGCGAGGAGCAGCTGCAGTTACGGCGCCTGCTGGTGGTCACCTTCACCGAGGCCGCCGCCGCCGAGTTGCGCGATCGCATCGGCCGCCGGCTGCAGGAGGCCCTGTGCGCCCTCGAGCAACCGCAGCGGCAAGACTTCGACGCCGTGCTGCTGGACTGGCGCCAGCGGCGCGGCGCCGGCCCCGATCAACAGCTGCGGGCCCGGTTGCTGCTGGCCCTCGAAGAGCTCGATGGCGCTGACATCACCACGATCCACGGCTTCTGCCACCGCAACCTCAGCCGCCATGCCCTGGAGGCCGGCCGCCCCCCCGATCCCGAGCTCGAAACCGACAGCGACACCACCCTGCAGCAGATCGCCCACGACTACTGGCAGCAGCAGGTGCTGCCCCTGCCCGTGTCGCTGCTGGGGGGGCTCGGGCTCCAGCAGGTGGACCCGGACCGGGTGCGGCAGCTGCTGGCCAGCCTCGATGGTGATCCGGCCCTGGACCTGGAGCCCCTGCCGCCGCAGCTCAGCCTGGAGCGGCCCCTGGCGGAGCAGTTGCCGGCCATCTGGCACAGCCGCTGGCAGCAGTTCTGCGACCTGTGGCAGGGCCACGGCCGCGCCCTGATCGACGACTTCCAGGCCGCGGCCGCCCATTGGCACGGGCTGGGGGCCAAAGCCAGCAAGCACTACGTACGGAAATACAGCAAAGATCGCTGCGGGCCGGTGGATGACCTGATCACCGCGGGTGGAGCGGCGGGGGACTACCGGGCCGTGGCCGCGGACCCCCTGCTCAACGGCCTGTTCCATCCCGGCACCTTCTGCCAGGAGGCCCGCCGGGCCGAAGGGGACGGGCGGCCGATCCGCCTGCCCCGGCCCGAATTGATGGAGGCGGTGGCGGCGTTGGTGGATGGACCGGCGTAGCTGGTGCTGCTCCATGCCGGCCACTGGGGTCGCCGTGA
>JAPLID010000029.1 GCA_026389285.1 Cyanobacteriota bacterium
AAATCGGCCTTTTTACCGCCAAAGCGATGCAGCAACTCCATCGGGGTGCCCATGGCACTGAACGGCGGAATTTGCAGGATTTTCACGTCGGCCAGCTCGTCCACCACGCCGCCATCCTGGTACTTAACCAGCAGGGCTTCCAGCACCGCCCTCGCCTGGGGCCCATAGCGGCTGAACCGATCCTGTTTCTGCACCCGGGCGGCCCGCTCGCGGCGGCTGAGGGGCGGCTGGTCGTAGGCGATGTGGCAGATCAGATCGAAGGGATCGAGCTCCAGGCCCAGCTCTTCCTGCAAAGGCTCCAGCAGTAGACCCTCCTCCGCCAGCTCTTGGATGATCGTGGTCTTGCGTTCCTCCCCCCGCCAACGCCGTAGGAAGAGATCGAGGCTGGCGTACTGCAGCCGTACCGTCTTGCGGCTGTAATCGCGCAGGGATTCGGTAACCAACTTGCCGTTTTCATCCAGATACTCCACCCGTTCTGTCAACACCCGTACGGGTTTGCCTTTGATGTAGTACTTCTGGCGGCGCTCTCCAGGGCCGGGCGGCAGGTCGAGGGCCTCGGGGTCTGTCAGAGGGATTTCAGTTTCGCCACGGTCACTATCCTCTGATGATTCGAGATCGTCTTGATCAAAGTCATCGTTATCAGCTATGGGATCCACATCTGGAGGCACGGGTGAGTCCTGGCCAGACGGCTCGTAAATCTGCATGGGCTCGCCGTCAAACTCAGGATCGGCGAAGTGGTTGGTGGCTTTACGGAAATCCACCAGGGTGAAGTAGTACTTCTGACTGTCGGCATGCACGCGGGTGCCCCGGCCCACGATTTGTTTGAACTCCGTCATCGAGCCCACTTCTCGGTCCAGCACGATCAGCCGGCAGGTTTGGGCATCCACGCCTGTGGAGAGCAGCCGGGAGGTGGTGACGATCACCGGATACGGTGACATCGGATCGATGAAGTCATCCAGGGCCTTCATGCCCTCTTCGTCATTGCCGGTGATGCGCATCACATAGCGGCCATCAGCGTACACCAGATCCTGGTTTTCGTTGATAAGAGCTTGTCGCATCAGCTGGGCGTGTTCGGTATCGACGCAGAAGATGATTGTCTTCTGCATCCGATCACCGCTGGCCCTGAGATAGTCCGTGATCCATTTCGCCACCATCCTGGTGCGTTCATCAATCACTATGGTGCGATCGAAATCCTTCTGATTGTAAATACGATCTTCGATCTCTATGCCGCGCTCATCCACATCACCCGCTTTTGGCCGGTAGCCCTGAACATCCACATCCAGATGAACCCGGATCACCTTGTAGGGTGCTAGGAAGCCATCACGGATACCCTGTCTGAGCGAATAGGTGTAGAGAGGCTCCCCGAAGTAATCGATGTTGGACACATACTTGGTTTCTTTTGGCGTGGCGGTGAGGCCGATCTGGGTGGCAGTACTGAAATACGAGAGGATCTCGCGCCAGGCCGAATCCTCCGCCGCGCTGCCGCGGTGGCATTCATCCACCACGATCAGATCAAAGAAACCCGGTGAAAACTCCTTGTAGAGCTTCTGGCGCTCCTCTGGCCCGGTGAGCGCCTGGTAAAGGCCCAGATAGACCTCGTAGGAGGTATCGATGCGTCGCTGCTTGTTCAGCGCAATAGCGAGCGTTTCCAGGGTGCCATCAGCCCGCTCGATCGTTTTCGAGGTTGCGCTCAGCTTGGCCATCGCCGGTCCGAAGGGGCGGAAGTCGTTCACCATCGTCTGGTTCACCAGCACGTTGCGATCAGCCAGAAACAGAATGCGTTTCTTCTGCCCCGCTTTCCACAGGCGCCAGATGATCTGGAAGGCCGTGAAGGTCTTGCCGGTGCCGGTGGCCATCACCAGCAGGATGCGTTGCTGCCCCAGGGTGATCGCCTCCACCGTGGCCTGGATGGCATTGATCTGGTAATAGCGCGGATCCTTTTTGCTGCCTCCGTCGTAGTAAGGCTGCAGCACAACTTTTTGCTGCTGAGGCGTGAAGCCGCGCCAACGGCAGTACCCAAATCCATCGCCGTTGGAGGCGAACACGAACGGCGTGTTCAGGGCCTCCGCATAGGCCAGGGCCTGCTGCATCCCATCCCCCAGCGCATGGTTGTTGTCCTTGGCCTCGATCACCGCCAGGGGCACACCCTCGTACTGCAACAGGTAATCCGCCCGGCGCCGCCGGCCCCGGCTCACCAGCTTGCCGCGCACAATGATCCGGCCATCGGTGAAGGAATACTCCCGCCGCATCCGCTCCAGCAGCCAGCCAGCCTGCTGCAGCGCCGGAGTAATGAAGCGGTCGCAGATCTCGGTTTCGCTGAGGGAGCACTTGTTCATCGGCTTGCCATGGCATCTAGCGGACCATGGAACCTCCGGACGGATGGACCTAATCGCAGTTCTCCACCCAGCCCTAAACGGTCCGGATGCTGAGGAGGACTAAGTGGGATACCCCTACCCTCCTTGAACCGTGGGATGCCGACTGCCATGACCACTGATTCTGTTGCCTAGGAGCCTGTTGCGCATAGACCGTTCCGGGCGAAAAGACCCGATTCGCTCCACGTCAACGTCAAATTCGGTCTCAGGCAGGTCTCGCCGGCTTCCTCACTTCAGGCCAGCCAAGAGCCAGACATCGATTGCGGCACAACTGGTTTGAGAAAACCATCGACCCAAAAATAATTCG
>JAPLID010000170.1 GCA_026389285.1 Cyanobacteriota bacterium
AATTGCGGGAGCTGCGGCCGATCCGCTCCCGCAGACTGGCCAACTCGGTGGCCAGGGCGGTGAGTTGGTTGCGGAGTTCGTCGTTCTCCTGCTGCTGAGCCAAGATGAACGTCCTGGCACCGGCTGGCCACGTCAACCAGCCCGCTTCTGAAATCCCAGCTGGTGGGGTGCCCATCACAACCAACCTCTGCTTGAGATGCAAACGGGAATCAGGCCGCCGTCAAGGGTTCAGCAGGGATGAAGTTTACGGAGAGCTGTCCCGACCCCTGAATGGGTACCTCCAACTTGAGGGATGGCGGCGCATCGCCGTACGAGCCCGTTCCAATCAGCAGTTGATGGAAGCCCAGAAAAGTGGGGTGCCGAATAAGCAGCTGGTTGAGATGTGGATGGATTCCCAGCGCTCCTTGCTCGACCTGGCCTATGAACATGATTGCGACGAACCCCATCACGCCAAGTCCTGAATAAATAGCAGCGATGTTGTTCTGGGTTGAACCTCGCAAAGCCGAATATTCCCGATCCAACTCTGTCCGGAAGCTTGCTCAAGGATGTTGAGCCTCTGCGTCCATTTCACGGTGCATCAGCTCTTCTGCTGGGGCCCTGGCTTCTCATTCAGGAGCGGAAACAGGCGAGGGGCGGCCAGGATCAGCAGCCAGGCCAGCGTGAAGCACGTACCCGCCAGCCACTGCTGACGCAACAACGCCACCAAGGCCACGGTGCTGGCACTGATGCGCAAAGCACGCACCGCGAACCGAGCCAAGGCCAACGCCCGGGTCGGTTGCTGCTCAGAGGTTGAGGTCCCGGACGGTTCAGGCATGAGAGACAGGCTCGCTGGCAAAGGGAGCAACGGCTGAAGAAGTCCCGGTCGAGGAGATTCTGATCGGCTGAGGCAGCCCCCGTGCACGCCCTCGGGTCGGCACCAAAGGCTCCAGCGCCGCCGGCGACATCCATTGAACGTCAGGGCCGAATTCCCGGCAGCACTGACCCAATGGGGTTACTGGGATGCTTGGTTAGCACTGCCAGGCGCGGTGCTTCGATCGCGTGCCGGCCGCCATCTAAACTGACCAAGGGCTGCATTTGCCCAGGCCGGCTTAGCTCAGTGGTAGAGCAGCGCTTTTGTAAAGCGAAGGCCATCGGTTCAAATCCGTTAGCCGGCTTTTTTTCCCAGAACCCCTCTCGTCCGTACTGACATGGATGGGCAGGATCCGCCTCGGTCCTGGCGGGACTCCCTGGGTTGATGAACAGGTTGATCAGGGAAAGCCAAAATGTTTTTGTTCATGAGAGGCAAGAGATCGTGATCACCGAGAACCGCAGACGGCGTTTGCCAATCACTAAGTCTGCATGGCACCAACTGGCGCTCTATCCGCGGACAACGATCCAATATGCCCAGCCATAGACCAGCGCAATCAGCGCAACCTGGTCATAACGGAGGGTCGAGCAGACAGCCTCTCATCACCAGATATCACAGGCAAAATCAAATAGCTTTTGATTCAAGGCCTCCTCACCTGGACAGTCTTGTTGATCATCTCTTGCTCATGGATATGGAGATCATAGGCATCCTAAAAGCGATTACATTACAACAGAAAACCAGCGAGACCGCAGCCAAGACGTGATGCTTGGTCGGGAGATCAATCAGGTTATGGCCCAACCGCTCGCTCTCCGATTGCAGGAGCCTGCCGCTGTCTGAGCGGAGCCGGCAGCCGGGTGCTCACCAGGGCAGCAGCGGCCACTAGAAGCGAGGAGGTCCAGAGACAGGCGGTCATCCCGCCCAGCAGAAACATCGCACCAGAGAGCAACGTGCCCACCAGCCGGCCGGCGGCATTGGCCATGTAGTAGAAACCCACATTGAGGCTCACCGCTTCGGCATCGGAATAGGCCAGGATCATGTAGCTGTGGATCGAGGAATTCATGGCGAATACCACACCGAATACCGCCAGGCCTGCCACCACAGCCACGCCGGGCTGCCCCACCTGACGCCAAAGGGCGATGGCGATTAAGGCAGGAATGGCCGTGAGCACCGCGCTCCAAAACTGCACCGCCGCAACGCCTGGAGCTGCGCTCTGCCCCCAGGCCCGCCGCAACGCCGGCGCTGCGCCCTGCACGATCCCGTAGCCGATCACCCACAGGCCCATGAAGCCGCCCACCTCCCAGAACCGCCAGCCCAGGGCGGCCTCCAGAAACACCGGCAGTGCCACCACGAACCACACATCGCGTGCCCCGAACAGAAAGAAGCGCGCCAGCGACAACACATTGATGCCGCGACTCTTGGAGAACAGGGCGCTGAAGCCAGGTTTCTGTTTCATGCGGCCCATGTCGGCCGGCAGCACCAGGGTGCAGCAGAAGGCCAGCAGCAGGCCTGCCGCCATCACCGCAACGGCCGCATTGAAGCCGATCGTGGCCAGCAGCACACCACCGAGGAAGAAACCCACCCCCTTGAGGGCGTTCTTGGAGCCGGTGAGAATCGCCACCCAGCGGAATAACCGTTGTTCGCCCTGCTGTTGGTTATCCGGTGTTTCCGGCACCACGGTTTTGATAGCGCTCTTGGCGCTCATCTTGTTGAGATCCTTGGCGATGCCGCTGATCGCCTGGGCCACCATCACATAGGCCACGCTCCACCATTTGGGCCAGCTGTCGGCCACCGGGATCAACAGCAGCAGCGCCGCCACCTGCAGCAACGTGCCACTCCAGAGCGTGAGCCTGAGCCCGAAACGCCCCCCGAGCCAGCCGCCGTAAAGGTTGGTGATAATCCCGAAGAACTCATAAAAGAGAAACAGCAACGCAATCTCCAGCGTGCTGTAGCCAAGCGCATGGAAGTGGAACACCACCAGCATCCGCAGCGCTCCATCGGTGAGCGTGAAGGCCCAGTAGTTGGCCGTCACGATCATGTACTGCTGCAAGGCCGTCAGTCTTCGCATGGCCGCCCTGTTTTCCGAAAGCGGCGGGGTGGGTCTCGGTGTTGTCATGGTGGGGAAGCGGCGGCGATCAACCGGGATCAGCGCGCATCCAGCAAGGCCACATGGCTCACCAGATCGGCCATGCGGCAGCTGTAGCCCCACTCGTTGTCGTACCAGGCATACACCTTGAGCTGGGTGCCATTCACCACCATCGTCGAGAGGCCATCGACGATCGCGCTGCGCGGATCGTTGACATAGTCGACCGACACCAGCGGCCGGGTTTCGTAGCCGAGGATCCCTTGCAAGGGCCCATCAGCTGCCTCCTCGAAGGCCCGGTTCACCTCCTCCACACTGACGCTGCGCCTGAGCTCGAACACCGCATCGGTAAGCGAGGCATTAAGTAGTGGCACCCGTACGGCGTGGCCGTTCAACTTGCCTTGCAGCTCCGGGAAGATCATGCCGATCGCCTTGGCTGAGCCGGTGGTGGTGGGGATCAGGCTCTGGCCGGCGGAACGAGCCCGGCGCAGATCGCTCTTGAAGCCATCCACCACCACCTGGGTGTTGGTCAGGTCATGCAGGGTGGTGATCGAGCCGTGTTCGATACCGAAGCTCTCCTGCACCACCTTCACCACCGGCGCCAGGCAGTTGGTGGTGCAGGAGGCGGCGGTGATTAGGCGGTGGAGGTTGGGGTCATAGAGGTGGTGGTTGATGCCGAAGACGATGTTGAGCGCCTCGGCGCCGGCGATCTCGCCCTTCACCGGGCAGGCCACCACCACCCGTTTAAGGCCCACCGCATCGAAGTAGGGCTGCAGGGTTTCCGGTGTCTTGAACTTGCCGCTGCATTCGAGCACCATCTCCACTCCGGCCGCGCGCCAGGGCACGGCGGTGGGTTCTTTCTCCTGGCTGTAGCTCACCGGGGTGGTGCCCACCAAAAAACCATGCCTGTTGCCTGGCAACTCGCTGTTGCCCTGCACCGCCTGGTGCCAGCGGCCATGCACCGAGTCAAACGCCAGCAGATGGGCAGCGGCCTGGGCGTCACCGCCCGGGTCATTGACGTGGACGAGTTCGATGCCCGGGCGCCCCCAGAGGGCCCGGAACACCAGGCGGCCGATGCGACCGAAGCCGTTGATGCCGATCTTCATGGGGATCAGGGGCCGAATCGGCGAAGCAGGCCGGAACCATAGATCAACCGAAGTTGATTGGACTGGTGCTCTGCGTCACGTCTGCGGCCTCGGCGCTGCATGAGCAAGGGATTGGGAGGGTGGAGGAGGGCCCGATCCCAGCGCGATCAGGCTGCTCCACAGCGCCCGACAATCAGCTGCCGCCCGATCTGTGACACTGCCCCCCAGGATCCGCAGCTCCTGGCAAAGAGTGAAACAATCAAACCAGCCAACGCATCGTCAGTGCAGAGAATTTATTTCTATAAGCGATTGCTGATCTCCTGTATCGCCCTCATGGTCTGCTTTGGCCTGCCCGTACCTTGGAGTCGGCTGGCCTCCGTTGGTTATTTATTACTTGGGCTAGTCCTGGTTCAAGGATTATGCAGCGAACCCACAGAGACTGCGACGCGTGGCACACCGTCAAGATCCTATCGAATACTCGGCATCAGTGCAATCGCATTCTGGTTGCTGTGGACGCTGACTCCGGTCGAGATGCCCAACACCGGGATTCCGGTCATCCTGCTGTGGACGATCTTCGGTGGCTGGAGCGCCATTCGACTGATCCGGCGACTGGCCAGTGAGCGCAAGGTGAATGGAGCCGTGCTGCAGGGAGCTCTGGCGGGATACCTGATGCTCGGACTGGCCAGCGGCCTGTTGCTGTGCAGCCTGGAAACCATCCAGCCTGGCAGCTTCCGGGGTATCGACATCGGCAGCGAGGCCGCCGGCCTGACGCATTCGGTGTGGGGCCTGAACTTTGTGGGGTTGAATTACTTTGCCTTCGTCAGTCTGACCACCATGGGCTATGGCGATGTCGTGCCGATGACAGCGGCAGCCAGCATGATCTGCGTGATGATCGCCGTGACCGGAACCTTCTACATCGCCGCGATCATGGGGATCCTGATCAGCAGGCTCACCATTCAAGAAACCGAGCAGGCGCGCCAGTCATCCCGCAACAAGCAGTAGCGCCAAGCAGCGCTACTCGCCCTGAGCGCCGCCGCGGGCCACCGCTGAGGAGGCAGGATCGCCGCATTGAGGATGTTGATCGTCGTCACCTCCTGGCGGAAGGAGGCGGGGCTGACCGCGATCGTGTCGACCGGCAGGCGCCAGCAATGCGAAGTTTTGCCCAGCACGCGCAGCGGATCAGGCTGGCCAGGGCAGAGGGCAGAGCAACTGCACCGGTCTGCGGATGGTGCGCCAGTCGCCATTGCTGGTGCTCACCTCCAGACCGATCGAAGCCTGGCTGGCATCGGGCTCGGGATCAAGGCCATCCAGCCAGCCGACGGCATCGCAAATGGCCTCTTCGATCGAGTCATAGAGACCGTCGAGGTGGGGATGGGGCTGGAGGAACGCGTCAATCAACCGGTAAGCCCGGGTCGCAGGCTGGGACGTCAAAAGCAGATGAGCATTCAGGGATTCCATCACTCGACCCTCATGGGAGATGCATTCTGGACGCTGTGCCAGATGCAAGACTGTCATCCATAACACCGTCAACTGTGCTCGCAGCCCTCTGAGCGGATCTGCATCAGTCCATGGCCTGAGATTCGGACTGGCGGACCTTGCTCCATCACCCTGGCGGCCTCAACTCCTGCAGGAGGACAAGTTCAATCTCAGGGATGATCGATCAGATGCTGATGATGCCCTGTCCATCCAGACCCAGGCAGAACGATTGCCCATGCCTGGCCCCCTCACACGAGCAGGGCCACCTCGACGCAAAGGCCCGGCCCGAAGGCCATCGCCAGGCAGGGGCCGGTAGCGCCGCTGCGCCGCAAGCGCTCAAGGATGAACAGCAAGGTCGGCGAGGACATGTTGCCGCAGTCCCGCAGCACCGAGCGGGAGGGCTCGATCAGGGCGGGATCGAGCCCCAGGCTCTCCGTCACCGCCGAGAGGATGCGGGGGCCTCCGGGATGCACCGCCCAGCAACCGATGGCCGCGAGCGTGAACCCTTGCTTTGCCAGCCACCGTTCCAGCCAGGGCCTCAGATGCTCGGCAATCAGATCGGGAACCTGGGGGGACAGACCCATGACGAAGCCGTGATCCTCGATCGCCCAGGACATGGCGCCGGAGCTGGCGGGCACCAGCAGCGAACCGCTGGCGATCAGTCGCCGCAGCCCCGGCGCGGCCGGAGCCGCGATTGCCGACAGCTTCGTTGCCGACATCTCGGTTGACGGCGCCCCAACGGAAGCCACCAGGGCGGCGGCGCCGTCGGCGAACAGGGCATTGGCCACGATCCGCTCCCCCTCCCAGCCGTACTGCAGATGCAGGCTGCAGAGTTCAACCGCGCAGAGCAGCACGCAGGCCCCGGGATCGGCGCCGGTGAAGCCGGCCGCCACCCGCAGACCGTTGAGGGCGGCGTGACACCCCATGAAGCCCACGTGGGTGCGGGCCACGTCAGCGGGCAGCGGCAGGGCGGCCATCAGGGCAAGATCGACGCCCGGGGCATGGAAGCCGGTGCAGGAAACCGTGATCAGATGGGTGATCCGTTCGGGGGGAACCTGCGCCTGCTCCAGGGCCGCCCGCACGGCCCGCAGGGCGAGGGGCGGGGCCTCCTGGCTGTAGCGGCGCATGCGCTCGCCGGTGCCGGGGCTGGTGGGGCCGAAAAAGCTCTGCTCACTGCCGGAGTTCAGGCCGGTGAGGTCCTCCAGCACGACGTGGCGTGCGCCGACCCCCGAACGGCGATGCAGGGTCTCCAGCAGCCGGTATCTGGAGGGGGAAGGCACCTGCTCGGGCAGGGCCACCCGGGCCGCAATCGCCGTGGCATCCCCCTGGTTGAGGCGATGGGGGGGCAGGGCCGTGCCCAGGCCGTGAATCGTCAGGGACATGGCTCTGGGGTGCTCCGTTGCAGGGTGGCACCATCGAGATGCTGGAGCAGGGGTGCGGCCGCGGCCGGCCAGCGCCCGGCCGCGGCCAGCAGGGTCCGGCTCAGGCCGGGTCGCCGCAGGGCGAAGGCCAGGCCATGGCAGAAGCGCTGCCGCGTCCCGATCCGCAGCGCAT
Source organism: Cyanobacteriota bacterium (assembly GCA_026389285.1). Classification (GTDB taxonomy): domain Bacteria; phylum Cyanobacteriota; class Cyanobacteriia; order PCC-6307; family Cyanobiaceae; genus Cyanobium. The sequence goes on from JAPLID010000170.1 coordinate 7,043, forward strand.
GGCGGCGGGCCCATTGCCGCTCGAGCCCCCGGCTCCACTCGCTTTGCCCCTGCAGCACCAGGGGTACGACCGCCAGAGCCCCCACCAGGGCCCAGCCCATGCCCTCGCCGGTGAACGGCTCCACATAGCCGGCGGCATCACCCAGCAACAGCAACCGCTCGGCGGCTGGGGGCGTGCTGCGGCGGGTGAGGGCCGGGGTGGCCCGCCAAGGCGCAGCAGCAAGCTGGGGGAGCGGATCGAAGCCAGCTTCGGCCAGCACGTCGGCGGCGCTGGCGGCTGGACCGCCGGCCGCGATCAGCTGGGGCCGATCGAAGGCTGCCGCCAGGTTGAGCGCGCCCGCTTCGTTGCGCACCAGGCCCACGTAGCCATGGCGGCCGATGGCCATGTGAATCGTGCCCCCGCCGTAGCCCTTCACGCCGGCATCCAGCTCGCAACCGGCGCCGATCCTGGCCCGGGGGTTGATCCGCATCCGGATCGGCAGATCGGCGGCCAGGCCGGGACTGCCCAGCCCCGTGGCCACCAGCACGACCCTGGCACTGGTGGTCTGAAGCCCGGCACCGGAGCGCAACAGCACCTCCCGGCCCCCGGGACAGGTCCCAGCCACGGTGGCTTCGGTCTGCGCGTACAACACGGCGCCAGCGGCGACGGCGGCCTCGCTCAAGGCCAGGTCAAGGCGGCCCCGGGACAAAGAGCGGCCCGCCGGCAGGGCGAGCTCCACCTGAAGACCTGGCAGGCCGAGGCGGATGCGCTCCAGGGAAGCCGCCCCAAGGTCATCGACCAGATGGCCCAGTCCCGCCTGCTCCAGGGCCCTGAGGGCCACGCCATTAAGGCAGCTGCCGCAGATCTTCCAGCGAGGAAAGGCCCGCTTCTCCACCAGCAGCACCCGCAGGCGGTAAGACGCCAACTGGTGGGCGGCCAGGGCACCGGCGGGTCCGGCGCCGATCACGATCACGTCCCAGTCCGGAGCGCTCATCGATCCTGGGGCAGGCCGTCCGGACGGTGCCAGCACAGCACGTAGCGCTCGGGCCAGCTGCGCCGGAGATCGGCCCCCACGAGGCCCGCCCGGACCGCCAGGGCCCGCACCTCCGCCAACTGAAAAGCGCCCTGCACCGAGACCGGGCCATCGAAATGAACGATCGGGGAGCGACTCAGCAAGCGGCAGCCCGCCCAGGCCAGCCCATAGCCCAGGGGACTACGGATCAGGTCATTAACCAACACCAGGCCACGGCTGACACGACCCATCCGCCCCAGCAGATCCACCGCCTCCGGCTCGTCGAGATGGTGCAAGAACAGGGTGCAGAGAATGACGTCGTAGTCGTCGGGCAGGGGATCGTTGAGGGCATCAAGCTGAAAGAAACTGGCGCCCAGTCCCCGCTCCTCGGCGCTGCGGGCGGCGATGGCCACCGCCTGCGCACTGAGATCGCAACCGTCGACCCGGAGGTCGAGTCCTGCGCGGAGGGCCCGTTCCGCCAGAGCGGTGGTGTTGTCGCCGCCGCCGCAGGCCAGATCCAGCACCCGCAGGGGGCGCCCGGAGCGCTCGCGGGCCAGGGAACGGATCGGAGCCAACAGGGAGCCAACGGCGCCGCTGAAGGCGTTGATCCGGCGCAGACCCTGCAGGGCCTGGCTATGGGCGACGGGATCAATGCCGGGCTGATCCATCCACTCGGGTTGCCGGTGGCGCTGGGCCAGTGGCTGGGGAAGCATTAAGGGAGAACGCGGAGAAAGAAGAGGCCGGGGCAGCGAAATGGGCTCGAGCAGGTCCGTGGCTCTGGATATTGACGCTAAGGCCGCTTCCAGGATCCGTTGCCGGAAAAGATCAGCCCTGGCCTGGAACACGGCCTGGGCATCATGGAGCCCCCGACAAGGGACACCCTGGCCAGCACGGTGACAGCGAACGAGACCGGAGTGATCAACGTGATCGGCACCGATGCCGGCGGCCTGGCGGGCCTGAGCGCTGCCAGGCTGGCCATGGTGCGTGATGCGCTCCTGGTGCTGGCGCCGAAGCGGCTGTTGCCGGAGCTAGTCCCCTGGTGGCAGGTTGAACAAGCGGCCGGACGGGTGCCTGCGGCGAGCCCCTGCCCGGAACAGCTGGCCAGCGACAAGCCCGAACGGATCTTCGAACCGCTGCGTTCCGCCCTGGCCGCAGGCCAGAGGGTGGTGCTGCTGGCCAGCGGCGATCCCCTCTGGTTCGGCATCGGCCGGCTGCTGCTGCAGGAGTTTCCGCCCGAACAACTGCGCTTCCACCCAGCTCCCGCCAGCCTGCAGCTGGCCTTTGCCCGCCTCGGGCGGCCCTGGCAGGACGCCAGCTGGATCAGCCTGCATGGCCGCGACCCCGAGCCCCTGGTGGCGGCCCTGCAGAAACGTCCACCGGCGCTGGCGGTGCTCACCGACCCCCAGCGCGGCGGCGCCCAGGCCGTGCGGCTGATGCTGCGCGCCTCAGGGCTGGAGGCCGCCTATGGGGTCTGGCTGGGCGAGCGGCTGGGCCATGCCGAGGAGCGGATGACGCGACTCGTCCCGGGCGATCCGCTGCCGGCTGATCTGGATCCCCTGCATCTGGTGTTGCTGGTGGCGGAGCCCGCCCCGGCACCGAATCCCGAGAAGCTGCCCCTGTTCGGCATCGCCGATGGCCTCTGGCTCCAACACGACGACCAACCGGGCCTGATGACCAAGCGCGAGGTGCGCATCCAGCTGCTGGCCGATCTGGAGCTGCCCGAGGCCGGTGTGCTCTGGGATGTGGGCGCCGGCGTCGGCTCGGTGGGGCTGGAGGCGCTGCGGCTGCGGCCCGGCCTGGCCCTCTGGGCGGTGGAACGCCGCGCCGGTGCCGCCGCCCTGATCAGCGCCAATGCCGAGCGGCTGGGGGTCACGCCAGCGGGAGTGGTGGAAGGAGCCGCCCCGGAGGCCCTGGCGGCCCTGCCGGATCCAGATCGGGTGCTGCTCGGCGGCGGCGGCCGCGATCGGGCCGCGCTGCTGGAGACAGTGCTGGGGCGGTTGCGGCCCGGTGGTCTGGTGGTGATCCCCATGGCCACCGTCGAGGCCCTGGCCGAGCTGCGGCCGCGGCTGGAAGCCGCCGGACTGACGGTGAGCGTTTCTCAGCACCAGGCCTGGCGCGGGGCGCCCCTGGCCGATGGCACCCGGCTGGCGCCGCTCAATCCGGTGCTGGTTCTCAGCGGGCGGAAGGGCCCGGTCCAGGGGAGCCAGCCGGCTTGAGGGATTCGATGCGAAGCGCCGTTCCCACCCCGATCCCCAGAGCCGCCGCCTGACCGGCGCCGATCTCCAGCACCCCATCCACCACCACATCGGGCCCGTAGCTGCGGCAGGGCAGGCGCATGCAGGGGGCCGACGGCGCCACGACCTGGATCACCTTCCCCGCCCGGACGAACAGCATGTCGAGCGGTTCCGGGGTCTGGTGCATCCAGAAGCGAGCCACCGCCGGCGGCTGGTAGCCGAACCACATCCCCTGCAGCTGCGGCAGGGGGCCGCGGCGCTGCAGCCCCATGGCGTACTGCCGGTCGCTGCGGGGCACCTCCAAGGCGATGCAGACCGGCCGGACCGCCTGGGGTGCTTCCAGACAGGCGCGGGCCGTGATCGGCAGCTGCTGGGGCGGGGGGCCGTCGGCAGCGGCGGGGGGATTGGTAGCAGCTGGGGTCGCGGCCCTGGCGGCGGTCCAGGAACCGTCGAAGGGGGCGAGTGCCAGCAGGGAAGCAGAAACCAGCCAGAGAGGGGCGTTCAGCCGGAAGAAGTCCATCAACCAACTGTTGGGTGTCTGCTGCGAAGGAGCAGCTTTCTGAAAGGAATCGATCGGGCTCATGGTCGCTGCCGCGCAGGCTGCGTTTCCCCCAGGCAGTAGCCCTCGCCGCGCACGGTGTGGATCAGGCGGCCTTCACCTCCCTCCTCCAATTTCTGGCGCAGATAGCGCACATACACCTCGATCACATTGCTGGCGCTGGAGGGTTGATCGTCCCAGATCTGCGAGCGAATCTTCTCGCGGCTGACCACCTCACCCCGGTGGCGCATCAACAACAGCAGCAGCGCGTATTCCCGGGCTGTCAGCGCCAGCGCACGCAGGCCGCGTCGCACCTGGCGGCTGGTGGGAAGCAGCTGCAGATCACCGACCTGCAGAACGGCATCGGCACCGCCTGCGCCACGCTCCTTCAGGTTCAGATGCAACCGCAGGCGGGTGAGCAGGTCGCTGGGGCCCAGTGAGCAAAGCCAGAAGTCGTCGGCGCCACTGGTCAGGGTGCGGCAGCGGTTGACCACGGTGTCCTGATCGATGCCCAGCAGCAGCGGGATCGCCCCCCAGCGCTGCCGCAGGGCGGCGATCTGGCGATCGCTGCCGGGGGAGAGGATCACCGCCTGGGGCGCCGGGGGCTCCTGGGACTCGGCCGCGGCCGGAATCCCGGTGCGGGTGCCGCGGCTCAGCTGGGAAGCCTGCAGGGGGAAGTACCCGGAAAGCTCCAGCCGGGGGGCCAGCAGCTCCGCCTCGTCTCCGACCAGCAGCACCACCGGACTCATGCCCTTGGCTCCTCGGCATCGAGGCCGTTACCCGGCTTGGCCACATGGGGCAGCCCCCAGCCCAGCTTGTTGCGCAATACCTGGAAGAACTCATGATCCGCCAGCCGCACGAACCGCACCGGCTGCTCGCTGCGCCGCACCAACACCCGATCCTCGGGCCAGATGTAACAGCCGGCACTGCCGTCGACCACCATCATCAGCCGCTCCGGCGTGGCGGGAAACACGGTGACCGGTTCGCGATCACTGAATACCAGGGCCCTCGAGGCCAGGGAATGGGCGGCGATCGGCGTGAGCTGCAAAACCGGGCAATCGGGGGAGATCACCGGCCCGCCGGCACTGAGGGCGTAGGCGGTGGAACCGGTGGGGCTGGAGAGGATCACGCCATCGGCGGCGATATCCACTGGAGCGTGGCGGCCGATGGCGATCTCGAAGTGACACATGCTGGTCAGGGGCTCCCGGTGCAGGGCCATCTCGTTGAGGCAGAGCACCTCCCAGCGCCGCTGGTCTCCCCGCATCACGCTCACCACCAGCAGCGAGCGTTCCTCCACGCTCCAATCGGAGGCGATCACCTGATCGAGGGCCCGGTCCAGATCCTTGAGGTAGGCCTCGGCCAGAAAACCGAGATGGCCGGTGTTGATCGTCAGGATCGGTACGCCGATCGGGGCGGTCATGCGGGCCGCCGAGAGCACGGTGCCATCGCCGCCCAGCACGATCGCCAGGAGCATCGCGGCGTCGAAACCGGCGGGAACGCAGGCGGCGTACCCCTTAGAACGCAGATGTTGATCCGGATTGGCGAAGCCCACCACCCCAGCGGAACTGCTGGCCCGGACCACCTCAAAACCCGCCTCCTGCAGGCGCTCTTCGATGGTGGCGGCGGTGGCCAGTGCCAGCTCCTTGCCGTCGTTGACGATCAGTCCGACACGGGGCACCGATCGCGGCCGGGGAAGAGCTTTCACTTTATCGGCAGCCCTGGAGTAGGAGGCCAGCCGGCTCGGGTGTCGAACCGCAGGGTAGGGGCATCAGAACTGTTCCAAAAAGCGCAGATCGCTGGTGTAAAGCCGGCGGATGTCATCAATGCCATGGCGCACCATGCAGAACCGCTCCACCCCAAGACCGGCGGCGAAGCCACTCCAGCGCTGCGGATCAAGGCCCAGACCCTCCAGCACCGCCGGATCGACCATGCCGCAACCCATCACCTCAAGCCAGCGGCCGCGCCACTGCACATCCACTTCCGCCGAAGGCTCGGTGAAGGGGAAGTAGCTGGCCCGGAACCGCACCGGCAGATCACCGAAGAAGCGCTGCAAAAAAGTGGTGACGGTGCCGCGCAGATGGCTGAAATCGAGGCCTTCATCAAGGGCCAGCACCTCCACCTGGTGGAACACCGGCGAGTGGGTGGCATCGACCGCGTCGCGGCGGAACACCCGGCCGGGCGCCACGATCCGCACCGGCGGTGGATTCTGCTCGAGATGGCGGATCTGCACCGGTGAGGTGTGGGTGCGCAGCAGGCGCTCACCGCCATCAGCCCCCGGCGCCAGATAAAAGGTGTCCTGCATGTCCCGGGCCGGATGGTGCGGCGGGATGTTGAGGGCGGTGAAGTTGTAGTGATCGGTCTCGATCTCGGGGCCTTCGGACACCCGGAAACCAAGGCCGGCAAAGATGTCGACGATCTCTTCGGTCGTGCTGATCAACGGATGGCGATGGCCCGGCGGCACAAAGCGGCAGGGAACGGTCACATCCAAGCGCTCCCGCTGCAGCCGCTCCGCCATCGCCGCCGCCTTGACGCTCTCCAGCCGTCCGGCCAGCAACGTCTGCACCGACTCCTTGAGCACGTTGGCCCGCTGACCCACCAGGGGGCGCTCGTCACCGGGCAACTTGCCCATCGCTCCCAGCACCGCGGAAAGACGGCCTTTTTTGCCCAGCAGTCCGACCCGCAGCTCCTCCACCTCGGCCGCGCCCGCTGCGGCGGCGATGGCGGCTTCGGCTTCGGCCTCCAGCTGCGTCAGCTGGTCGGTGAGGTCCTGGAGGCTGACGGTGGCGCTCACGGGCTGGGGCTGTTGCAGGGCTAAGACCGACTGTAGGCAGGAGCCCCGGGCAGGCCCCGTTCTGTCCACCCCTCGGTAGCGTTGAACCAGTGCCGCCCGCCGCAATGGCTCCGCTCCGCATCCTGATCAGCAACGACGACGGGGTGTTCGCCGACGGCATCCAGGCCCTGGCGGCCGAGGCCGCAGCCCGGGGACATCAGGTGACGGTGGTCTGCCCCGACCAGGAGCGCTCGGCCACCGGCCACGGCCTCACCCTGCAATCGCCCCTGCGGGCCCAGCGAGCCGACGAACTGTTCGCGGATGGGGTCAAGGCCTGGGCCTGCAGCGGCACCCCTTCGGACTGCGTCAAGCTCGCCCTGTTCAGCCTGCTGGAGGAGCCGCCAGATCTGGTGCTCTCCGGCATCAACCACGGTCCCAATCTGGGCACCGACGTGTTGTATTCCGGCACCGTGGCGGCGGCGATGGAGGGCACGATCGAGGGCTTCCCGGCGCTGGCGGTGAGCAGTGCCGATTTCCAGTGGCGCCACTTCGAGCCGGCGGCCCGCCTGGCCCTGGAGGTGGCTGAGTCCATGCACCGGGCCGGCTGGCCCGAAGGCCTGCTGCTGAACCTGAATGTGCCGCCCCTGCCCGCTGAAGCGATCGGCCCATTGCGCTGGTGCCGCACGGCGGTGCGCCGCTACATCGATCAGTTCGACAAGCGCGTCGATCCCCGCGGCCGCACCTACTACTGGCTGGCCGGCGAGGTGGCCAATGATCTTGAGGCCCAGGTGGCCGGCCCGGCTGACTGGCCGATCGATGTGGCCTGGATCGATGGCGGCGGCGCCTCCCTGACGCCGCTGCAACCGGAGCTGCTTTGGCGCGGCCTGGCCCAGAGCCTGCCGGCGGCGGAGAGCCTGGGCGGCTGAGGCGGCTCACCCCGGCGCCTCAAGCCCGCCGGTGCACCCGCTGCAGCAGCCAGAGGCTGATCCAGAGGCCGATCAGGTGGGCGAACAACACCTGGGTGTTGCTCAGCACCGAGAGCATCTCGATCGAGGTGATCGGCAGACCGATCACCCGGCCGGCCGTTCCAGGAGCCTGCTGAATCTGGGCGCCGAAGAAGCCCGGAACCTGTTGCGAAGCCTGCACAAACAAGCTGCCCGCCATCGCCTGATAGCCGATCACCGCCAGGGTGACGCCCACCAGATCGGCCAGCACGCCGCGCTTGATCAGGCGGGCCGTCTCGCCCTTACTGGGCCGTACCGGGCTGGCTAAGGCCCTGCCGCAGCGGATCACCAGGCCGCTCTGCCAGATCGACCAGAGCAGCAGGAAGAAGGCCAGGGTCGTAAGCGAGAGGCCCGGGCCCAGACCCAGGGCCCGGGCTGAGTTGGCCGCCAGGCGCCCGCCGATGTTGTTGAACAGCAGCACCCCCATCACCACCACCGCCATCACCACCTGGGCCCAGAGACGGATCCAGCCCATGCGGCGCAAGGCCGCCGAGATCAGTTGCAGATCGAGGCGATCAGCCATCGCGAGGGAGTTGGGCCGTCGGGCGACCTGTTGGCACCCAAACTTGCCATGGGAGGATCGGGAGGGCGAGGCCCGCATCGTTGATTCCGCTCCACAATCCCAGCGATGCCCTGCGCCCCACCGCGATCGCGCTGGGCAGTTTCGATGGACTCCATCGCGGTCATCGCCGTGTGATCGCCGCCGTCGTGCCGCCCCAGGCGGCCCCGGTGCTGCAGAGCGGCCCTGCAGGCGACGACGACGCTGACCAGGCCAACCCCCAGGCCCCTTGGGATACCAGCGACCTGAACGCAGCTCGCCGGATCAACCCAGGCTGGAGCGATGGCACCCTGACCGGCGTCGATCGCGCCGCCGGAGCGAGGCTCCAGCCCGAACTGATCCCCACGGTGGTCAGTTTCTGGCCCCATCCGCGCGAGGTGCTGCACGGCGAACCGCGGCTGCGACTGGATCTGCCCGCCGAGAAACTGGAGGCGCTCGAGCCGCTCGGCATCCGCCAGCTGGTGCTGGTGCCCTTCGATCTGGCCCTGGCGGCCCTGACCCCGGAGCAGTTCGTCGAGCAGGTGCTGGTGGGGCAACTGCAGGCCCGACAGGTCGCCGTCGGCGACAACTTCCGCTTCGGGGCCGGCCGCTGCGGCGATGCCGCCGAACTGGCCCGCCTCGGCCAGCGCCACGGCATCGCCGTGACCGTGCTGCCGATGTTATTTGACGGGGCCGAACGGGTCAGCAGCAGCCGCATCCGCCGGGCCCTGGCCGCTGGCCGGATCGCCGAGGCGCGCCGGCTGCTGGAGCGGCCCTATCGGTTCAGTGGGCAGGTGGTGCAGGGCCGCGGCCTGGGTCGCCAGCTGGGCTGGCCCACCGCCAATCTGCAGGTAGATGGCCGCAAGTTCCTGCCCCAGGAGGGGGTCTATGCCGCCCTGGCCTGGCTGGAGAGCGGCGAGGCGGGGGTGGCCTGCGGCGAGGCGATGGCGGCGGTGATGAACCTGGGCCCCCAGCCCACGGTCGATCCGCTCGCCCCCTCGGCGGTGGAGGTGCACCTGCTCGATCGGCAGATCGAACTGGACGGATTGCGGCTGCGGGTGGAGCCCTGGCAGCTGCTGCGCCAGCAGCAGCGCTTCGAGAGCCTGGAGGCCCTGAGCGCCCAGATCGGTGCCGATGCGGAAGCAGCCCGCCGGTTGCTGGCCGGACTCGCCAAAACTCCCCTAACCGCCGGGATAGGCGTGGGTGAGACCCCAGCCGATGAAGACCGGATGCCCCCTATCAGCAGGATGCCTGACACCAGCACCAGCATCGGGTTGTCGGATCCATTCGGGTCGCTCGCCATGGCCCAGCCGCAAACGGCAACACCCTAGACAGGGTGTGAAAAACAATTCTGCCAGCGACGTGACGACCCGGCCTGCCGCCAGCCTGCGCCTGCTCGACGCCAACCTCGACCGGGCCCGCGAGGGGCTGCGGGTGCTGGAGGACTGGTGTCGTTTCGCCCTGGACCGCCCTGATCTGGTAGCCCGCACCAAGGATCTGCGCCAGCGACTCGGGCGCCAGCATCACGAGCGCTTCAAGCTGGCCCGCCACAGCGCCAGCGATCCGGCAGCTGGGCTGAGTCACCCAGCCCAGCAGGAACGCCTGGACGACGCCGCGATCCTGGCCGCCAATGCCGCCCGCGTGCAGGAGGCCCTGCGGGTGCTGGAGGAGTTCGGCCGCCGCGACGAACCGGAACTGGCCCGGGAGGCCGCGGCCCTGCGCTACCTCGTCTACGACCTGGAGGTGGATCTGATCCAGGCCTCAAGGCTGGGCCTGGGGCGGCGCGAGCTGCTGCGCCAAACGCACCTCTATCTGGTCACCAGTCCGGTGCCGGATCTGGAGGAGGTGGTGGCAGCGGCGCTGGCGGCGGGGGTGCGGCTGGTGCAGTACCGGGCCAAACCGAGCCAAGGCCAAGGCCCCGGCCCCGGCCCCGGCCCCGGCCCGCTGCAGCACGCCCCCGCCGACGATCAACAGCGACTGGAGCAGGCCCGCCGCCTCCGAACCCTCTGCGCCCAGGCCGGCGCCCTGTTCCTGGTCAACGACCGCATCGACATCGCCCTGGCCGTGGAAGCCGACGGGGTGCATCTGGGCCAGGGGGATCTGCCGCCGGCGGTGGCGCGCCGCCTGCTGGGGCCCGAGCGCCTGATCGGCCGCAGCACCCACCGGATCGAGGACCTGCGGCAGGCGGTGAGCGACGGCTGCGATTACGTCGGGGTGGGACCGGTCCATGCCACCCCCACCAAGCCGGGCCGCGAACCGGTGGGTCTCGCCTACGTGCGCCAGGCGACGGCCGAAGCGCCGATCCCCTGCTTCGCCATCGGCGGCATCGACCACCACAACCTGGCGGCGGTGCGGGCAGCAGGCGGCACGCGGGTGGCGGTGGTGCGCGCGATCACCGAGGCCCCCGATCCCGGCGCCGCCACGGCGGCTCTGCTGGCGGGCCTGGAGGCCGAAGCATGACCGGCGAGCAGGCCAGCGGTGCTCAGGAACACAAAGCCCTTCAGAACGCTGCCACCAGTCAGGCAGTAACCACCCAAATCAAGACCACCGAAATCAAGACCACCGAAATCAAGACCTCCGAAACAACGACCACCCTGGAGATCCAGGTGAACGGGGAGCCGCGCCGCTGTGGAGCCGGGCTGACGCTGGTGCAGGTGCTCGAAGGCCTCGGCTACCGCCCCCAGCTGGTGGTGGTCGAGTTCAACGGCGCGATCCTGCCCCGTCAGAGCTGGGGCACCCAGGCGGTGGTGGAATCCGACGTGCTCGAAGTGGTCACCATTGTCGGGGGCGGTTCCTAGATTTTATCCATTGTTTGGGCTCTGCTCATGGGTCTTCGCGAGCTGCGGCGAACCCTCAGTCTCCTGGTGGTGCCGTTCCTGGTTGCCGGGATGCTGGTGATCGCTCCCCATCCCGCCTCGGCGGCCAGCGGCGGTCGCATCGGTGGGGGGAGCTTCCGCTCCGCTCCCTCGATGCCCCGCAGCTATGGCGGCGGTGCCTCCCGCGGCTCCTACGGCGGAGGCTATGGCGGTGGGGGTTATTACGGCGGTGGCGGCGGCTACCGCGGCGGTGGCATGGGCTTTCCCTTCATCGTGCCGATCTTTGGATTCGGCGGTGGTGGGCTGTTCGGCTTCCTGATCCTGATGGCGATCGTCGGGATGCTGGTCAACGCCGTGCGCGGAGCCGGCGGTGGCGGTGGTCCGCAGCTGCGATCCGACGACGACGACTACGGGGCGATCCGCGCCGATGGACCGGTGTCAATCGCCCAGATCCAGTTGGGCATGCTCGCCACGGCCCGCGACGTGCAAGAGGACCTGCGCCGCATGGCCAGCACCTCCGATACCTCCAACAGCGAGGGCCTGCAGCGGGTGCTGCAGGAAACCACCCTGGCGCTGCTGCGCCGCCCGGAACTGTGGGTCTACGCCAACGGCGAGGTGGGCCAGATTCCTTTCGCCAGCGCCGAATCCACTTTTAATCGCCTCTCGATGCAGGAGCGCAGCAAGTTGCAGCGCGAACTGACGGCCAACGTGGCGGGACGCCGCTATAGCGAGCCTTCGGTGGTGGCCGCCGGCACCAGCAGCGGCGCCAGCGATTACATCGCCATCACCCTGATCGTGGCTAGCCGCCGCGGCCTGCCCCTCAAGGGCACCGCCACGGCCGAGGCCCTGCGGGACAGCCTGCAGCAACTCGGCGCCCTGGGCGCCAACGATCTGCTGGCCCTGGAAGTGATCTGGCAGCCAGAAGGCGCCGGCGAAGTGCTGAGCAGTGAAGAGCTGATCACCGCCTATCCCGATCTCCAGCATCTCTGAAGCCTCAGCCCATCGACCACCCGGCCTCTCTCACGGCCCCCCTTGCCCTCGGTCCGGGCGATCGGGACACTGATCGCCCGGACCGAGGGCAAGGCCGATGGGCTCCCGTCCGATGCATTGGGTCTTTAGTGCGGTCCTGCTTGAGGCGAGCGAGCGTTATGAGCAGAGCCGACTGCCCCATTCGCACCCAGGATGCGTAACGCAGCCATCGCCGCGCCGTAGCCGTTGTCGATGTTGACCACGGTGAGCCCCGGAGCACAGCTGGCGAGCATGCCCTGCAGGGCCGCATGGCCCCCGGCGCTGACGCCATAGCCCACCGACACCGGCACGCCGATCACCGGCTGGGGCAACAGCCCAGCCAGCACGGTGGGCAAGGCCCCCTCCATACCGGCGCAGGCGATCAGCACCCGCGCCTGACGCAGCGCCTCCAGCTGGCCCAGCAGGCGGTGCAGCCCCGCCACCCCTACATCCAGCAGCAGGTCGCAGGCCACCCCATGGCACTGCAGGGCCAGCTGGGCCTCGGCCGCCACCTTGAGGTCGCTGCTGCCTCCCGCCAGCACCGTCACCCGGCCCAAGGCCGGATCAGGGTCCGGCAGGGCGCCCACCGTCAGGCAGAACGCATCGGGATGGTGCCTCAGGCCGTTGGTCAGGCCGTTGGTCTGGGTGTTGGTCTGGGTGTTGGTCTGGCCAGTGCTCTGGTCAGCGGGCTGGTCAGTTTCCAGGGCCTGACCCAACAGTTCAGCCACCGCCAGAACCTTGGCGCCATCCACCCGAGTCACCAGGGCCAGCTCGCCGGCCCGGCCCAGCTCCTCGATGATCGCCGCAATCTGACGGGGGGTCTTGTGCTCCCCCCAGATGGCCTCGACCATGCCCAGCCGGCGACGGCGATCGAGATCGAGCCTGGCGCCAGGATCCATCAGGTTGCGGGCGCTGCCTGCGCCTGCTCACCCTGAGACGGAGCGGGCAACTCGCCCTCGTAGACCAGCGGGAACGGATTGCCCCACGGACTCTCCTGATCCTCCGGGAGAGATATCGCCCCGAGCCGCACCAGGGCCGCCTGGGCGAGCCGTTCAAAGCGCTCCTGTACGACCTCGAGCTCCTGGCGGGAGATGGCGAGCCATTGCTCGCGGCTGGCCCAGTGGATCAACAGCTGTCCCTCTTCCTTCTCGCTGTCCCAGTGCAGATCGCGGCCCAGAAAGCCGCCCTGGCGCTGCAGCCAGGGTTCCCAGCTGCCCTGTTCGGCCTCCAGCCAAGCGGCCCGGGCGGCCGCCGGCACTCGCACCCTCAGGTGCTCCACCACCGCCACATCGACCTGGCCATCGGCGTTGGCAACGCCGCTGATGCTGCCGTCGATCGCGGCGATGCCGGCGAAGTCGAGGGGAACCGGCTGGCCGTTCAGATCCATCGGCCGAAGGCTGCAGGAAGGCCAGGGTAGACAGCGCTCCACGGCGGCGGCAGGAGAACGAGCCCACGGCCTAGCAACGCTAAGCGCCGAACTCAGGCCTGCTGCAACAGGGCCACCGCATGGCAGGCGATGCCCTCCTCACGGCCGGTTGGGCCCAGCCCTTCATTGGTGGTGGCCTTGACGCCCACCTGAGAGGGGTCCAGGCCCATGCGACCGGCGATGGCAGCACGCATGGCCTCGATGTGGGGCTTGAGCTTCGGCCGCTCCGCCACCACCACCGTGTCGACGTTGATCACCACCCAACCCTGCCGGCTGATCAGCTCCATCACGTGCTCGAGCAGCACCAGGCTGTCGGCCCCTTTCCAGCGGGGATCCTCGGGGGGAAAGTGGCGGCCGATGTCGCCAAGGCTGAGGGCCCCGAGCAGGGCGTCCATCACGGCGTGCACCAACACATCGGCGTCGCTGTGGCCATCGAGACCCAGACCCTCGGGATGCTCCAGCACCTGGCCGCCGAGGATCAGCGGCCGCTCCGGCACCAGGCGGTGGATGTCATAGCCGTTGCCGATCCGTAGCTTCATGGGGATGTCCTGCCGAGCTCCATTGTCCCTGGAACGCGGAGATCAGCCTTTGGGTTCAGGCTGCAGCCGCTGCCAGCGGGCATACAGATCGGGCCGGCGCTCGGCCGTGCGCTCCTGTTGCTGCTGCAGGCGCCAGCGGGCGATGGCGCCATGGTCGCCGCTGCGCAGCACCGCCGGCACTTCCAGGTCCCGGAAGCTGGCGGGGCGGGTGTAGTGCGGATGCTCCAGCAGCAGGGCGCTATGGCTTTCCTCCTCCAGGCAGGCCTCGCTGCCCACAGTGCCGGGCCGCAGCCGCACGACGCCGTTGATGATCACCGCCGCCGGCAGCTCGCCACCGGTGAGTACGAAGTCGCCGATCGAGACCTCCTCATCAGCCAGGGCGCGGATGCGTTCGTCGAAGCCCTCGTAGTGGCCGCAGAGGAACAGCAACTGGTCGTAGTCCGTGGCCCAGCGGCGCAGATCGGCCTGCTGCAGGGGCTGCCCCTGGGGACTCATCAGCAGCACCCGACGCCGCGGCAGCACCGGGATCGCCTCCACCGCGGCATAGACCGGCTCCGGCTTGAGCACCATGCCGGAGCCGCCGCCATAGGGCTCATCGTCGACCTTGCGGTAGCGATCGAGGGCGTATTCGCGGGGGTTGTGCAGGTGCAGCTCGGCGATACCGGCAGCAAAGGCGCGGCCGATCACCCCGAGGTGCAGCAGCGGTGCAAAGGCCTCCGGCACCAGGCTCACCACATCGAGGCGCAGGGCGCTCATCGGCTGGATGGAGCCCCGGTGGCAGCGGGCCGGCTGACCCGACGAATCTCGGAGCTGAAGCTGGCCCGGCCCGGGGTGCCACCGGCGCGGTTCTCGACCGTGCTGCGCAGCCGCAGGTTGGGCTTGGTGAACCAGATGCGCTCCCACACCTCCAGTCCATCGGCCGCGATCAGCAGCTCGAGGCTGCCATCGGGGCCCAGCTGCCAGCAGCCCTGTTGCCAGCGGCCCTCCCGATCGCCGCTGCGGAAGCCGCCCTCGGCATCAAAGAGCAGCTGGCGGGACACACCACCATCCTTAAGGCCGAAGCGCAGGCCGCCTGGGCCGCCGTTGCCATCCGGCTCGACAAAGGCGACCACCAGCTCACCGCGCTCGCTGCTATGCCACGCATCCCCCAGCTCAGAGCTCAGCTCATCGCCGGCACCGGCACCGGCATCCGCGGATTTTTCAACCGCGTCGAGGTCGCCGAGGGCGAACTGGCTGCGCAGGCTCATCCATTCACCAGCGCAGTGCCGCAGAAACTGCGGCAGGTCGGCGGGAGGAAAGGGGGGCAGCTCGCTGCTGGTGTCGTTCATGAACCGATTCTCTCAGCTGCCGATCCAGCCCATCGGGAGCGGCCCCTCAGTCACCGCGATAACCCAGTTCCGTCAGGCGCCCCGGATGGCTGCGCCAGCCCGGCACCACCTTGACGAACAGCTCCAGATAGACAGGTCCGTCGAACACCTTCTGCATCTGCAGGCGAGCACCCTTGCCGATCTCCCGCAGCATCTGCCCCCCCTTGCCGATCAGGATGCCCTTCTGGCTGGAGCGCTCCACCATCACCGTGGCCAGCACGGCGGTGCGCGGGCCGTCCTCGACGATGCGCTCGATCTGCACCGCCACCGAGTGAGGAATCTCCTCGCGGGTCTGGTGCAACACCTGCTCCCGGATCAGCTCGGCCAATAGCAGCTGTTCGGGCTGATCGCTGATGGCGTCGGCCGGATACAGATGGGGGCCGGGCGGCAGATCGGCGACCAGGGCCGCCACCAGCTCGCTGCAGCCCTCGCCGGTGAGGGCACTGAGGGGATGCAGTGGCCACGGCAGATGCTGAACCTGAACCGGCTCCAAGCCAAGCGCGTCGACAACGTGGACCGAGCTAACGGGCCAACCCTCGGAGCCGCCGGCAGGCCTGATCACCAGCAGCTCTCGATAGCTAGCGGCCAGGGCCTCCACCTGCTGCGGATCGACCTGATCACACTTGTTAAGGGCAATATGCACGGGTACGCGGCAATGGCGCAGCAGCTCGACGATGAAGGCATCGCCACGACCGGCGGGCTCACTGCCATCGACCAGCAACAGCACCACATCGACTTCGCCGATGGCACTGCGGGCGCTCTGCACCAGGCGATGGCCCAGGAGATGGTGGGGCTTGTGGATGCCCGGGGTGTCCAGCAGCACCAGCTGGGCCTCGGGGGTGGTGAGGATGGCCCGCAGCCGGTTGCGCGTGGTCTGGGCCACCGGCGAGGTGATCGCCACCTTTTCGCCTACGAGTTGGTTGAGCAGGGTCGATTTGCCCACATTGGGCCGGCCGATCAGGGCCACGAAGCCCGAGCGATAGCCCGGCGGCGTGTCGGAGCCGAGGGAAGCGGCAGGAGAAGGGGCTGTCATCGCTCAAGCCTGGCAGCTGACGGGCATGACGGGCACAGGAGCTGGGCGGAGCCCTGTTGATGGGAACCGCCGCGGGGTCAGCGCAGGGTCGGCGCAGGGTCGTTCAATTGTCCATAACCTTCGGGGACGCCAACGTTTGACCATGTCCGCCTACGAGCCCCTGCAACCCAGCTTTCCCCAGGCGATCGAGATCAGTGGCCAGTGGCTGACGCTGTGGGAAACCGGCGAACTGAGCGACGAGGTGCTAGCCGACCGGGTGGCGGAACTGGTGGCCAGCCGCGATGGCGCTCGCGGTTTTTTTGTGGTGGCCCTGGCCGGCGATTCACCGCTGATGGACCGGCTGCCGGAGCCAGTGGCCCTGCAACTGCGGCTCGCCGGTGCGCCGGTGGTCGATCTGATGGTGCGCAACCTGGCGATGAGCACGGCGATGGTGCAGCACCATCAGCGCAGTGGTGATGCCGAACAACAGGCCGGATCCGAACGGGTGCAACATCGCTCCACCGAGCTGCTGCGGCTGCTGGAGCCGGTGGCGGTCAAAGGAAGGCTGGAAACGCTGCTGGCTGCGGCCAGAGAGGGAGCCGGCGAAGACGTGGCCTTTCTGGAGCGCTGGGGCTACGACGCCCAACAAAAACAAGCGATCTGTGACGCCATCGACGCCGTGGCTGATTGATCAATTCCTCGCTGACAGACACGGATCGTCAACGCGGCGCCAGGTAAAATTTTCAAGAAGATTCATCCTTGGCGGCGCTCCAGCTTTCAGGGAGCAGCAACCGCAACCGCAGCAGCAGGAGCCACGCTGGGCATTGGAACAGCGGCCATAGGCGCGGCGGCAGGCGCTGGCTAGGAAACGGGTATAGCAGCGACCGGGGCCGCAGGTGCTGCCGGCAAAGGCGCCTCGGCCATCGGAGCGGCCGGTGCCTGAACCGGTGTCACTGCCGAAGGAGATTGAGATGCCGGCTCTGCCGCAGGAGCCGTGACCTGCATCGGAGGTTGAGGTGCTGGCCTGATTTCAGGGGTGAGAACAGGAGCTGGCTCCAGGGGATGGAGATGGATCACCGCCGGCACGACCGATCCGACAGCGGGCCTCTGTTGGTGCCTGGACCAAGTATCGATCTCCTTGATAACGGAGGGGTTGTCGGGGGTCTGAAGAATGTCGACGCTGCCGTCGCTCTGGATCGCCAGGGGCACCTCAGTGCTGCGGCTGACACTCAGCGAGGGCACATGGATCACCCGGGCCGTGGCGATGCGGCGCGGAGCTCCTGGCAACTGGAGGATCGCCTGACGCATGGGATCGCGCCAAAGAATGGGCAGAGGGCCCATCGGATCGCCACTGCTCAGCGAAGCAGCCCGTTCGACCAGCGCCAGAGGCGACATCGGCCCTTCCTGCAGATCGTTGAGGTCAAGGCTGCCGCCCAGAAGCTGGGCGCGGCTGGAATGTCTGGTGAGCCAGTTGGTGGCGGGGGCGGAGCCCAGGGGGCCAGCGGCCTGAGCCTTGGGCTGAAAACCACCACCATCAGTCTGTGCAACCTCGGCGGCAGGGCCGTGCCTGTGGGGCAACAGCTCTTCGATCGAACGGCTTAGGGGCCGATCCAGCAGGGAGGCGGCACCGGATCCGGCGGTGCTGAGCAGCACTCCGGTGGAGGCGATCGCATTGCTGGCCAGCTGCTGCACCGGTTCGGTCGCGGCCAAAAGCTTGTCAAGACTCAAAGCCGGTGCCCGGGCGATCTGCCGATCGAGCTCGGCGCTTCGATGCGGCGGCGTGATCTGCCGCAAGTGGGCCACCCAGCGATCACGCAGGTCAATCGCCACCAGGGGCAGCCAGAAAACCTGGCTGAGCAGGGCCCAGGCAATCGCCCTGGGGTTGATGTTGGATGCTTGGGGGTTCATGCGAATGGGCTCTCAAGGGAACAGAAAATTAACGGATCGCGGCCTGGGGATCTGTAGCGTTCACACACTTTCTGCCACGGCTCGCCCCTGATCGCCAGACCAAGACTGACTGATTCGAATCGATCGGCCGATCGCTGGGCCAAAACATAAGCTTGAAACACCGTGCAACAAGAAGGAATGGCGGGATGTCCAGCATCCCACGCAAAGAACCGCCGGATGCAAACCATTTAGTTGCGGTTGTAATTCCCCAGATAAAAGAACGTTGAACCCAGTGAACTGAGCGGAGCAACCACCTGGTTGATCAGATCGACAGCTTTACCATAATAACTACGCCTTACAATGATCATGTCGCGATCCCGGAGGGGTGGATTGAACCCCTTGGAAATATCTTGGCCAGGTTGATAGCTATAATATTCAGTGGTGGTGGTGCCATTGCGATTGAGGCGCACCAGTTCGATATTGGTTTTTTTGGCACGCCAGGGAACCGGACCACCGGCGCGCAGTAGGGCCTCTTGGAGAGGCGTATTGGCAGGGACCGCCAAGGTTCCTGGCGATTTCACCTCACCAACCATGGTCACACTAATGGAGGTCGGTGAGAGATTGGAGAGGCCGATCTGGATCACTTCGCTCGGTACAGGAGTCTCCGATCGCGTGACGATGACCGTGTCGCCATCGAACAGAATCGGGTTCTGGCGCTGATTGCCCGCCTGAAGCAACTGGGCAAGATCCAGAACGGTCTGCTTCTCGAAGCCGCCGGAGCCTGCGGGGCGCCTCAAAACGATCTTGCGGATGTCGGCATTGAGGGTGATGCCTCCAGCCGTCTGGATCGCTGAAACGGGGGTGGAATACGAGGGGAGCGGATAAAGGCCGGGACGTCCCACTTCACCGAGCACGCTCACCTGAACCGGGCGTGGCCTGATCAGGTTGAGGTTGAGCTGGGGTCGGACCAGCTGCTTGCCGTAGAGGGAGGTGAGCCAGCGACTGGCCTGGCCGAGGGTGAGGCCGGTGAGCTGCACCGATCCCAGGCACATATAGGTCGCTGTAGACACTCGGCAGGGAGAGGCGCTCCACAACTGCAGGTCGGGAGAGAGCCGACCCGGCCAGACCCTGACCCTGTGAAATGGCCTGGGCGATGGTCAGGTCGACGGGCCGTCCTGAGGAGGTTTGCGGCTGATCCGCCCGCAGCGGCAACAAAGGTGTGAGCGCGAGCAGTGCGCCCAGCGCAACAGCCCCCGGGGCCCTGGACTTGAGACGGAGAAAAAGTGGATGCGTCATAGGGCAGCGGCAAGCTGCGGGGAGACGGGAACGATGAGGGACCTCCACGGGCAGCAGCGACGGGCCAGGCAAGACCACACCCTACCCATAACCGCCAGGAATCCACCTAGGGACGGTTCAGCCAGAGGATCGGACCCGGAATGCGTTCGAAGACAAGATCTCTAGAGTAGGGATCTTGTAAGATGCGCAGAATGCTCCCCTCGGACGTCATCTCTGATTCAGCGTCCGTTCCGGGTAGGAGCGGAACCCTGTCGGCCAGGGATCCAGCCGCTCTGATGTCCCAGAGTCCTGCCCAGGTCAGCGCCAACCCGTTTGATCCCCAATCCTTCATTTCGCCGCTCGCCGGCGGTCAGGAATCCGGCGGCGCTGGCCTGGGAGGTCTCATCCGAACCGTCAAGCGGCGCCAGGGCCTGTTTTTGTTCACGTTTGCGGTGGTCACCGGAGCACTGGCGATCAACACCCTGCGACAGCGCATCTTCTCGCCGGTCTACGAGGGCGGCTTCCAGATGCAGATCACCAACCCCTTCGAAGGACGGGCCGGCAGCGGAGGTGCCAGTGGCTCTTCTGTTGAGGCTCTGGCCCGCAGCAACTTCAACTTTGATGTGCCAAGCCTGGTGGTGCTGCTGCGCAGCCCCCTGCTGATCAAGCCCATTGCCGAAAAAGAGGGAGTCGGTGTCGGCGCAGTGGTTGAGAATCTTTCCGTCGGCGCTGCTTCAGAAACCGTTCAAAACGTGCTGAACGTTTCCCTGCGTTGGTCCGACCCAATCAAAGGACGGGCCATTCTCAATCAGCTTTCCCAGGCATACACACGATTTTCGCTGACCCAGCGCCAAGCGGCGATGGCATCAGGAGTGAAATTCCTGGATCAGCAGGCCCCAGACATCATGCGTCGGGTGGAGGGACTTCAGAATGAGATGCTGAATTTCCGCAAGCGTAATAACAACCTCGATCCAGCGGACAATGCAAAAAGTATTCTTGGGGCACGCGAAGGTCTGATCGGTAATTTGCGAGAGTTGCAAAACCAGCAAGTGCAGCTCACTAGTCAGCTGGCCTCTATTCAATCCGGCAAGTTGCAATGGAATCCAAGTGGTGCACCAACGGCGATTGAGCAACTGGGGCGTTCAGGTGTGCTGGTGCCTGGCAGGGGAGATGGAGCCGAAGTGGCCAGGGGAATCAATACCCCATTAGAACAATTCAATAAATTTGAAACCGACCTGGCTGATGCCAGAGCCACGTATCGCGAAGATTCGCCGATTGTTCAATCAATTCTCGCCCGCCGCAACAGGCTTCTGCCCGTTGTCCAGCGCCAAGGCGCCGATCGCGTGCGCGCTGATTTGTTAGCCAACGTTGCTCAGCAAGATGAGATCAATCGTCAGATCATGTTGCTGAACGAGAACTTCCGCAATAATCCCACCAAGATGAAGGAGTTTGACGACCTTCAACAGCGTCTGTCGATCGCCCGTGAACATTATTCTTCGTACATCCAGGCTCGCGAAAACTTCCGCCTTGAACTCGCTAGGTCCACGTCACCCTGGCAAGTGATCAGCCCGCCCGAGTTCGCCGATCTTCCAGTGGAACCCAACCTTCAGAAGAACTTGTTGCGAGCTCTGATGATTGGTTTGTTGGCCGGCCTTGGGGCAGCAGTTCTTCGTGAGCGCACTGACAACGTTTTCCACACGCCAATGGATGCGGAACGGGAACTTCAACTTCCCGTGCTCGGTCTGATTCCCTACCTACCCCTGGAGCCAGGTGTGGAAATCTCCAGCAGCATCGCGAAGATGTCAGCCAGCGAGCGCTTCGCCATCAAGGAATCTTTGCGCAGCCTGTTCACCACCTTCCGGCTGCTGCGGGCTGACCGCAACATCCGCATGGTCGGCGTGACCTCCTCGACGCAGGGGGAAGGTAAATCCACCGCTGTCACGATCTTTGCCCGCACGCTCTCTGATCTGGGCTTGAAGGTGCTGATTGTCGACGCCGACATGCGCTTACCCATGCAGGCTCGCTACCTCGGTGTCGAGCAGGGCGAGGGACTTTCGACCCTGCTTTCGGATTCCAAAGCGAAGGCTGCCGAGCTGATTCGGAACGTCTCCGACAACTTTGACCTACTCCCATCCGGACCGAAGCCTCCGGACCCAGCCAAGCTTCTCAATTCAAGCCGCTGCCAGGAGGTGGTCGATGAGGTGCGAGCCCTACCCGGTTACGACATTGTTCTTTGGGATGCTCCACCCTGCCTGATGCTCTCCGACCCGATCCTGCTGGGCGAAAAGCTTGATGGCATTCTCTTCCTTGTCGGCCTCGGCAAAGTGAGTCGCGAACTGGCTCCCCAGGCCTGTCGCCGCATCAAGGCCACCGGTGTGGATGTGCTCGGCCTGATCTGCAACCAGGTGTCCTTCCCAAGTCGACTCAACGACTACGGCTACGAATACGGTTATTACTATCACTATGCTTATGCCGGAGCCTATGGCAGGGAAGGAAAAGAATACGGCAAATACGGTCGCGGCCTGAAGGGCTACATCAAGCGTTATCGCGATTCCTATCTGCGTGGGGGCTATGCCGGTTCCTACGCCAAAAACTCCTATCGAAACTCCTACGTTGCCAGCAACTATGTTCGCGATGGTCATGTTGCCCAGTCCTATCAGGATGCTGCTGTCAGTGATAGCAATGGCAATGGATCCGGGAGCGGTAAGAGCATGAGTTCATCCATGGATGCTCGGAAATCTCAAGGAATCGGCGTCAGCGAAGATCAACCCAGAACCAGGCGCTCAAACGGTCCTTTGGGATGGATTGGACGGCGCCTTCCTTGGCCCTTCGGCCGCAAACCGAAATCTTGAATCGGGGATTGAATCAAGATCAAGAGTTTCTGAGCACCTGGTCCATCAATTCAAGATGCTCGTAAATCGGTGAAGCAGGAGGGTGGCAGCGTCGCACCCAATCCAGAGCGGCATACAGATCAATTCGACGGCTGCGCGCCGTGAGACCGACAGCCAGAAGCGGCGAACGTTCAATGCCGGCAAAACAGTGCAGATAGATCGGTGCGCCTTGCTCCATCAGTTGCTCCGCAGCCGTAAGAGCTTCGATCAGGCGCTCCGATCGAAGAACTTCCTGCTTGCGGTGATCGGGAAGAGACACGCCAGCGCTGATCCAACCTGGGGGAGGCAGCAACATTTCCTTCTCCTCCGGATAGCAACAACTGAAACGTCCACGCAGACCGGCCGCCTCCAGTTGCTGCCAATGAAAAGGAGTGATGGGGCGGGGACCGATCGCCAATTGGTTGGTGAGAATCCAGCTGTAAGGGAGGGGTGGTCCTGAAGGCGCAACTGAGGCAACAACGGATTGCGGCTGACCAAGCCAGCGCCATAGGGGATTCAGGATCATCGCCTGGAAAAATCCTGCAGGTTGGAGGAAACACTTGCCAGAACCTGGCGCCAGATCGCGACAGGAGGAGGGTTCTTGTTCTGACTGCGAAGGCTGACCAGAATGCAACCAAAGCTGCGGGTCGGCTGCAGACCTATGAGCCCCTTGAGTGTCTCAATCCGACCAGCGACACGCTGATCTGCAGCCTTCCCCAGCGCCTGTGCAGTAACGGCCATGCCATCAGGAGTAAAGATCTCGGGGACAAGACAAGATTGGTAAGACTGCCTCCCCTGAATCAATCCAGCGACGCTACCGGCCATCGGGACGTTGAGGCGACGTTTGGTCAATGCCAAATGAGGTCGATCACGGCCGATGAAAGCGGCCTGAAAGCTATCGCGCTGACGCACGCTGGCCCGGGCCAGACGCAGCTCCAGCCCTCCTGCCAACTGCCAGCCCAAAACGGCTGATAGAGACCGCTCATAGCTGCGTTCAGCGGGGAGGGTCGGCAGCGGCCTGGGATTGAGGCCAGCTTCTACAAGAGCTGTAGCCAGCCGGGCAGCCGCAAGATCTGGTGAACGGGGCCAGCGAGGCCATACCAGCGCCTGGAGAGCTGCGAGAGAAGCCACCAAAACCAGGAAACCGAGCCAGCGCTCCAAGAAAGGATGACGATCCCGCTCTACCATTCCCTGACTCATGACTCGGAATCCTCGAGAGCTGTGGGCTGGGGAGCCAACTCCCGTTCCAGAAGGTTGATGTAGAGCAATCCATAGACGAACACCGCGACACCGGAGAACACCAGGGAGCCCGTTTCATCATGAAAAAAGGTGAACAACGGACTGCCCTTGCCCTGGCCAACACTGGCGCAGCCAGCAAGCAGTGCGATACGAATGGTGTTGGCGACCAGACCGATGGCTGGAGCAGCTGTGAACAGTAACAAGCGACTGACCCAGGAATTAATCCGGAACGCCAGCATGAAAATCAGACCGACACAAAGAATCTGGGCCATCATGTCCAAGCCATTGCAGGCGGCCAGCACCTGCACACCACCACCAGGCAACATCACGCTGCGCCCTTCGACCGCTACATCGAGACCCAGGATGGACAACCAGAAACCAGCTCCACGGGCTGTCAGCAAACTGAGGGGCTCCTCCGGCAACACACGCATCAACAGAGCGAAGGAAGGCAGCAGCAACAGGCAAAGGAGCGGATCGCGAAAACGACCTAGCTTTGAGAGCGGCAGACAGAGCAGCGAAAGGGCCAACCCCGCAAGCGGGGCAAGCATATAGATCAAGCCATCCCAATGAAGGATGACCGCTGTGCGTGCCAGGATCCAGAGCAACAGAGTCGAGCCGACCAGAAGTCCGAACAGTCCAGGACTCGGCTCCAGGTCATCGAGTTGATCCTCGATGCAGATCAGGGCACCGCCCCAGATCATCACGGCCAGCACGGTGACATTGGCCGACTGACTGGTATGAAAGACCGCACTGTTCTGAGTTGCCACCAACAACGCCAGAAGCAGCCAGAGATTCCGCAGCGTCGGTGGTGGGATCGAAGGCAACCAGGATTGCAGGGAAGGAGGCAGTCGCTGACGCCAGGAATCTAGACGCCGATTGATCGGACCTACAGACAGGGAATGACGTGCCGGCGAACCGGTCGTGCTGAACCCTGGAGCTGAATCGTCAGCCGCTGACAAGGGCCCAGCAGACTGGGTCACAGAATCCGATCCTTGATCAACTGTCACAACAACTCAACGCTTTGCTTGCATCCTGAGTTCGATTCCCAGAAAGTCTGCGCTCTGGGGAAGGGGCAAGGCATCAGGCTCAACTGGTGGAGCATAGGACTTCTGAAGCAGGGGGAGATGGCGGCACAGCAGGTCGGCATAAGCCTGCACGACCAGGGCAGGGGTGGCGGTCGCCTGCAGATAGCGACGGCCGGCCTCACCGAGCTGCCGAGCGCGGGCTGGATCCGCCGCCAGGGATCGAATGAAGTCGGCCAGGGGTTGGGCCTCCCCGCTGGAGAAGGCACTGCCACAGCCGGCACGAGCAATTTCTGTACGCAGATAGGAATGGGGAGCGCAGATCGCCGCCACGGGGGAGGCTGCAGCCAGATGGCCATAGAGCTTACTGGGGGCTACCTGACCCTCCGCGGCCTCAAGCAGGCTGACAATCGCCAGATCGCCTGCAGCCAGGAGCTCAGGTAGGACTTGGACATCCTGATAGGGCAGAAAACGCACATTCGAAAGCCCCCAGGCCTCGGCCTGCTCCACCAAAAAGTGATGCTGGGCTCCGCCTCCGACGATCAACACTTGGATGAGGGAATCATGGCGCAGTAGCCTGGCTGCTTCGAGGAGAGTGTCCAGGTCGTGACAGCGTCCCTGGTTGCCGGAATAGAGAACGGTGAAGCCTTCGCTGAGCCGGTGGGTCTGAACAAAACTGTTCTGAGGTTTGGGAATCGGCGTGATGGCAGCAGGATCGGCCCAGCTGGGGATCACCGTGATCGGGGTGAGAAATTCTGGATAGTTCCTGCGGAGATGGTCCTGCATGGTGGTGCTGAGGACCACAATTTCAGAGGCAGCCGCGAAGCTGCTGGCCTGTAGAAGGCGCCAGAGACGGGCAACCGGATGATCGGCTGCCACGACGCCAAGCGAGATCGCAATGTCCGGATACAGGTCGTAGACCAGGACCACGTAGGGCGCGCGAGTGAGCAAATGGCATAGCCAACCGACGATCGGTAGGTAGGCCGGCTCGGTGGTGAACAGCAGCAGATCACCGCGCCGGCCCTGGCGCAGCAGCCGCAGCAGAGTGCGCAGACAGAACAGCAGGCTGTTGACCACTCGGCCACGAATGCGCTCGGGCCAGAAGCGGGAGGTGGAGGTGCGTCGAATGCAGCGGTTGGGCAGGAACTCAATGCGCTCGGCCTGCTGCGCCTGGAAGGCGTAGCCGGGCTGACCGGTCAGCACCAGATTCTGCAGGCCCCGTTCGGCCAGCCTCCGCGACAGATCCTCGATGAACTGGCCCGTGGCGGCGAAATCGGGGGGAAAGTACTGGGAGACGATGGTGAGACGGGCCAGCCGTGAGCGCTCATCCCGCCATCGCAGGCGATCCGCCAGCTTTCGCAGGGGGAGGCGGGAGGAGAGGGCGAACCAAGGCATCAACTGTTTGTATGCGTTTTACGCAAAGATTTCAACCCGGGAGCGCCGCTTTGTGAAGTTGACCATGGGAGACACGCTGTTGCTGCTCACTAACCAGTGTCGCGCATCAACACCGTTCCAAACGGATCCACAGAGGCTTCCGATCAGCTGTGATGCCGCGGTTACTCAAACTAATTGCTGCAGAGGTGGCCTGGCGCAAGGGTCGGCGAGTGCCGACGGGCGAACATCGCTCAATCAAACCTTTCGAAACGGGCTCCAGTTGGCAGGGCGGGATTGCCGCGGACGACGGTGGCGGCAGGGACGATGCCACTGGCGACGGCAGCGAGGCTCACCACGGCTGCCTCGCCGACACAGGTGCCTGGGGCCAGCACGGCGCAGGCACCGATCCAGGCATCGGATCCGATCGTGATCGGCCCCAGTCGCAAGCCGAAATCAGAGGAGCGGTAGTCATGGTTGCCAGTGCAGAGGTAGGCACCCTGGGACAAGCAGACCCGATCGCCCAGGGTAACGCTGGCAAGATTGTCAATCCAGACATCTTCACCCAGCCAGCAGTGATCGCCGCAGCTCAACCGCCAAGGAAACTTGACCCTCAGTCCAGGCTTGAGTCGACAGCCTCGCCCCAGACTCGCACCGAAACGACGGAGTAGTTGCACCCTCCAAGCAGACCCCGGCAGCCAGGAGGCCCTCAACAAAGGACTGCCCAAAACAAACCAGAGGCTGAGGACAAGACGAGATCGGCCTGGGCTGAAGTCAGCAGGAAGGCGGTACTGGTTAAGGTTCTGGGTTATCGCCATGGCACTTAATCAAAGCCGTGCGATTCAAGGGGTTGGAGAAGATGCTCTTGAAACCAGTGCTGCAACACCATTAGAGCCCAGCGTCGGTACCAGGGACGAAGATCAACTCCCGATGGAGCGGATGGTAAACCCAGAGACAGCGGCGAAGCCGGATCATCCAGCCAAAGCTGGAAGGGAAAGCGAAAGCCTTGCTTGGGCCGATCAAGGAACCAGTTCGGCAGCTCCGGGACAGCTCTTCGTAAGAGCTCCTTACCGGGGGCCAGCCTCAGAGGAGCAGGCAGGGGGGCAAGTTCACGCTGGAGCGAGGCATCCACCAAGGGAAGACGCAGTTCCAGCCCATGAGCCATGGCCATCACGTCAGAGTCGGGGAGGAGCTGATTGCGTAAATAGGTGGTTCCCTCCAGCCAAGCCACGCCATCGGCGCTGCACAGGCCCGGGGGTTCGGGTTTGATCCCAGAGGAGAAATCGGAGTCATCAAGGCCCCAGTGGCTCATCAACCTGGCAATTTCCCTGGGGGCAAACAAACCACGGAAGCATCGGTGGGCTGCCGCCTCAGAAGAATCATGCTCCAGCCAGTCGGCCAGTCGCTGCTGGCGGGACTGCTGGCCGTTGGGCAGTCGGCGCAGGGCATGGCCAGCCATTGGACTGAGGGAACCCAGTCGCCGATGCCAGCGCTGCATTCTTGGGATCTGACGGAAACTGGGATAGCCGCCAAACAGTTCGTCTCCACCGAGCCCGGAGAGCACCACCTTGATGCCCTGAGCCCGGGCCAGACGCGACACGCACCAGGTGTTAAAGCCATCGATCGAGGGTTGATCCTGGCTTTTCAGGAAATCAGGTATCCAGGCGCGAGCTTCGCTAGCCGTGAGCGCAAGTGGCGTGTGATGGGCAGAGAACTGCGAAGCGATGCGGGCTGCAGGACCGGCTTCATCCAGAGCCTCAGCACCCTGCTCGGGAAAGCCGATGGTGAACGTGCGCAGACCGCGTGGGGCGAGGGCCAGAAGACTGGCTGAATCCAACCCCGCACTGAGAAATAACCCGACGGGCACGTCGCTGACCATATGGGCCGCGACGGAAGACTCAAGGGCCTCCCTGGTGCGGGCGACCGCAGCAATGCTGAGAATGCTGCTGCCGTCTGCACTGAATGGAAGAGACTCGGGGATCGGGCACCAGGGCTCGATCTGCAGCTCACCGGCCCGCCAACGGGCCAGATGTCCAGCGGGAAGACGCCGTACACCGGCCACCAGCGTGGCTGGTTCAACAACGGAACCGGTGGCAAGGAAATGACAGATGGCCTGGACATCCGGCTGGCGCGGAATCAGGTCACTGGCAAGCAGGGCCCGAAGTTCCGAAGCAAAGGCCAGCTCACCGGAGTCTCCCTGCCAGTAATAAAGGGGCTTGATGCCGTTGGGATCCCGGGCCAGCAAGGCCGTTCGCTCCTGGCGATCGAAAAGCGCCAAAGCAAACATGCCTCGCAGGTCGTCGAGCCCGGCGGAACCGTGACGGATCAGCCAGGCCAACAGAACTTCTGTGTCACTACTGCTGGTGAAGACAAGGCCCAGCGCTTCAAGCTGCCGGCGCAGTTGAATGTGGTTGTAGATCTCACCGTTGAACACCAGCTGCCAGCGACCGCAGGCGGATGCCATCGGTTGGTGACCGGCAGGGGAAAGATCAAGGATCGCCAGGCGACGATGCAACAGACAGGTGCTCTCGTCATGCCAGAGGCCCGCACTGTCAGGCCCGCGGTGGGCAAGCTTCGGGCCGACCCGGACAGCAAAATCACCAGGGGAGCGACCGATCAGGCCAGCTATGCCACACATTCAAGCAACATTCATTGATTTTTCGGCCTTGATCAGCATAGATTTCCACAATCCAGGGAATCGTCCTGTCCCATTAAAACTCAGTGGGGTGAAGCCACCTGCTCAACGAGCTGTGTCAGGGTCATCCTGGAAAAGAATTGGTACCCATTCAGGGGTCGGGACAGCTCTCCGTAAACTTCATCCCTGCTGAACCCTTGACGGCGGCCTGATTCCCGTTTGCATCTCAAGCAGAGGTTGGTTGTGATGGGCACCCCACCAGCTGGGATTTCAGAAGCGGA
>JAPLID010000079.1:0-2745 GCA_026389285.1 Cyanobacteriota bacterium
AACCGCACGATCTTGTCTTCGATCGAGGGGCAGTAGCGGGGGCCCTTGCTGTCGATGAAGCCGCCGTAGATCGGTGTCAGGTGAAGGTTGTCGCGAATCAGCTGGTGGGTGGCGGCGGTGGTGCGGGTGCTGTGGCAGCTCATCGGCTCGCCGCTGACCCAGGCGGCCGGATCGAAGGAGAAGAAGCGATCGTGGGCGTCGCTGGGCTGCTCCTCCAGGGCATCAAGGGCCACGCTGCGCCGATCGACGCGGGCGGGGGTGCCCGTCTTGAGCCGATCGGTGCTGAAGCCCAGGGCCTGCAGCGCCTCGGTCAGCCCTTCGGCGGGCTGTTCGCCGGCGCGGCCTGCCGGCATCGACTGGCTGCCCACCCAGATGCGGCCGCCCAGGAAGGTGCCGGTGGTGAGAATCACCGTCTCAGCGGCGTAGACGCTGCCGAAGTAGGTGCGGACCCCGATCACCCGGCCGATGGGGCCGCTGGCCCGGGAGCCGGACGGCTGGTCCGCCTGGGCGGCCTCGGCCGGGCCGTCACCACCGCCGCGGAGCTCCACCTCCAGATCGGTCACCATCGCCTCGCGCAGGGCGAGGTTGGGGGTGTGTTGCAGCCGCTGCAGCATCTGGCGGGCATAGGCCCGCTTGTCGGTCTGGGCGCGCAGGGCCCAGACCGCCGGGCCGCGGCTGGCGTTCAGCACCCGCTTCTGCAGGGCGGTGGCATCGGCCAGCCGGCCGATCACGCCGCCGAGGGCATCCACCTCGTGCACCAGCTGGCTCTTGGCGGGCCCGCCCACGGCCGGGTTGCAGGGTTGCCAGGCGATGCGGTCGAGATTGAGCGAGAACAGGGCCGTGTTCAGCCCCAGCCGGGCGGCCGTGAGCGCCGCCTCGCAGCCGGCGTGGCCGCCGCCGACGACGATCAGGTCAAAGGATTCGGTGGGGGAGCTGCTCAGGGCCATGCCGTGATTCTCCCTGGCCCGCCGTCAAGGTGGGGGCTTGGGTGCAGGGACGGGGTTCCAGGCTGCCTTGAAGGCTGGGTCGCCCCAGTTCCCTTGGGCGTCGACCTGAGCCAGGCCAGCCCGGACTTCCACCCTCCGCGCGGGATCCCGCCATGCTGCAGTGGCTTAATTGAAGCTTGATCCCATCACATCTGCAGCACCGCGGGCCACCATTTCCGTGCCCAGCGTTTCCACGGTCCGGGAGTATCAGGACTACGCGCGGGAGCTGCGGCCCCTGCTGCCACCGGAGGCCTTCCGCACCAATCCGGATCGTCTGGCCCTGGTGCTGATCAACCTGGTGATCCTGGTGCTGGGCTGGGGCCTGGCCCATCGTCTGGAGCGCTGGCCACTGCAGTGGCTGCCGCTGTTTCTGCCCTTCGCTCTGGTAATGGCGAACAGCATCGTCGTGCTGCTGTTCGCCTCCCACGATCTCCTGCATGGCAACGCCCTGCGCCAGCGGCGCTGGCGCCGAGTCGTGGGGCTGGTGGGGCTGGCCGTGCTGTGGATGCCCCCGACCCTCTGGCAGGCGGTTCATAACCGCGAGCACCACGGCAACACCAATGCCCTGGCTGACCCGGATCGCTCCTACCTGGAGCGCCAGGGCGCTGGGTGGGGCTCCTGGATTCAGCATCAGTTCGTGCCTTCCAGTGAGGTCCGCCCCCTGGGCCTGCTCTTGGGTATGGGGGGCTCCTGGGCTGTGCATAATCTGCGCACGCTGATTGCGGTGCTGCAGGGCGAGGGCCACGGGCCCACGCCGGCTCCGGCCCGGTTCGCCGTGGGCCCGGTGGAGACAAGACGCATTCTGATCGAACTGGCCGTGATCACCCTGGGCCATGCGCTGGTCATCGCCGGCATCGGCCTGGCCCCGCTGCCTTTGCTGCTGGGCTATGTGCTGCCACTTTGGTTGGGCTATGCCGGTGCAATGGCTTACATCTACACCAACCATTTCCTTTCGCGGCTCACCGAGGTCAACGACCCCCTGTTGAACACCCTCTCATTGAAGGTACCCCGCTGGCTGGATGCGTTGCACCTCAACTTCTCCCACCATGTTGAGCACCACATCTTTCCTGGTCTCAACACCGACTATTACCCGATGGTGCGGCGTCTGCTGATCGATCGTTATGGCGATCGCTACAAGCAATTGCCGGCGGCACGGGCCTGGCAGCTGCTGATGACCACCCCCCGCTATTACCGCAACTCCACCACGTTGGTGAACCAGGCGGGTGATCACCAGCTGCAGGTGCCTCTCGCCGGCTGAGCGTCGGGGATTCGATTCAGGGCGCCGCCAGATTGCGGAAGCGGGTGTACTGGGGTTCGAACAGCAGCTTGCAGACACCGACGGGCCCATTGCGGTGCTTGGTGACGATCACTTCGGTGATGCCCCGATCAGCCGTTTCGGGGTTGTAGTACTCATCGCGGTAGATCATCAGCACCAGGTCGGCATCCTGCTCGATCGAGCCCGATTCGCGCAGATCACTCAGCATCGGCCGTTTGTTGGTGCGGGCCTCCACGCCCCGGCTCAGCTGGGAGAGCGCCACCACCGGCACATTCAGTTCGCGGGCCATCTGCTTGAGGCCGCGGGTGATGCGGGAGAGCTCCTGCACCCGGTTGTCGGAACCGGAGCCTTCCATCAGCTGCAGATAGTCGATCACTATCAGTCCCAGCTCCTTGCCGGATTCCGCCATCAGACGCCGGCAGAGGGAGCGCATCTCCAGGATGCCGGCATTGGGCTTGTCGTCGATGAAGATCGGCAGCTGGC
>JAPLID010000079.1:2779-4553 GCA_026389285.1 Cyanobacteriota bacterium
GCTGGCCGAGGCGGTTGATCCGCTGGCCCAGCAGGGGCCATTCCTCCTGCTGTAGTCGCCCGGTGCGCAGCCGGCTGCTTTCGATGCCCACCTCCATCGCCAGCAGTCGGTAGGTGAGCTGTTCCTTGCTCATCTCCAGAGAGAACACGCATACCGGCAGACCGTGCAGCTGGGCCACGTTCTTGGCCATGTTGAGCGTGATCGCCGTTTTACCCATCGCCGGCCGGCCGGCAATGATGATCAGATCGCTGCGCTGCAGCCCCTGGGTAATGGCATCGAGGTCATAGAAGTTCACCGGGATCCCGGCCACGGCCATGCCCAGCGAGCGGCTCTCGATCTCCTCGAAGGTGCTGGTGAGGATTTCGGCGGTGGGGGTGAGGCCTTTGCTTGGTTTCTCCTGGCTGATCGCAAAGATCGTTTGCTCGGCCTCATCGAGCACCTGCTCCATCGGCTTGGTCTGATCAAAGCCGAGCCGGATCACCTCGTTGCCGGAGCGGATCAGCTGGCGCCGCAGGTATTTGTCCATCACCAGGCGGGCCACCTGCTCGATCGAGGCGGTCGAGAGGGTGCGTTCCACCAGCTCCATCAGCCGTGGTGAGCCGCCCACCTTCTCCAGCTGGCCCGTGTCCGCCAGCCAGGCGCCCATCGCCGTCAGATCGGTGGGCTTGCCCTGGCTGTGCAGCATCAGGGCGGTGCGATAGATCTCGCGATGGGCCCCCAGGTAGAAGGCTTCCGGTTGCAGGACATCGGCGACCCTACCGATCGCATCGGGGTCGAGCAGGATGCCGCCGAGCACCGCCTCCTCGGCCTCCAGGTTCTGGGGTGGAATGGAATCGGGCAGGGTCTCGAACTCGCCATCACCGCCCTGGCGCCGCCGCCGTTTCTGGGGCCCGCGATCGGAGGCGTCAGCGCCCGTTTCAGCGGCCTGAGCCGGGTTGCCCAGCGGCACGCTCACCATTGCTTCGTCTCCAGTGGGTCACGCCGTTGGCCGCCCGGGTCAGGGTCGATTATCCTGACTCGGGCCGGTGGTTTTGACCAGCCCAGCCAGCTACTACCCCTAGTGCAACGGCCCCGGGTACCCCACCAGATGGGATGCCCGGGGCCGTTGCTGGACTTGATCCAGGAGCCGCTCAGAAACTGGCTACTTCCAGGTTGATCTCGGCGACCACTTCGGGGTGGAGCTTGACCTGCACCTTGTAGGTACCGGTGCGGTGAATCTCCGGCACGGTGATGTCGCGGCGGTCGACTTCCTTCTTGGTGGCGGCTTCAATCGCCTCAGCCACGTCACCGTTGGTGACGGTGCCGAACAGGCCGTCGTCGCCGCCGGTCTGCTTCTTGACGGTGAACCGGCCGATGGTGTCCAGGGCGGTGCGGAAGGCCAGGCGATGCTCCACCTGGCGCAGCACCGAGGCGGTGACGGGCACCGCCTTGCCGGTGGGAACCAGGAAGTTGCGCGCGTAGCCAGGGGCCACATCCACCAGATCGCCGTCTTTACCCAGGCTCAGCACGTCTTCGCTGAGCACCACTTGCACACGCTTGGCCATGACTTACCCGTTACGGTCGCCCGTCTGAAATCCGATTGATCAACTTACGACACGGCGCGGGGATCGTTGCCGATCGCCGCGGCCTGGGGCAGGCGCACCGCCGTGGCCAGGCCCAGGGCGCGCAGCAGCCGGATGTGCTGCCAGGTGATGTCGAACTCAAACCAGCGCAGGCCATGGCGGGCGCTGGAGGGATGGGCGTGGTGGTTGTTATGCCAGCCCTCGCCGAAGCT
>JAPLID010000064.1 GCA_026389285.1 Cyanobacteriota bacterium
TGCAGGATCAGGCAGGCATCGAAGATGCGAGCCGCCAGGGGATCGGGCTCCCGCTCGGTGAGCATGTAGAGAAAGTTGGCCGAATAGGCCAGATCGTCGCGGGGCTGGATCGGATCCTGACCTTTGCGGATCAGCTGGAAGGCCGCCACCATCGTCGGGATCTTGGCGATCAACCGCACCACCGCCTCGGTGATGTACTGCGGGTCGTAGAGGGTGCGGCGGGAATAGAACAGCCCCAGCGACGCGGCGCTGGCCTGCAGCGCATCCATCGGATGGCCACTGGCCGGGAAGCACTTCATCATGTCGCGGATGCGGAAACTCACCCGCCGGTGCATCTGCACCTCCTGCTCGAACTCGCGCAGTTGAAAGATCGTCGGCAGCTCGCCCCAGATCAGCAGATAGGCCGTCTCCAGAAAGCTGCTGTGGGAAGCGAGCTGGTTGATCGGATAGCCGCGGTAGGTGAGCACGCCACGGTGGCCGTCGATGTCGCAGATCGCCGACTGGGTGGCGGGCACCCCCTCCAGACCTGGCCGAAAGGCAGGGGGGCCCGCAGCCACGGCAAGTTCGGGGGGAGTGGCCGGATCGGGGGCCACCCCGGGCTCTGAGACGCCTGCAGGGCTGGCTGTTTCTGGGGTGACTTTTGCCGCCATCACGATCGGATCCGATTTGGCGAACTTACGCCGTGACGTCAAGAGCACGCCGTAGCGCTGGCTGCCAGTGACGGATCTCAGCCGATCAGGATGCGGGGGCTCAGCAACAGCCGCAGGCTGGCGCTGCCGGGAGTGAAGCCCGCCGGCAGCACCAGCAGCGCCAGGCCCGCTTTGCGCAGCTCGATCGACCCTGGCGTGGCCCCGAGCAGGTGGGCGGCCAGCAGCCCCAGGTCGGGTTCATGCCCCACCAGCAGAAGGCGGCGCCGGGCCGTCTCCATCGGCGGCGCCGTCGCCGCCGCGTCGCGCTCGGGCTGGGCTGCGGCCAGGCTGGCCAGGGTTGCGGCCAGCATCAGTAGGGGATCGTGGCCCGGCTCCAGCATCGCGCTCAGCTCCAGGCTTGGCGCCAGGCCGACCGCGCGGGCGATCTCCGCCGTCTGCCGCGCCCGGGTGAGGGGGCTCGAGAGCATCTGATCGGCCACCAGGCCCAGGGCCAGAGCGCGCTCCAGCACCGCGCGGGTGCGCTGGCGGCCCCTGTCCGTGAGCGCCCGGATGCGATCGGCGCGCTGGGGGCTGCGCGGCTCAGCGATGCCATGGCGCAGCAGCAGCAGTTCGGTGCTTGGCATGGGGATGGGCAACACTCAGCGCTCGAAACTGAGACGCGCCTGCAGATGGAGGGTATGGCCCTCCGGCTCGAGGGCCACGGCCAGCCCCCGCACCGCATCATCGAGACCGCCACCGGCCAGGGCCGAGAGCAGTTGCCAGGGCTGCCAGGCCCGCAGCAGCTGGCGGCTGGGCACGGCGCTCAACACCCATTGCAGAGGCGCCTCGGCGTGGTCGAGGGCCTGCAGGGCCGCCTGCAGCTCCTGGCTGCCGCGGCTGGCTGCGGGCTGATCGAGCACCGCCAGGTTGCGGCCCCACCAGGCCAGGGAACCGCTGGCCTGGCGCCAGGCCGCCAGGGGAGCCTGCAGCGTGTCACCGGCTGCGCCGCCCTTGCCAACGCCCTTGCCGCCGCGCTGACCCCGGCTCTCCAGGCGGGTCCAGACCTGGAGGGAACGATCTCCCAGCTCCAGCGGTGCCTGGATCAAGCCCTGCGCCGCCAGGGCCGGCTCCAGCAGCTCCGGCGCCGGCTGGTCCCTGGCCGTGCCCAGCTGCCAGCCAGCGGGACCCGCGGCGACCAGCAACGGCCCCGCGGCCCTCTGAGCCACCAGCAACGGGAAGGCCCCGGCCGCCGATCGCGGCCCGGAAAGCGGGCGTTGGTCGCCGGCGCCACGGCGAGGATCATCGACATCCCGTCCCTGGCGGCTTGACCCAGGGCGCTTGCGGCCGGCGGCCGGAGCGGCATCAGCGGCGGGCGCCATCGTTTCGGCCCCATCGCCGCCAGGAGCAGCCCCGACCGGGAGCGGACCGCTCGCGGTGGTCCTGGCCAGAGCCCGCTGCACCAGGGGCTGAAGCAGGGGCTGCCGCAGCTGGGCGGCGGGATCCTGCAGCAGCAGCAGGCTGGTGAGCTGGCCCCGCAGTCCGGCGAGCAACTGCTGCTGCTGGACGGGATCAGCCGGCTGGAGAGACGACGCATCCAGCGGCGGCGGTTGGAGCAAGGGCTCCTGGGTATTCGGCGGCGCCGGTGTGCCGGGGCCTGCCGGGCTCTCGCTCGCCGCAAGGGTGTCTGACGGCACCCGTGTGACTACCGGCGCCAGCGACACCGCGGCGATGGCGCCGGAGGGGGCCGGCAGCTGCAGATGGCCATGGAGCAGCAGCGTCCGCCCCTCGGGCCGCAGCGAGGCCAGCAGCTGGGTGGGCCGCTGGGCGGCCGCCGCCGGCAGGGGCCAGCCCAGCCACTGCTCCAGGGCCTGGGGCCGGGCCAGCAGCAGGGCGGCTCCCTCACCCAGCTGATCGAGCTGCTCCTGCAGCCCGGGCTGGGAAGCCTGGTTGAGTTCGGCGATCTGGGAGACGTCCAGGGCCCGCTCCAGCACGCCGCGGCCGGAGGCGATCAGCACCAGATCATCCTCCACCAGCGCCGTGGCAAGCGGCACGGAGCGGCTGCCCACCAGGGCGCCGCGACCGCTGATCAGGCCCATGCCGCGATAGCTGCTCACCTGCAGATCGGTGCCGGCCAGGCTGCGGGTCTGCCAGAAACGCTGCAGAAAGCGGCGGGCGCCCTCGTCGTCGCGGCTGGCCAGGGCCAGCAGCCAGCCGCCGGAGGGCAGGCCGCCGGCGGCCGGCTGCTCGCCGGCCGGATCGTCGAACAGCACCAGGGCGGTGCCTGGGGCCAGCCACTGGGACAGCTCGTCGTGATAGTCGAGGCCGGCGGCAGCGAAGGCGCCATCGCGCAACCGAGCGATCCCGTCAGCGGCCGGCCGGCGCTGGCGGGCCGGCGCCACGGCCCTGGCATAGGCCACGGGCTGCTCGCCGTCACTGAACCAGTAAAGGCTCAGCGGCGCCTGGGCCGGCACGAAGCGGGCCGCCCGGGGGATGGTCAGGGCGTGATGGGCGAGCTGCAGCGGCCCCCGCTGCCCGATCAGCCACCAGCCCCCCAGGCCGAGGCTGAAGGTCAGCAGCACCACGGCCAGTACCACCGCCAGAAAGGGGCGGCCCTTCATGCACGCACAGCAGGATGGTTCCATCCTGCCGTCCCCCCGGTTCCCATGCCCGAGACCAGCCCAACCGGCGCGGCTACAGCAACGCCCACGCCGATCAGCGCGGCCGACCTGCAGGCCCGCCTGGAGGCCGGCGAGGCGATCCAGCTGGTGGATGTGCGCGAGGACAGTGAGCTGGCCCTGGCCCGGCTGCCCCATCCGGTGCTGCATCTGCCCCTGAGCCGCTCCCAGGAGTGGAGCGGTCGGATCGAGGCGCTGATCAATCGCCAGCAGCCGGTGGCCGTGCTCTGCCATGCCGGCGTGCGCAGCTGGCATTTCGGCTGCTGGCTGATCCAGGAGCATGGCCATCCCCAGGTCTGGAACATCCAGGGGGGCATCGAGGCCTGGAGTGTGTCCGTGGATCCCGCCATTCCCCGCTACTGAACGGCCCCCCCGCGGGTTGTCGCTAACGCCGTGCCGCCGGCCTGATCTCTACGATCCAGCCAATACCTTTTCTGCAACCGGGTTGGAAACCCTGCCGCGACGGCAACAGGATGTGCTCCGGGCCACGGTGCGGCACTACGTCGACACGGTGGAGCCGGTGGGCAGTGGCACCCTGGTTCGGCGCTTCGGCCTGCCCGCCAGCCCCGCCACCGTGCGCTCGGCCATGGGAGCCCTTGAGCTGCGGGGCCTGCTTACCCAACCCCACACCTCCGCCGGCCGCATCCCCAGCCAGCAGGGCTATCGCATTTATGTGGATCAGCTGCTGCCAGAGCCCGGCTCGGCCGCCCGTCAACTGGAGCGAGAGCTGGCGGGGGTGAGCCTGCAATGGGCCGCCCTCGACGACCTGATGCTGCATCTGGCCCGCCGCCTCGCTGCTCTCACCGGTCTGCTCAGCCTGATCACCCGCCCCCAGCGCCCCCGCCCCCTGCTGCAGGCGATCCGGCTGGTGGCCAGCAGCGACCGGTTGCTGGTGTTCCTGGTGCAGGGCTCGGCACTCACCACCAGCCTCAACCTGCGGCTGCCCAGCGGTGCCGAGCAGGAGCTGCCGATCCTGGAACGCTGGACCAACGATCGCCTGCGGCAGCAGGGCGGCGAGATCAGCTGGGAGCGGCTGCCGGAGGAGCTGCGCCGCAGCGGTGCGGTGCTGCGCCAGGCGCTGGAGCACCACGAGCACCTGCACTCCGCCGATCTGGATGGGGTGGTGGCGGCCGGCCTGGGCGGACTGCTGGGGCAGCCGGAGTTCAGCCGCACCTCGAGCCTGCTGCCCCTGGTGCAGCTGGTCGAACACCAGCCGGAACAGGTGCTCGGACCCTCGCTCGACCCCGCCGCACCCACGGACAGCATCTGGATCGGCCGCGAGCATCCCCACCAGGCCCTGGCGGCCTGCTCGGTGGTGCAGGCTGCCTATGCCAGCGCCGATGGCTCCTGCGGCCATGTGGCGCTGGTGGGACCGATGCGGATGGCCTATGCCACCGCCCGTTCCGCCGTGCGCTCGGTGGCGACGATCCTGCAGCGCCTGCTGAGCTGACCAAGGCGCCAGACTTCCGCCATGACTTATTGCGTCGCCTTCCTGCTGGAGAAGGGTCTCGTCTTCGCCTCCGACTCCCGCACCAATGCCGGGGTCGATTACATCTCCTCGTACAGCAAGCTGCATGTGTTCCAGCCGGCGGCCGACCGGCTGTTCGTGATCATGGCGGCCGGCAATCTGGGCACCACCCAGGCCGTGCTCAACCGCATCCGCCGCGACATCGACCGGCACCACGAAGCGGCGACGCAACAAGCGGATCTGAAGCCAGCGGCCGATGGCCCGACCTGCGCCGCAGGCGACTCGCCCGGAGCCGCCCGCCCAGCTGCCCCCGCTGCTCCGCCGACCCTGCTCACCGCCCGCTACCTGTTCGAGGCCGCCGATTACATCGGCAAGCTGAGCGTGGATGTGCAGCGGCAGTTCAGCACCTCCCTGCGGGAGGCGGGCGCCACCGGCGAGGCCAGCTTCATCCTCGGCGGCCAGATCGCCGGCGAGAAGCATGGGCTCTATCTGATCTATCCCCAGGGCAATGCGGTGATGGCCACCCCGGAAACCCCATTTCTGCAGATCGGCGAGAGCAAATACGGCAAGCCGCCGCTCGATTACATCGGCCACTTCGGCCTTTCACTCGAGGATGCTGCCCGCCTCTGCCTGGTCTCACAGATCATCACCCGCCGCGCCAATCTCACCGTCGGGCCCCCGTTTGAGATCGCCCTGGTGCCCGCCGATGAGCTGCGGGTCTCCCGGCGCGTGAAGCTGGAAAAAGAATCCGACGAAGTCAACCGCTCGATGGAGGTCTGGACCCGCACGATGCGCGATGGGCTGCAGCGCCTGCCGCGCTTCGCCTGGGAGCAGGATCCGCTGTAAGGAGTGGAGGCCGACCGCGCCCCGGGCCACGAGGTGCAGCAGGTGATCGCGGCTCGATCGCCGCTGCCGGCTTGAGGGCCTGATCGACCGTTCCGCCGGGGCAACCGATACTGGAACAAACCATCCCGATCCGATCCGTCCGGGCCCATGCCCCTCGCCCTGAGCCAGACCCAGCTGGAGGCCATCCATGCCGCCTGCCGCCGCCACCATGTGACGCGTCTGCATGCGTTCGGCTCGGTGCTGCGGCCCGACTACCGCCCCGGCGAGAGCGACATTGATCTGCTGGTGGAGTTTGAGCTCTGCGATGCCGGGACCCTGTATCGGAGCTACTTCGCGCTCCTCAACGAACTCCGCCAAGGGGTGGGTGGCGAGGTTGACCTGGTGATGGATGACGCAATCACCAATCCCTATATCATCAAAACGATCGAAGCCAGCAAGAAGGAGATCTATGCAGCGTGACTCGCGCGCCTACCTCACAGACATCCTGGATGCAACCGCTGCCATCCAGGCAGCTGTCTCAACGCTGAGGGAAGAGAACTACGGCGAAAGCCGCTTGATTCGCTCTTCCGTTGAACGGGAGTTCACCATTATTGGCGAGGCCCTGAAGGTCATCGCTCAGCATGACCCCGAGCTATTTGCCGCCATCCCGGAGGGACGGCAAATCATCGACTTCCGCAACCTGCTGAGCCACGAATACCTCCGCATCGATAATCGAGTCGTCTGGGGCGCCATCCAGGCGGATCTACCACTGCTTGAGCAACATTGCCGCAGGCTCATGAAATTGCGAGAGACGTCCTGAACCAGCGCTGAGGTTTCAATCCCTGTTCTCCACCTGGAGACCACGCCCGATCGCCAAAAGCGAAACAGTGCCCAGCGCCTTCCTCAGCCTCCCAGCTTGTCGCCCAGCCGCTCGACCATGGTGTTGACATCCTTGTCGCCGCGGCCGGAGAGGTTGAGCACCACTTCGGTGCCCGGGGCCAGGGTGGGGCAGAGCTTTTCCAGCCAGGCGAAGGCATGGGCCGTTTCCAGGGCCGGGATGATGCCTTCGAGCTGGCAAAGAAGCTGCAGCGCATCGAGCGCCTCGTCATCGGTGACGGCGGCGTATTCGGCCCGGCCGATGCCCTTGAGATAGCTGTGCTCAGGGCCTACGCCCGGGTAATCAAGGCCGGCGCTGATCGAGTGGGCCTCCTGCACCTGGCCTTCGCTGTCCTGCAGCAGCAGGCTCATGGCGCCGTGCAGCACACCCACCCGGCCTTCGGTGATCGTGGCCGCGTGGCGCCCGGTGGCGACGCCATCGCCGGCGGCCTCGACGCCAATCAGACGCACCGAGACATCCTCGACAAAGGGATGGAACAGACCCATGGCATTGGAGCCGCCGCCGACGCAGGCCACCAGCACATCCGGCAGGCGGCCGAAGGCCGCCGCGCACTGGCGCTTGGTTTCCTCACCAATCACGACGGCGTGGAAATCGCGCACCAGCATCGGGTAGGGGTGCGGGCCGGCGACCGAACCGAGGATGTAGTGGGTGCTCTCGACGTTGGTGACCCAGTCGCGGATCGCTTCGCTGGTGGCGTCCTTGAGGGTGGCGGTGCCGGCGGTGACGGGCTGCACCGTGGCCCCGAGCAGGCGCATGCGGAACACATTCAGGGACTGGCGGCGCATGTCCTCAGCGCCCATGTAGATCACACACTCCAGGCCGAAGCGGGCGCACACGGTGGCGGTGGCCACGCCGTGCTGGCCGGCGCCGGTTTCGGCGATGATCCGCTTCTTGCCCATGCGCAGGGCCAGCAGCGCCTGGCCGAGGGCATTGTTGATCTTGTGGGCACCGGTGTGGTTAAGGTCCTCGCGCTTCAGCCAGAGGCGCGGGCCCCCTTCCGGGCGGCGGTAGTGCTCGCTCAGCCGCTCCGCCTCATAAAGGGGGCTGGGCCTGCCGACGTAATCGCGCAGGAGATGGTTGAGCCGTTCGGTGAAGGCCGGATCGCGCCAGGCCTCGGCCGCCGCCGTTTCCAGCTCGGCCAGCGCCGGCATCAGGGTTTCCGGCACGTACTGGCCGCCATAGGGTCCGAAGCGGCCGAGCGCATTGGGCCGCGACGAGGGCAGCAGCGCTTCGGGCTCAAGCTTGAGTATGGGGTCGCTCTGGAGGGCGGGCATCGGCGGGATGGTGCTGGTCACCGGCGGCGCTCGATCAACGGCTCCTCAGCGTAGAGACTGCATCCGTTGACCAGGGCCGCGGCAGCTGGTGGGGGCTGAGCGGCCCGTACTCAGATCTCTCTATGTCCTGCGCTTCGCCAACGGCCTCTGGATCGGCTGAAAACGAGGCCGGACAGCAGCACCATGCCCACTTACACCAGGGAGGACGGAGGCCATGGCGAACAAGGGCAGCTGGCAGGAATTCAGCCGGCCGGAGAGCCTGGAGCGCGGCGCCCCCGCCCCCGCCGGTGACACGCCGAAGGCCCAGCAACGGGTGCGGGTGCAGCGCACCAAGGCTGGCAAGGGGGGCAAGCTGGTGACCGCGATCACCGGCCTCGAGATCCCCGAAGCCGAAGCCCGGGCGCTGCTCAAGACCCTCAAGGCCACCGCCGGCACCGGCGGCACCCTCAAGGACGGCGTGATCGAACTGCAGGGGGATCAGCTGGCCCCTGCCCTATCAGCGCTGGAGAAGGCCGGCTTCCGACCGAAGCAGGCAGGGGGGTAAGGGGCAGGCCCAGCAACGAAGGGGGCAGATTGGTTCGCCGGCCTCCCCCACAGCATCGGGAGCGATCATTCTGGTCAAGCGTCGAACGTTGAAGGGCATGGCTTACGGCATCACGATGCTCGGCTGGGTTGATTACGTCGGGCTCACCCGCTGCCGTGCCGTCCCACCCCAGCAGCTGGCCTCGCGGCTGGAGCATGGCCTGGGGTGGGCCGTCGCCGGCCAGGCGCTGACGCCCTTCGCCGAGATCGCTCCCAACCCCTGGGGCCCGATGGCCGAGGTCCGGCAAGTGCCCGACCCCTCGGCCCACGCCTGTCTGCCGGCCTACGAGGGCCGGGCCCCGTTTGATCTCTATTTATGCGACTCGCTCAACCCCGATGGCAGCTCCTGGGAGTGCTGCACCCGTGGCTTCCTGCGCCAGGCGCTCGCCGCCCTGGAATCCGAGTTCGGGCTGCGGTTCTTCGGCGCCTTCGAGCATGAGTTCACCCTCAGCGGCGCCACCTCCCCGGCCGCTCCTCCCTTCACGGTGGAGGCGCTACGGATCGCGCCGCGCTTCACCGCGGATCTGGCCGATGCCCTCACCCAGGCCGGGCTGGAACCCGAGACGGTGGAGCCTGAGTACGGCTCCATGCAGTACGAGGTGACGACAGCTCCGGCCACGGGCCTCGCCGCAGCCGACCGGGCGATCCTCACCCGCGAGGTGATCCGCGAGGTGGCCCGCTGGCATGGGCTGCGGGCCACCTTTTCACCCAAGCCCTCCCTCGACGCTGTCGGCAACGGGGCCCATCTGCACTTCAGCTTCGCGGATGCCGATGGCAGCAATGTCACCTACGACCCGAGCACGTCCTCGCAGGCGAGTCCGTTTGCTCAGGGCTTCATCGCCGGCGTGCTGGACCACATGCCGGCCCTGGTGGCGTACACCGCCCCGAGCCCGGTCTCGTACCTGCGCCTCGGCCCCCATCACTGGAGCTGCGGCTTCGCCAGCTTCGGCATCCAGAACCGCGAGGCCGCGATTCGCATCTGCCCCTCGCCGGCCCGGGATCCTGCCGGACAGGCCCGCGGCTTCAACCTGGAATACCGGCCAGCCGACGCCACCGCCAGCCCGTACATGATCGTCGGCGCCCTGATCCAGGCGGGGCTGTCGGGCGTGCGGCGGCAGTTGCCCCTGCCTCCCGCCTGCGACGTGGACCCGGCGGAGCTGAGCGAAGCCCGACGCCACGAGCTGGGCATCGTGCCCCTGCCCGCCACCCTGAGCGAGGCCCTGTCGGCCCTGGAGGCCGATGCCATCGCCAGCTCCTGGATGCCGGAGACGATGCGGCGCTCGTATGTGGACCTCAAGCGCCTGGAGCAGAAACTGGCCGAAGCCCAGCCCCCTGAGGAGGTCTGCCGGCGGCACGCCGCGGTGTACTGACGACCCGGCAGGGCGGGGCCCGATCCATGGGCCCACTCCCCCCAGCAGGGACAATGGCCCCCAAGACACCATCACCCTTAGCCGCCGATGACCAGCTCCCAGGCGCCCGTCGGCGAACCCAGCAATGGCCCGGCCGGCAAGGCCACCAATATCGTCTGGCACCACTCGACCGTGACCCGGGCCGCCCGGGCTCACCAGCGGGGCCATCGCAGCGCCATTCTCTGGTTCACCGGGCTGAGCGGCGCCGGCAAGAGCACCCTGGCCAATGCGGTCAACTCGGCCCTGTTCGAGCAGGGGCTGGCCTGTTATGTGCTCGATGGCGACAACGTGCGCCATGGGCTCTGCGCCGACCTGGGCTTCTCCGATGCCGACCGGGAGGAGAACATCCGCCGCATCGGCGAGGTGGCCAAATTGTTTCTTGATGCCGGTGTGGTGGTGCTGACCGCCTTCGTGTCGCCATTTCGCGCCGACCGCGCCCGCGCCCGGGCGCTGGTGGAAGCCGGTGACTTCATCGAGATCCACTGCGCCGCCGATCTGGAGGTCTGCGAAGGGCGCGACACCAAAGGGCTCTACGCCAAGGCCCGGGCCGGCACGATCAAGGAGTTCACAGGCATCTCCAGTCCCTACGAGGAACCGGAAGCGCCCGAACTGAGCATTGACACCGGCGCGCAGAGCCTGGAGGAGTCCGTCGCGCAGGTGATCAGCTACCTGGAGCAGCAGGGGGTGGTGCCAGCGCCGGGGGAGGGGTGAGGAGGGAGGGGGAGCGGGGGCCGCACTGGCGCAACAGACGGAGCAAGTTTTTATCGCACGATAATCAGCCCTTAACGTCACCAACAGGCCATCTCCATAGGGTTGACCTAACTCAAATTCTTACCAATCAGTGGCTTGCACCTCAAAGCGTCAAGGGTTCAAGGCTTTGCCTGCATTGCTTCGCAAGCCCGTCTTCCAACTCGCGCTGATGGCCACCGCCTGGCAAGCAGCCATGGCCCTGCCGGCCATGGCTACTCCCGCGTACGTGAACAGCCTCACCATCCCTGGCAACACTCTCGATCTTTCCGGGGGCACGAGTGCCAACAGCGGACGCTTTGGTGCCTTTTCAGGCCTCTATTACCTCCCTTCCCAGAACCAGTGGTTTG
The DNA here is from genome assembly GCA_026389285.1 of Cyanobacteriota bacterium. Classification (GTDB taxonomy): domain Bacteria; phylum Cyanobacteriota; class Cyanobacteriia; order PCC-6307; family Cyanobiaceae; genus Cyanobium. The sequence goes on from JAPLID010000064.1 coordinate 10,858, forward strand.
GACTATCCGACCGAGGACCGGGTGGGGGAACACTGGACTACAAGACACGCCTGCAACGCTTCAGCCTGGACGTTGACAAAAATACGGGTGTTATTTCGAACTTCCAGATTCTGCAGACCATTCTTTTCCGGAATGGGAACACCTATCTGAATGGCAAGGCACCCGCCTCGGCAAGTGTTCTTGGCGACTCCTTCGACCCCGAAGGATTTGTTGTTCTGCCCAGCTCATTCAACTATCTGGTCTCCGATGAATATGGCCCTTCGCTATATGAGTTCAACCCTGGGGGGCAATTCATTCGCTCCTTCGCAGTTCCCAGCAACGTGCTGCCAAAGTCGAGTGGCAGCACCGATTACCTTGCAAGCCCCAGACCAGGCACGCTGACCTCAGGGCGGGAAGGCAATCGAGGCCTTGAAGGGCTGGCGGTGAGCCCGGACGGCCGCTATGCCTTTGCCATGCTCCAAAATGGTGTGATCACCGATGGCGTTTCAAGCGGCTCAACCTTTGCACGCAGTCTGTACACACGCATTCTCAAATATGACGTTGACTCCGGCAATGTGGTTGGCCAATACGCTTATCAGCTCGCCAGCATTAGCCAGGGACGTGGCATTTCAGAAATTGTGGCGCTCGACGACCATCGGTTTATGGTGATTGAACGCAACAATCGCGGCGTGGGGGTCAATTCCACACTTGCCTCTCCCGACAAAAATATTTTCATGATTGATCTCAACGGCGCCTCTGACGTGTCATCCGTCGATCTCACCAGTCCCCTTGGCTTCGGCATCGTCCCGGTGACAAAAAGCTCAAAATTCATCGATCTGGACGAAATCACGATCGCAGCTTTCAACAACAAATCACCTGAAAAATGGGAAGGACTGGCCGTTGGCCCTCGCCTGAATGATGGCTCCTATCTCCTGCTTGCAGGCACAGACAACGACTATTCCGTGACTCAGAACGGGTCAAACACACAATTTGATGTCTACTTCAATCCCAGCAACGGCAATCGTTTGCAGTGCGACCTTGATGCGGCGACCAACTGCTATGCCATCGACGCCACCGGAAACACCGACACCACAAACCTTGGCAACTTACCCGCTGGTTATCAGTTGATTCCCGGCCTCCTGCAGGCCTACAAGGTCTCGGCAGCGGATCTGGGCGGATATACCCCGCCCATCTCACCTACCCCTGGCCCACTGCCTGTGCTAGGTGCGCTGTCAGCCCTGCGTTGGTCACGGCGGCTGCGTCGTCGCCTGGCCATGTCGATGGCATAGACGCCGAGGCCGTTGCTGGCGTAGGTGAAGCGGACTTGCACCTTGCCGGCATAATCCTTGGCCTCCACCACCGCCAGCTGGGTGTTGCGGTAGGCGAGCACTTAGTGGGCGGTGAGCGGCTTGCCGCGGCGGATGCGGCTGCCCTCGACCACACCCCAACCGGCGGCGGCCAGCAATGGATCGATCAACTCGGCGCGGGTTTCGGCCTCGTTCATCGGCTCAGGGAGGCCACGTGCTCGAGCAGGTCAGCGCAGAGCTGGTTCAAGAGCACACGGTCGAGATTCTCGGGCTCGGCTTCCTCGTCGTAGCGGAGCCTCGATCCAAAGGGCGTGAAGTTTTCAAGCGATAGAAAGCGTGTTGGATCACCGCCACAATCAATGATCAACTGGTCAAGCAGAGCAAGATCATGGGTGCGCGGATACTGCGCCCAGGAAGCCTCATCAAAAAGATCGGGATCGAGCATGGATCTCGCCGCCTTGAGATCTCGATGGGCAATCCGCAGCATCCGAGCGGCTTCGCGCTGTCGATCAGACAGCATGGAGGTCTCTCCCATCGTGATAAGCCTCGGTCACCACATGCTGGATGTACTGACGTCGCTCCTGCACCTCTGCATCGGAATAGAGAAGCAAGTCGATCGGGATTCTGTGATGAGCGAGCTTTCGACACAGATCGCCCGTTTCCACAAACCGCGAATGGCTCGCCAACCATTCATCCGGCACGGTCTCCAGTAGATCCAGGTCGGAATCGGGCCGTTCGGTGCCGCGGGCGCGGGAGCCGAACAGGCGCACCTGGGCGCCGGGAATGGCCGCCTGGATCTCAGCCGTGATCGTGCGCAGCAGCGCTTCATCCACGATGTAGTGATAGCTGGAGGGGGTAGTAGACGCGGTCATCGGATCAGTCTGACGCATCCGGCCGGCGATACAGCTCCACGCCGGCACGTTCGATATGGGCGAGCAGGGCGGGGTGATCAATCGAGGCCAGGCAAGAAAGATCGATCATCCAGGGCAGCAGCAGATCATCGAGTTCGGCGTCGATGTGGGCCAGGGTGACGGCGCTGCTGGCGGCCCAGAGCGCGGGAGCCGTATAGGGTCGCGGACTCCACTTCGGGGTAGCTGGCGAGCACCTGCCGGATGGCCGCGATGGCTGCGTCAGGCAGGCCGGTGGCTTGGGTTGACGCCAACGGAGGACTGACGGTCATGACTGCTCCTGGCTCAAGGCGGTGAAGCGCTCCCGCAGGGCGCCGAATAACGGCTCAAAGCGATCAATCACGTCGCGGGCGATCACCTGGGCCTGCTCGAGGTTGTAGGTGTGGGACGACTGATTGCGCCGCTCGAAGTTGTCGAACCGCTGGCGCCAGCGGAGGTCTGCATCGGCGCGCCGGTAGCCATAGCCGCTGCCGCACACCACCGCCAGGAAGGCGGTTCGCCGGTACGGCGGGTGTCGATCTGCTGGCGAAAGCGCAGCAGGCCGGCGGCGGCGGCCTCCACCTGGCCCGGGCCGAGCTTGATCTCGATCGCACCCCAGCGGCCATCGCGCAGCTGCACGATCGCGTCCACCTCCACGCCGTAGTCGTCGCGGTAGTGGAACACCTCGCCGTCCAGCGCCTGGGCCAGGCGGGTTTTACCGCAGGCCTTGGGGCGGCAGCCAATGCAGCAGATAGCGGAAGCCTAATGCAGGAAAAATGGAGCTTCTGATGCTGGAAAAGCTGGACAGTCGATGCAGGAAACGACGAGCAGCAGGCCCTGGGTCAGCCCCCTGGCCACGGTGGGTGGGGAGACGGCGCATCCATCAGGGGAGCTCCAGCCAACCTCGCAGGGCCAGATCCAGATCCACCAGCACCTGGGGCTCCAGCTGCCCCACCACCTCACCCACCGCCTCGACCGGCACGGTGAAGAGTTTGTCGACCATCAGCTGGGACGGCTTGCGCAGGCCATTGGGCCCAGAGGGCTCAACGGCGATCCGCACGGTCACCACCGATCCGCGGCACAGAACGGCTGGTGTCATGCGGTCCAGTCGTTCCAGTCGGGCAGCTGCTCACTCCAGTGCGGCGGCTGCGCCTGGGCGAGGTGTTCCGATTGGCGGCGTGCCTCGGCAGCGTCGCCGTGGCGGGCCAAATAGTGGCTGATGGCTTCGCGGATGCAAGCGCTGCGCGTCTTGCCCAGCTGGAGCGCCAACTGATCCAGCTGGCGCTCCAGCTCTGGCTCCACCCGCACACCGAGCACCATGGCCTCACCTGTTGGACATTTTGTCAAACGCTAGCGCGGTTCGACTCCAGGACCTTTCAGCCCCGGCTGGCTGCCACAGATGGCCCCGACCAGAACTGCGCGGCGGGCGCGCTGTCATTCCGGTTAAGAAGATGCACAGGATTTTGGACAACGCCGTGCAGGTGGTCAGCTTTTCGGAGGCCCGGGAAAGCTTCAAGGCCGTGCTGGACCGGGTGGAGGACGATGCAGACATGACCCTGATCACCCGGCGACACGCCAAGGGGGCGGTGCTGATGTCGCTCGACACTTACAACAGCCTGCTGGAAACCGTGCATCTGCTGCGTTCCCCGGCCAATGCGGCCCATCTGCAGAGGTCGCTGGAGCAGGCTGGTCGTGGGGAGCTTCTCTCCCATGGGCTGCTGGATCCTTATCTGGCCGATGCCGGCGATTGAGCGGCTGGCCTGGACGGCTGCCGCATGGGACGACGTCCTCCACTGGCAGAGCCAGGACCGCAGGCAGCTGCGGCGCATCAACCAGCTGATCCAGGCCTGCCTGCGCGATCCCTTAGCTGGCATCGGCAAACCCGAGCCCCTGCGGGAAAAACTGGCCGGCTGCTGGTCGCGCCGCATCGATGAGGAACATCGCCTGGTTTATCGGCTCGATGGCGATCTGCTGGTGATCCTGGCCTGCAGATATCACGATCGGTGATGCCATGAGCTGACTCCGCAAGGCCCGAAGCTGTACCGGCAACCGTGCGGTTCACCGTATGAAGAGCAAAACGGTCATTAGTGCGATGCAGGCCATCTCGGCAAACGACCTCAAAACCGTTGGCATCGGCGCCATCTCACGAGCGCTGGAGCACGAACGGGAGGTGGGACTGAGCGTGCGGGGCGAACTGCGGTTTGTAGTGATGGAAGCCGAAGCCTATCAACGCCTGCGGGAGTGCGAGCTGGAAATTGCTCTGCAGGAAGCCCGCGCCGTCTTTGCCGCCGGCCGCATTGTGCTCGAATCGGTAGACGATCACCTCAATTGTTTGGACGCCATGGCCATAGGCCTCGCTGATTGATCAGCCCAATCTCTGCCGTATCCAGAGGATCTCGGCGAGCATCAAGCAGGGCCAAAACGGTGAGAGTCTCGCATTTGATGTCTTAGTAGATGCAGAATGGGAAGCGCTTCGACAAGGCACGGTGGTAGCCATTTACAACCTGGTGGATGCCGCCGAAGTAGGTCAGTGCCTCAATGTCAGTCATCAAGCAAGAGATAAAATAAGCCCCAAGGCCTTGTGATTGACGTTGATAGAAGTCGAATCCCTCCTCCAGATCAATCAGAGCATCGGAGGAAATCTCGATGATCATTCAGCCAGGCGCTGCAGCTGGGCTTTGGCCTCATTCCAGGGAATGCGCGTGGCAGAACCGTCGAGGATTCGCTGGCGGCGCTCAACCAAGACATCAGCGTGCCAGTCTGGTGAGGTGAAGGTATCAGGTTGACAGCAGAGGCTCTGCCAAACTTGCTCAAGTAATTGCACCTTCTCCGCAACGGTAAGGGCGTCGAGTTGGTCGCTGGAGAGTTGGATCGCCATACCGCTGGTCGCATCCTTTCAAGTTTAGTCGGGCTTCAACGCAGCAGCCAGGGCCGGGTAGTGCTGACGCAGAACCGCCAGCACCTCAGCGCGGTTGGAGCAGGGTGGCGCGACGGAAGCCGTCATGGCTGCGGCGGGACTGGTGGTTCAACGTTAGGTGCCATCCAGAGAAAACCCAAGCCTGTGGCTCACAGTTTGCCATTGAACGCCTGGTGCAGGAGGGACTTCTTCAGCTCCTCCAGGGCGGCAAGTTTGCGTTCTTAGAGGCGGGTGAGGTGTGAGGGGAAGAGCTTGTTGTTGACAAAATCCTGCAGGTCATCGCCGGGGTCGTCCTGGGGCGACTCTTCAGGGCCGGCCTCGCGCAGGGGGCTCTCGGCGGTGAAGGTCAACGGGGCAGGGAGCTTTCGGCAAAGAATACCCAGCGTGGTTAGGGCGATTGGCTGGCCGTCTTGGCACAGGCGCAGCCAGGCGCCAGGTGAGGGAGAAGCACAAGGCCATCACAGCGGCGGCCCATGGACGCTCGTCCTGGCAGGGACGAAATCGATCAAATCACCCTCTGGTTGCTACCGCAAAACCGCGGTTCGGCCCCTAAGCCAGATGGCGCGATTTTGAGCCGGCCTGCTGGCTTGCAGCCCGCCTTTGCTGCAGCACCCAGGCAACACCCGATCAGCACCTGGAACCAACCCGGACAGCCAACAATCCTGGGCAACAATGCACGCCAAGTCCCAGCAAGGTTGTGGCCCTGGAGCGGACGTTGCCTTGGCCTGGCTCAGGGGGCGATGCTTCGGAGTGCCGTGATGGGGCCAAATCGGGTTCGCTTACAGCGACTCCCCAGCCGCCACCGACTCGCCTCCATCACCCCTCCGCCTCGGCCCCCTCCCCCCGCCGCAAGCGCACGGCCCAGGCGTCGAGAAACGTCTTGCTGCAGCTGGCCACAGGCACCGCCAGCAGCAGGCCCAGCAGCTCGCCGAGCCCCAGCAGGCTGCCAAGGCGGGCGCCGATCGGCAGACTGATCAGCAGCCAGGCGGGCTGCAGCCCAACGATGCTGCCCATCAACCTCGGCTGGATCACCTGATCCACCACCTGGCCCACCGTGATCGCCGCCGCCAGCACCTCCACGCCCTGGCGCGGATCCTGCAGGGCCAGCAGCAGGCTCACCAGCACGATCATCAGCGCACTGGCATAGGGCACCAGGGTGGTGAAGCCGATCGTGACGGCGAACAGCACGCCATAGGGAATACCCAGATAGGTAAAGACCACGATCTGCAGCAGGCTGAGGATCAGGGCCAGCACCACCTGGCCGGCGAAGTAGCCGCGGAAAGTGCGATAAAGGGTGCCGGTCACCAAAGAACGCACCCCTGGCGATAGCCACTCGGCCAGACCTGCGGCGATGCGCTCGCCACCCAGCAGCAGGAACACGGTCAGCACCAGCACGATCACGGTGTTGACGGTCAATCCCACGGTGGCGCCCAGCAGGCTGAGCAGCTGCTGGCTGAGCTGGCTGGCCAATTTGCTGCTGCGACTGATCAGTTCACTGCTGAGATTGCCGAAATCGGTGGGCAGGCCCTTGTTCATCGCCCAGGTCTGCAGATCCGACAGCAGGGTTTCGCCCTTGACCAGCCAGCCCGGCAGGGCGGTGATCAGCTCATCGAGCTGGGTGACCAGGCGCGGCAGCAGCCACAACACTGCCAGCACCACCCCACCGAAGCCGATCCCCAGCACCAGCAGCAACGCCAGGGGGCGCGGCAGCCGTTGATCCACCAGCCAGCGAGTGGGGATGTCGAGCAGGAAAGCCAGCAGGGCCGCCGTCAGAAACAGGGCGGGGAATGGCGCCAGGGGCACCAGCAGCTGGCGCAGCACCCAGAGATTGAGCACCAGCAGCGGCAGGGCCAGGCTGATCCGCAACCAGGGGGGCAACACCAACCGCTCGAGCATTGCCTCAGGGGCCCCAGGCATCAGGGCGGGAACTGGGCTCAGCTTGGCGGCCCGAGCGGTCCGCCGCCACGGTCTGAGCGCCACGGTTGGTGCACCGGGATCAGCCCCGGTCTCCCATCTGCGCCAGATAGACGGCGCTGCCGAGCTGCTGCAGCCGCCCGTCCTTGGCCACCACCTGATCGTGCAGATCCGCCTGATAGCGGGCCAGCTCGCCGGCCAGCCGCTCATCGGCGATCGCCAGGATCCGGGCCGCAAGCAAACCGGCATTGAGGCCATTGCCGATCGCCACCGTGGCGACGGGGATACCGGCCGGCATCTGCACGATCGAATGCAACGAATCCACCCCCGACAGCGCCCGGCTCTGCACCGGCACGCCGATCACCGGCAACGTGGTGAGCGAGGCCACCATGCCGGGCAGATGGGCGGCGCCGCCGGCACCGGCGATGATCACCTTCAGGCCCCGGCCGGCGGCGGCCTCGGCGAAGGCCACCATCTCCAACGGCGTGCGATGGGCTGAAAGCACCCGCACCTCGCAGGCCACCCCGAAGTCCTGCAGGATCCGCAGCGCCGGCTCCATCGTCGGCAGATCGGAATCGCTGCCCATGATCACCGCCACCCTCGGCGGCGAACCCGGCGGCACACCGCCACCCTGAGGGGCCGGGGCCGGGTGGGAGCTGCTGGCTGAACCCTGAACCACGGCGGGCGAAGGCGCGGAGGGTGGCATTCTCTCTCCTACGCGTGCTCCCGCCTCCCCATGCGCTGGCTCACCAACCTGCGCCTGCCTGCCAGCCAGCCCGAGGGCCCGCCCGGGGGCCCGCCCGGGGGCCAGGATCCACAGCGGCGCTGGCGCATCGGCCTCGATGACGCCGAGCGCATCGCCCTGGTCCAGCCGCTCGATCCAGGCAGCCGCGCCGCCGGCGACGACTGGGGCGGCAACTGGCTCTCGCCCGCCGGGATCGATCTGCAGATCAATGGCGGCCTGGGGCTGGCCTTTCCGGAGCTATCGCAAGCCGATCTGCCGCGGCTGGAGCAACTGCTGGAGCAGCTCTGGCGCGATGGCGTCGAGGCGATCTGCCCGACCCTGGTCACCTGCGCGGTGGCGCCCCTGCGCCAGGCGCTGACGGTGCTGGCCGAAGCCCGGCGCCGGCACCGGCCAGGGCGCTGCCGCCTGCTGGGGGCCCATCTGGAGGGACCGTTTCTGGCGCCGGCCCGCCGTGGCGCCCATCCGGTTCAGCATCTCTGCGAGCCCAGCCTGGCGGCCCTGCAGGAGCGCATCGGCGGCTTTGGCGGCGGCCCCGAAGCCGACATCGCCCTGATGACCCTGGCGCCGGAACTGGCGGGGAGCGCACCGGTGATCGCCGCCCTGCGGGCCATGGAGGTGGTGGTGAGCCTGGGCCACAGCGCCGCCACCGAAGCGGAGGCCGCCGCCGCATATACCGCTGGCGTGGGCATGCTCACCCACGTCTTCAATGCCATGCCGGACATGCATCGCCGCGCGCCGGGGCCGGTGGCGGCAGCCCTGCTGCGCTCGGATGTGGCCCTGGGCCTGATCGCCGATGGCGTGCATGTGGCGCCGGCGATGGCGGTGCTGGTGCAGCGCCTGGCCCCCGAACAGGTGGTGATCGTCAGCGATGCCCTGGCCCCCTATGGCCTGGCGGAGGGCCAGCACCGCTGGGACGAACGGATCCTGACCGTGCGGGACGGCAGCTGCCGGCTGGAGGACGGCACCCTGGCCGGCGTGACCCTGCCGCTGCTGGAGGGGGTGGTGCGCCTGGCCCGCTGGAGCGGCCAGCCCGGCCAGGCGATTGCGGCGGCCACCCTGCTACCCCGCGGCCTGATGGGTGGCAGCGCCAGAGCCGAAACGGCGCTGCTGGGGATGGCCCTGGCGGACACCCTGCGCTGGCGGGCCGGCGAGGCCGGTTTGAGCTGGCAGCGCTCAGCCTGAGCGGGCCGGGCTCCCTGCCTAGGATCCGGCCCACTGGTGCCTAATCCCGTCCGATGTCCGCCGACCTGCAGGAGGTTCCACCCGATCAGAACAGCGCGCTCCAGGACGCCAAGCAGAGCGAGAAGGCCGAGGTGCAGGCCTATTTCGAGAGCACCGGCTTCGAGCGCTGGAACCGCATCTACAGCGACAGCGATGAGGTCAACAAGGTCCAGCGCAACATCCGCATCGGCCATCAGAAGACCGTCGATCAGGTGCTGCTCTGGCTGCAGGAGCAGGGCAACCTGGCAGGCCGCAGCTTCTGCGATGCCGGCTGCGGTGTAGGCAGCCTCAGCCTGCCGTTGGCCCAGCTGGGGGCGGGTTCGGTGGCCGCCAGCGATCTGTCGGCGGCGATGGTGGCCGAGGCGGCGCGGCGGGCGGGCGAAGCCGGCATCAGCGGCGAACGGCTCAGCTTCAGCGCCTCGGATCTCGAAAGCCTGCAGGGCCGCTACGACACGGTGATCTGCCTGGATGTGTTCATCCACTACCCCCAGGTGGCCGCCGAAGAGATGGTCGCGCACCTGGCCGCCATGGCCGATACCCACCTGCTGGTCAGCTTCGCGCCGTACACGCCGCTGCTCGCCCTGCTCAAGGGCATCGGCCAGCTGTTCCCCGGCCCCAGCAAAACCACCCGGGCCTACACCCTGCGAGAAGACGGCATCGTGGCCGCCGCCGCCGCCGCCGGCTTCAAGCCCGTGCGCCGCAGCCTCAACCAGGCCCCCTTCTATTTTTCGCGCCTGATCGCCTTCGAGCGGTGCTGACGCCTCAGCGCACCTCCACCAAGGCCGGCAAGGTCCAGGCCCCGGAGAGCACCGCAGGCTTCGGCCCGTACAGCCGCGCCACGAAGAAGAACGGTCCGGCCGGTGCCGGCAGCCAATTGGCGGCCTTGGCCGGGCCGGGATTCTCAGCCTGCAAATAGATCTCCAACGAACCATCGGCGCCGTAACGGAGGCCCGGCGTGCGGTCGCCGATCGAATAGCGGTTGATCGGGTTGGGGCTGAGCAGGCGCTGGGGCAGGGTGTACATCGTGATCGACCAGAACTCGCTCACTGGCGGCAGCTGGCCGGCCGGGAAGCGCAGCAGCCAACGGCGGCGACCGTCGAGCACCTGGCCGTCGGGGCCTTTCTGCTGGGTGGCGTAGAAGGCCTCAGCGCTGCTGTTGCCGTAGATCCCCAACATCGCTCCCATGGCGCGATAGGTGAGGTACTCGCTCCCCAGTTCCTCACGGGTGCCGAAGAAGCCCTTGGAACTGCTCTGGGCCAGGGCCTTGGCCTTGATCTCCTGGGCCGCCTCCGCCACACCGGTCTCGATTGCGGCCCGGGTGGCGGGATCGAGGCGGGCCGGATCAAAAGGCAGACCAGCACCGATGCCGATCCGCGCGAAGCGCGCGCGCATCGCCTGCTCGGAGGGCACTGTCGGCATGAACGGCAGCAGGGCGTTGAGATAGCCGATGAAACCGATCCCCTCAGCCGTTTTGCCATCCCAAGTGGGCCAAGCCACCGCCGGTGCTACGGGCGGCGGGGTGGTGTGGGTGTACGTGGAGAGGGGGATCAACTTGTACTGGGCCTGGATCGCCTGCAGGGCGGCGACGTCGCCGGGGCCATTGAGCTGGGTACGCGTCAGGGTGCCGATGAAGTCGGTTTCGGCGCGGAACACCCCGGTGATGCCCGGCGGCACGACCCCGTGCCAGTGGGGCCCCACGAACAGATAGCGCCCCGCCTGGCGGCCACTGGCCCGCACACCGGTGTAGGCGAAGTTATGGGTGTAGAGGTCAAACCACTGGTTGACGTAATACCGGGGCGCCGCCACGGCCGGCAGCTCCAGCACGATCGGCTCGGCGCGCAGATCCAGCCAGGCCCAGGAATAGGGGGTGTCATTGTTGGGGGTGACGATGTCAGTGTCGGCCGGGGTGGCAGAACGGCTGTAGTGACGGAAGCGGTTGAAGCCACCCACATAGCCCGGGAAGGCGGGGTTCTGGGTTTGGTTCCAGAGGGTCTGGTAGCCCTGCAGCGGTGCATAGGCGTAGAGCCAGGCCTCCTTGGCGATCGCCTTCGCTTCGGCGGGGGTGGGGGGCTGGAGCGCCCCGGGGTTGAAAGCGGGAACGGCCATCGGGGTCGCCAGGCCGGCAGCGTCAAGGACCACCGCGGAGCGGGGTGATGGCGCCGAAACTGGGGCCGGGTCCGGCAAGGCCGGGACCGCCAGGGCCGGGGCCATCAGGGACACCAGGGGCAGGCCTCCCCCCACCAGTGCCGAAACCAGCCGCATGGGTCGCACTTGGCGTCGATCGCCCGCAGGGCTGGGGCTGGGGCTGGGGAAGAAGGGAGCGAAAGCCATGGCGGAATCGAGTGGCTGAATCGAGGAGAGTTAAGGGAAGGACCTGGCTTGGCAGGCTGGGGCTCAACGCTGCGGTGAAGGCCCAGGAGCGGGCGGGATCGGAGCGGATGGGAAACAGAGAACGGCTCAGGCGATCCGGTTATGCCCCTGCAGGGACCATCCGAAGGGAGCAGAGGCCCCCAGGATCCCGACCTGGCGCCTCAGCGACCCGCCGGAGCCAGCGGCTCGATGTCATTGAGCTGCCAGCTCTTGGCGAAGTAGGGCTCGGTGGGGCCGTAGAAGCGGAAGTAGGCGAACCAGCCCTTGCCCGGGAGTGTCTGGATCCAGTTGCTGGCGCCAGCCGGCTTGACTGGGCCGAAGAACACATCCACAGAGCCGTCCGCATTGCTCACCAGTTCGGGCTTGCGGGAGCTGAGGTCGGCTCCGCCCTGGGGCGTGATCACCGGGCCGCGGCTGAGGTTGTCGTAGAGGGTGATCGACCAGAACTGCTTCACCGGCGCGCCTGCCGGCACCCGCATGCGGTAGGTGCGGCCGCCATCGAGCCACTGGCCGCGGCTGTCCTTGGAGGTCTCCAGGTACACCTGGCCGAAGCCCAGCACCCGGCCCTGCATCCCCACCGACATGCCGATCGCTTCATAGAACCAATTCCTGGTCGAGGTCGAACAGCACCGCGTACTCCCAGTGCTTGCCGGGATACACCGTGGCTCCGGGGGTGCGCTTGTCGTAGGCGATCGTGCGGGCCATCAGATCACCCAGCTGGGCCGCCTCGCTGAGGATCCGCGCCTGGCGGGCATCGGGGTTGAAGGGCTGGCCGGGGACGATGCCCAATGGCGCCAACATGCCGAACAGCATGCGATCGCGAGGCGCCACCGGCTCGTTGGCGTAGAGCTCACTGAGCAGGCGCCAGTAGGAGAGATCGGTGGGCTGGGCCGATTGCCAGGGGCGACCGCCCACTTCGCTGTAGCCGGTGGCCGGCGGATTGGCCCGCTGGTTCCAGCCGTAGAGGCGGTGCTGGCGCACGGTGGCCTCGGCCACGGCCTTATCCGGCGCTAGGCCCCGGGTGCCGAACCACACCTGGTTGCTGGGGGAGCGGAAGACCCGGTAACCGGGTGCCTCCAGCTCAGGCCCACCCGGGGGAAGGATCAGATATTTACCGCCAGCTCCCTGATCAGGGCCGGTCTGGCCCATGTCGGTGATCGGCTGCTGCCAGATGTCCATCACCCCACCGGCGATGAGCCCGGCCGGCACCTCCACCACCAGGGCCCCCTGGGCCGCCAGATCCCAGAAGCTGAAGGCATAGAGGGTGGTGATGTTGGGGGTGAGCATCCCCGCCTTGTCCTTGAGGGTGCGATACAGCAGCACGTCGCCGTTGCGCACGCCCAGGGTTTTGGCCTGGACGTCGTAGAGGGCCTTGAAGCCCACCGCTGGCAGGGCCCAGAGATAGGACTGGGTGGCCCGCTGCCGGTCCAGTTCGTCGTAGAGCTTTTGGGCGGTGGCGGCGCTGGGGTAGCCGTTCTCGAAACGAAGCTCACCGAGCCCGCTGGTTGAGATCGCCCCTGCGGGCTGCGGTGCCGCCTGGCCGCCAGCGGCGCCCGCGAGACAACCGGCACAGGCCAGAGCCAGTGAGAGGTAACGGCGCAAACCCATCAGCCTGCAGAAATCCACACCAATAACTATGGCAAGACCAGCCGCAGAAGGCCACAGCGACAGTCCGGCCGTTGGGGCCAACGGCGCATGATCCTTGTGCCAATCGCGCACTCCGGACCCTGGCTGAGCCAGTCGATCGGCAGCAAGTAACGGGGTCGAGACAGCCAGAATTGAAGGCACTGCTAGGATTGAATCGATGAAGGCAGACTTCTAGGTGATCAAGTATCTCGGCTCCAAGCGCAAGATCCTACCTAGACTTATGGCAGCATTGAGCAACTTGGAGGGCGTTAAATCCGTACTGGATGCCTTCTCGGGAACATCAAGAGTTGGCTACGAGCTGAAAAAGAATGGCTATCAGGTCTTCAGCAATGACATCAACCACTATGCCCATATCCTGGCCCAATGCCATGTGGAAGCCGAAGCAAGCGCCACCGCTTCAACAGCGCGGCACTTGATCGATGAACTCAATCAGATCCCTGGCCAACCAGGCTACATCACCGAAACCTACTGCATCAAGAGCCGCTTCTTCCAGCCGCAAAATGGCGAAAAAATTGATGCCATCCGCGACCAGATCGACGCCTGGGATCTGTCGCCGATCCTCAAAGCCATCTGCCTCACCGCCCTGATGGAGGCGGCGGATCGCATCGATTCCACCACCGGTGTGCAGATGGCCTATCTCAAGCAATGGGCCAAACGCTCCTATAACCCCCTGCAGCTGCGGCTGCCCGCGATGTTGGACGCCGCAGCCGACCGCCCCTGCCGCTCCTACCAGCTGGATGCCCTGGATGCCGCCGCAACCATCGAGGCCGACTGCGCCTATCTCGACCCCCCTTATAACCAGCACTCCTATCTCGGCAACTACCACATCTGGGAGAGTCTCTGCCGCTGGGATCAACCGGAGGTCTATGGCGTGGCCTGCAAACGCATCGACTGCAAGCTCAGCAAGAGCGACTTCAACAGCAAGCCCAGATCCCTACCGGCACTGACCGAGATGATCAGCAGACTGCGCTGCCCCAATCTGATTGTCTCCTTCAGCAACGAGGGCTTCATTGATCGCAGCGCCATGGAACAACTGCTGGCCCAAAAGGGTCACCTGCAAACCATCGAGCTGGATTACAAACGCTATATTGGCGCCCAGATCGGCATCCACAACCCCAATGGGGAACGCATCGGTGTTGTCAGCCATGTGATGAATAAAGAATATATTTATCTTGTTTCAGCCCAACCGCTGAACCTGGCCGAAACCGAACAACTCGCCTCCCCACCGATGACCAGCCCTTGAGGCCAGGCCAGGCCCGATCAGAGCTCGAACCGCCACGCGATCAGCGCCAAGCCGCTAAAGGCCCCGACGGCCAGCCCCGGCAGGCCGCCGACCAGAAAAGCCACGATGACAATCAGGAGTGCAATCCCTTTCTGCAAATTGCGAAGACCACGATTCAGACGCCTGGATTGCTCGCGCTGCAGAAGCTGACGCCGGCGTTGCTTGAAGACACGATAATCATGGATTTCGCTCGTCTCGGAAGCTGAGGCAGCAGCAGCTCCACGCCGATCCTGACTCACGTCTGATTCAGCTGGCTGATGCACATCAGCAATCCACCAGCGCGGCACATCATGTCCGTATTTCATGCGGCGGTTGCGCTCTTCCGCTGTCATCGAAGCTCACTCCAAAAAGTAGTGCGTGGCCTACCGATAGCCTTCGATCCCAAAACCACCGAACCAGCCGCTCGCGGCATCCGGCCATGCATCGATCAGTCCATCGATCAGTTCATCGGGGAGTTTACCGGGAAGATCCCAAGCATCGGAACGCTCCCTCAGCTCACCCCCAGCGCCACCGGCGCCTCCAGCACCAACCTCTCCCCCCCCGGGCACTCCAGCTCCAGGCGCCAGGCCTGCAGCCGATAGCCCCCCTCCCCCGGCCGGGCATCCGCTGCCGCCAGGCCACCGGGCCGGTAGAGCGGATCCCCCAGCAGCGGGGCGCCGACGGCGGCGCAGTGGATGCGGATCTGATGGGGTCGGCCGCTGGCGATCGCCACCTGCACCAGATCGGCTCCAGCCTGGCGCTCCAGCAGGGTGAGCGTGCTGCGGGCCGTCAGATCCCCGGTGCGGCAGCCAGCGGCGGCACACCAGATCTGCCCCAGCTGGGGATGGTCGCGGCGGCCGATCGGCGTGGTGATCACCAGCGCTTCGCCCACAGCCAACGCCAGGGCCCCCGGCACCAGCAGAGCGCGATAGAGCTTGCGGCAACCCGGCGCCGCTGCCGAGCATGTCTGTTCACCGGCGCCGGGACCAGCCTCAATCGCGCCAGGATCGGCCGTACCACCAACCCCTGTGCTTTCCCGCAGCTGCCGGCTCAACCAGGCCCGGGTGGCGGGCCGGCGGGCACAGACCAACAGCCCGCTGGTGAACCGCCCCAGCCGATGCACCGGCCGCGGCAGACCGGCCGGATCACCCTGATGGCGGCGCTCCAGCAGCCGCAGCACGGTGTGCTCCAGCCAGCCCCCGGCCGGCAAGACCGGCAGCCCACTGGGCTTGTCGAGCACCAGCAGATCGCCGTCGTCGTGCACCACCGCCCAGCGGGCCGGCACGGCCTCCTCCCACCAGGGGGGGCGATGCCAGGCCAGCCGATCGCCGGCCACCAGCGGCTCATCGGCAGGGAGAGGCCGGCCGTTGCGCTCGATCTCACAGGCGGCCAGGCGCCGCTGCCATTGGTCCGGCCCTGAATGGCGGTAACGGCCGGCATAGAAGGCGCTGACGGCCATGCCGCCGGAGCGGGCCTCGATCCGGTCGCGATAGGTCCAGCCGCCATTGAGGGCCCGCGGCAGCCAGCCTTCGGAGGTCATCAGCGCAGCGGCGGGGCAAGGCCCGCGGCTCGGGGCCAGCAGCGCTCAGCGCAGGAACCGCACCCGGGCCTCAGTTGCATCCCTGCACGGAGATCCGATCGCTGCGGAAGGTCTTATCGACGCTGAAATCGGTATTCCAGTTGGTGCGGCCCAGCAGGCGATCGGGGCCGATCCGCTTGGTCACCACCGGCTCGCCACTGCCGCCGAGCGGCATCAGGAAGCGGCACGGCTCCTGGGCCTGCGCCGTGGGGATCCCACCGCTCAGCAGGGCGGAAGCAGCGAAGGCTCCGGCGACGCGCCGTGCGGGGGACGAGGCGAGAAACCTGGGCATGGGGAAAGAATCCGGGGCTGGAAACCTCACCCCATTCAACGGCACGCGGATACAGCCGCGCCTCCCCTGTCAGTCGACCAGCCCATGTTCCAAGGCAAAGCGCACCAGTTCGGTGCGGCTGGCGGTGCCGGTCTTGATGAACAGGCGGCTGACGTACTTCTCGACGTTGCGGATCGAGGTTTCCAGGCGCCGGGCGATCTCCTTGTTCATCATCCCTTCGGCCACCAGCTGCAGCACGCTGGCCTCGCGGGGGGTGAACTCCAGCTTGACGTCCGCCACCGGCTTCCTGCCGCCGCCGCCAGCGGTGCCGAGCATCGAGCGGATCTCGGTGATCTGCTTGGCCATGGCGCCGATGTCGGCGTCGGCGAAGCGGGCCGCCTCGGCCAGCAGCCGCTCCTGGCGCCGCACCACATTGCGCACCCGCGCCACCAGCTCATCGGGATCGAAGGGCTTGGGGATGTAGTCATCGGCGCCGGCCTGGAAGCCGGCGATGCGATCGGAGGTCATGCCCTTGGCGGTGAGGAAGATCACCGGCGTGCCGCCGAGGCGCTCATCGGCCCGCAGGCGCTTGAGCAGGCCGTAGCCATCGCAGCGGGGCATCATCACATCGGTGATGACCACATCGGGCAGCAACTCCTGGGCGGCACTCCAGCCCTCCTCGCCGTCATTGGCGGTGCTGACGTGGAAGCCCTCATCCTCCAGGTAGGTCTTGACGGCGGTGCGCAGGCCGGGCTCGTCGTCCACCAGCAGCAGCCGCACCGGCAGCTTGGCCACCTCCTCAGCGGCCGTGGTGCCGCTGGCCTCCGGGGAGGGATTGCCGGGTGAATTGGCGTTGACGGATCCGGAGGCGCCAGTCATGGATTCACTGCTCATGGCGGAAATCTATCTGCGGCCGCCGGATCGGACCCGGAGCTGGCGGAGAGCCCCGCAATCAGCGCCGCGGCGCCACCAGCACCTCTTCCCGCTCGATCAGCTGGCCGCTGTAGCCCAGGGAACGGGCCAGCGCCCCGAGAGTGGCGGGATCCTTGCCCGTCTGGGCCGGCACACACACCGCCCACCAGATCAGGTGATCGAGGCGATTGGTCTTGGTGATCGGGCCGCCGGGATTGAGTTCGCGCACGATCAGGCGGTTGGTGGTGCCGGTGACCCGCATCGGGCCGCTGGTGCTGCAGCGGATCTTGTCGGTGGCGATCGTGACCCGATCCACCTTCTCCTGCCAGACCTGCACGCTGCGGTTGTCGGACCTCAGCGGATCGACTTTCACGCCATACACCCCGATCGACTGGGGCCCCTCCCGGGTGAGCCATTCCTGCAGGATCACCAGATCCGCCGGCCGGGGCGCCTTGGCAGCAGCCGGCGCCGGATTCTCAGCCGCCGCCACCGGGCTCAGGAGTCCGGGCACCATGGCCAGGGCCAGCAAGGCCGTAGCCGGCAGCACCGGGGCCGACGCGGCTGGTCGGGCCAGGGGCCAAGGGCGAAGCCACCGCAGGCTTGCAAGCCCTGGGAGGCACGTCGTACGCAGAAACGTCAGCATGGCTCCATGCTCGCCTACCTCGACCACCACGCCACCACCCCCTGTGACGACCGGGTGATGACGGCGATGGAACCCTGGTGGCACCAGCAGTTCGCCAATCCCGCCAGCCGCCTGTACCGGCCCGCCCTCGAGGCCGCCGCCGCCGTGGAGATCGCCCGCGGCCAGGTGGCCGCGGGCCTGGGGATGCCGGCCGAAGCGGTGATCTTCACCAGCGGCGCCACCGAAGCCAACAACCTGGCCCTCAAGGGCGTGGCCGAAGCGGCCCTGGAGCGCGGCGAGCCCCGCCGGGGCCTGATCACCGTGGCCACAGAACACCGGGCCGTGCTCGATCCCATGGGCTGGCTGGGCCGCCATGGCTTCCCGCTGACCGTGCTGCCGGTGCAGCCCGATGGCCTGCTGGACCTGCAGCACCTGGCTGACGCCATCGGCCCGGACACGCTGCTGGTGTCGGTGATGGCCGCCAACAACGAGATCGGCGTGCTCCAGGATCTGGCCGCGATCGGCCAGCTCTGCCGGCGGCATGGCGCCCTGTTCCACTGCGATGCGGCCCAGGCGGTGGGGCACCTCCCCCTGGCGATGGCCGACCTGAACATCGACCTGCTCAGCCTCAGCGGCCACAAGCTCTACGGCCCCAAGGGTTGCGGGGCGCTGCTGCGCCGCGAGGGCGTGGCCCTGGCGCCCCAGCAGCACGGCGGCAGCCAGGAAGGGGGTCTGCGGGCCGGCACCCTGGCGGTGCCGCTGCTGGTGGGGCTGGGGAAGGCGGTGCAGCTGGCCCTGGCCGACCAGGCGGAGCGCAGCGCCCGACTGACGCTGCTGCGGGACCGTTTATGGGCAGGCCTGGAGCCGCTGGAGGGCGTACAGCTCAACGGCCACCGCAACCGGCGCCTGGGCCACAACCTCAATGTCGGCATCGACGGCGTCGATGGCCAACGGCTGCACCGGCTGCTGCGCAGTGAGCTGGCGGTGAGCAGCGGCTCCGCCTGCAGCCAGGGCAGCCCCTCCCAGGTGCTGGCGGCCCTGGGCCGCAGCCGCCGCCAGGCCGCCGCCTCGATCCGCTTCGGGCTGGGGCGCGACACCACCGCCGCCGACATCGATCGAGCCCTGAAGGTTGTGAGCGCCGCCCTGGCCGAACTCCGGCAATCCACCTAGCGTCAGCCCATCTCAAGGCCGTGCGATGACCGCCCCGTCCCCCGGTCGCGTGGCTCCCCGCCTCAACATCGGCGACGCCCTGCACGACGGCTGGCAGGCCTTCTGCCGTACCCCCGGCACCTTCCTGCTGTTCGCGATTTTGCTCTGGGGCCTGCAGATCGGCTTCCAGTTGCTGCAGTCGCGCCTCGGCGCCGACGGGGGCTTCTCCAATCGGCCGTCGGACTGGCTGCTGGCGCTGGTGGGGCTGGTGGGCGCGATCGCCAGCTATTTGTGGGGCCGGATCGGCATCGTCCGCGGCGCCCTGCGCAGCCTCGATGGCCATCGCCCCAGGTTTATCGAGCTGTGCCGCTGGGATGACGGCCCGATCCTGCGCCTGTTCTGGTCCTCCCTGCTGTTGAACGTCCTCCAGGTGGGGGCGATCCTGCTGATCCTGCTCGGGGTCGGCGGCCCGTTGCTCTACCGGGCTTATCAGAGCCCGTCCGGCGGGGGAGGTGGTTTACCGGGCCGGGATCTGGTGCTGATCGTGCTGCTGGTGCTGTTGGTGCTGCTGCTCGGCCTCTGGCTGGTGGCGGTGATCTACCTACGGGTCAACCAGCAGTTCCTGGGCCAGATCGCCCTCAACGAAGAACTGGCCCCCTGGGCCACCGTGCAGCGCGGCCGCACCCTGGCGGATCCCCACTGGCCGCTGCTGCTGCTGCTGCTGCTGATCGAATCGATGCTGTGTCTGTTCGGGGTCCTGGCCTGTTTCGTGGGTTTCTTCGTCGCCTGGCCGGTCGTGCTGTGCATCAGCACTGCGGCCTACCGGCAGCTGCTGGTGCTCGAGGCCGCCAAGCGGCCGGCCAGCGGGGCCAGCCCCGCCGCTTGAACGGCTGCTGAACCAGTGTCCGCAGAGCCGAACCCGGGGCATGGGGCAGGATTCCGCCCAGATCCTGATGAACGATCAGGATCTGGTTTTCACGGGCGCTGGGTTAGATGCGTGAACGTCGCGGAGCTTGTTCAGCGCAGCCTGAGCAGGGGCGGGCCCATGCGTGAGGTTGGCCCCTGGCTCGATGCCTGGCCTGCGGCCGCCTAACCCCAGCGCACGCTCAGCAACACAAAACCGAGCACCCCTACCAGAGCCAGCAACATCTGGGCCAGCCGGCTGACGAGCATGCCGGCCACCACCGCCAGCCCCACCTGCAGCGAGCGTTTCAGGCGCTGCAACCCGAAGGCACCGAGAGCGATGGGGGCGCTCACCAGTTCCCCCAGGCTGGCGCCAACCAGGGGCCCCACCAGGGCCCCGACCAGCGGCCCGCCGACCGGCAGGGCCGGCAACAGGCCGAGCAAGCCCACCACCAGGCCGATCGCCGAGCCGATGTAGGCCCAGCGGCTGGCCTGCAAGCGGGCCGCCCCCAGCACCAGCCCCAGGGCCTCGGCACCCCAGCCCAGCAGCAGGATCAGCGAGCCGAGCAGCACGGTGGGCCAGGCCGTGGCCCAGCCCACCGCCGCCACCCAGATCAGGGCCCCGAGCGGCAGCAAGGCCAGGCCGGGCAGCACCGGCAGCAGGGTGCCGGGGATCGCCAGCAGCTGCACCAGCAGCGCCAGCCACCAGAGCAGATCACTGCGGGCCAGTCCCGGGCTGGCCGTGGCCAACAGCGACCCGGCGGGCGCTAGCGAGAGCAGCGAGAACGGATTCAGCAACTCTGGAGAAATCAGTAACTCTGGAGATGTCAGCAAGACAGAAAAAGTCAGCAAGGCAGAGAGCGCCATCAACGGCGCCGGGCCAATCTCAGCTTGGCCGAACGGCTGCGGGGATTGGCCTCAGCCTCGGCCGCCTCGGCCACCAGCGGTTTGCGGGTCAGCCGCTCCAGCCGGTCGTCGCTGAGAAAGGCGGTCTTGACGCGCCGATCCTCGAGCGAATGGAAGCTGATGATCGCCAGCAGGCCGCCGGGTACCAGCCAATTGGGGGCGTGCTGCAGCAGGCGATCGAGCTGGCCGAGTTCATCGTTGACGGCGATGCGCAGGGCCTGGAAGGTGCGGGTGGCGGGATGGATGCGGCCACGCCGGGCCTGGGGCGGAAAACAGCCTGCGATCACGTAGGCCAGATCAGCACTGCTGCGTCCACTGCTGCGTGCACTGCCGCGGCTACTGCCATTCCAGGGGCGCTCCGCCACCAGGCGCCGGGCGATGCGGCGCGACAGGCGCTCCTCGCCATAGGCATAGATCAGGTCCGCCAGCTCGTTCTCCTCCAGCCGGTCGATCAGCTCCGCCGCCGTCTCCCCGGCCTCGGGGTTCATGCGCATGTCGATCGGCCCATCGGCGCGGAAACTGAAGCCGCGAGCCGCCACATCGAGCTGGGGGCTGCTGACCCCCAGATCGGCCAGCACGCCTAGCACAGGCTGGTCCGGGGTGTAATCGCCGAAGCTGGTGGCCACGATTGTGACCCGATCACCGAAGGGCGCCAGGCGCTCGGCGGCGGCGGCGCGGGCGGTGGGATCACGGTCTAGGCCGATCAAGCGCAGCCCGGGATGGGCCTCCAGCAGCAGGGCGCTGTGGCCGCCGCCACCGAGGGTGCAGTCGAGCAGCGGGGCCGATGCGCCTCCTGGTGGGACCACCAATTCGGCGAAAGCAGCCAGCACCTGGGCGGCCAGAACGGGCTGGTGCTGAAAGGCGCTGCTGGGGTCGGCGTGCGACTCGGAGTACGACACAAACCAATCCGGCATCGAGACCTTCCTAAGATCCTGGCATCCATGAGCAGCCCACGGCCCCATGACGCAGCTGGAGACGCGCACGGAGCCGATGGTGGTCAACTTCGGCCCCCATCACCCCTCGATGCACGGGGTGCTGCGGCTGGTGGTCACCCTCGACGGCGAGGACGTGGTGGATTGCGAGCCGGTGATCGGCTACCTGCACCGCGGCATGGAGAAGATCGCCGAGAACCGCACCAGCATCATGTACGTGCCGTACGTGAGCCGCATGGACTACGCGGCCGGCATGTTCTACGAGGCGATCGTGGTCAACGCGCCGGAGCGCCTGGCCAATGTGCCGGTGCCCAAGCGGGCCAGCTATATCCGCGTGATCATGCTGGAACTGAACCGCATCGCCAATCACCTGCTCTGGCTTGGCCCCTTCCTGGCGGATGTGGGCGCCCAGACGCCGTTCTTCTACATCTTCCGCGAACGGGAGATGATCTATGACCTCTGGGAGGCGGCCACCGGCCAGCGCCTGATCAACAACAACTACTTTCGCATCGGCGGGGTAGCGGTGGATCTGCCCTACGGCTGGCTGGAGAAGTGCGCAGACTTCTGCGATTGGTTCGGTCCCAAGATCGACGAATACGAAAAGCTGATTACCAATAATCCCATCTTCCGCCGCCGCATCGAGGGGCTAGGCGTGATCAACCGCGAGCAGGCGATCAACTGGAGCCTGTCGGGACCGATGCTGCGGGCCTCCGGCGTGCCCTGGGATCTACGCAAAGTGGATCACTACGAGTGCTACGACGACTTCGATTGGAACGTGGTCTGGGAGAAGGAGGGAGATTGCTTCGCCCGTTACCGGGTACGGGTGCAGGAAATGCGCGAATCGCTCAAGATCCTGCGCCAGGCGATCAAGATGATTCCCGGTGGCCCCACCGAAAATCTCGAAGCCCGGCGCATGGCTGAAGGCAAAGGCAGCGAATGGTACGGCTTTGATTACCAGTATGTGGCCAAAAAGGTGGCCCCCACCTTCAAGATTCCCTCGGGAGAGCTCTACACCAGGCTTGAATCCGGCAAAGGCGAAATCGGCGTCTTCATCCAGGGCAACGACGACGTCACCCCCTGGCGCTTCAAGATCCGCGCTGCTGATCTCAACAATCTTCAGATCCTGCCCCACATCCTCAAGGGGGCCAAGGTGGCCGACATCATGGCGATTCTCGGCTCCATCGATGTGATCATGGGCTCGGTGGATCGCTGAACAGCAGCGGGGTTTCCCCATGCTTCCCGGCCGCGATCCACACCAAGCTCAGCGCCTGCGTCGCCAGTCGCAGCGACGGCCGCTCAGGCCTCACCTGAAGCCCTGGCTGCGTCAGCTGCATGGCATGGGTCACCTGCTCCCTGCCGCCCTCACCGGCTATCTGGCGATCAAGGGGCTGCATCCGGATCTACCCGGCTGGCCCTGCCCGCTGCAAGCCCTCACGGGCATCCCGTGCCCCACCTGCTATCTGACCCGCGCCACCAGCCAGGCCCTGGTGGGCCACCTGGAGCAGTCGATCCGCCTGCATGCCTTCGGGCCGCTGCTGGCTGCGGGGCTGCTGGTCTGGTCGGTGCTGGCGATTCGGCGGCGGCAGCTCTGGCCCTTCGCGCTGCGCGCTCGCCCCGTGATCGCCCTGGCTCTGGCGCTGCTGCTCTACTGGCTCGCCCGGCTGGCGCTGCAGTACAGCTCAGGCTGGCCGGCCTTCCTGAGATGAGCGACTCGCGCCCCGGCCTCACCCCACCCAGAACCGCCAAGGCCAGGCCAAAGCCCACCCAATCTATGCCCGCTGAATTTTCAAGTAAAGTAAGCGGAAGACTCGATGGCACCTATGCCCCAGCGAGTATACCCAGGGGGGGTAGGGACCATGAAACGCTCAACATTCACTACGGCCCGGCTGCTGCCTTACTGCTTGGCAGCCACGGCCTTGATGGCGAACATGCCGCTTGGGGCCCTGGCCTATTACAGCGGTGTTCACCTTCACCGGCAATGGCAACATTGGCCTAAACAGCCTGGTCAATAGCACCACGTTCACCAATAACGGCGTTACATTGACGATTGACGGACTCAATGGCGGCGGCTTTCGAGTTTCAAACCAAATAGGCCTCTGTGCTTACTGGGCGAAAAATAATAGCAATAACAACGCTTGTGATCATTCACCCAACACAGGGTACAACGGCCTGAATTTCACAATAGGGGCCAGCAATAAACTTTACAATGTGAAGCTCAGCTCATTCACATTTGGGGCCCAAAACGGAGCTGGCTCTGTTAACGGCACGTTCTCTGGCGCCTCTGGAAGCAGTGACACCTTTGCCGTGAACACACTTACAGGGGGCGAGGTCACCAATTTCAGTACTCCCATTCTCGCCAATTCACAAAATCAGATCTTACTCTGCTCAACTCCCGTCATAACAGATACGGCAACATCAACTCCCTATGTTTGCAGCGGCAATATTTCCAATAGCGATAATACAGCCGTAAATACTTCTCTCTACTCCATTGCCAGTATGACCTTCACCTATGACACCCCAGGCCCCTTACCCCTTCTTGGCGCAGGTGCTGCTTTTGGCTGGAGCCGGCGTCTGCGGCGGCGAATCAAGCGCCATGGAGTCGATCATTCCGATTGAATCACGGCCCCAATGCTGCAGATGCCGATGATGACGGCCTGTCGACATCGGAACTGGTGGTGAGTGGATATCGCTGGTTTGATAGCGCATCGGGTGATGCCCCTGTTGATCGCCAAGGGTAGGCATCTGACGCGAAGCCGAAACTTGCCTTCTGCGTAGGCAAGTGGCAAAAGCTTCTCTCTAGGAGCAGCCACCATCGTCGATCGAGTCATTTCTACGCAGAGGGCTGAAAAAGAGCAGCCGACGGCAACACGTTTCTGCTGGCCTCGCACGGCCCCGGCCACCACTGTTGCGGCAGCCAGCCGCAACACAGCCCCGCTGCCAGGAAGGGCTGCCAGGGCTGAACAAGGCCCTGCTACCAAGACTTGCCAGCAGGTCGTTCTGCCGAGTCTTGCCGCCAGAACGCGCTGCCATGACAGCATCAAGCCATGGCCCCTCCCTCCTGGCTGCAGCTCCGCCGCACCGTGCGCTTCGGTGATACCGATGCCGCCGGCGTGATGCACTTTCTGCAGCTACTGCGCTGGTGCCATGAGGCCTACGAGCAGAGCCTGGAGGGCTTCGGCATCGCGCCGGCCTGCGTGTTTCCGGTGCCCTCGGCCGAGCGGCCCGCAGGCCTGGAGCCCGCCGCCGCGGCCCTGCCGATCGTGCACTGCAGCGCCGATTTCCGCCGGCCCCTGGTCTGCGGTGATCCCTTGCTGATCGAGCTGGAGCCGGTGCGGCTCGATCCGGGCAGCTTTGAGGTGCGCTACAAATTTTGGCGCATTCGAGCCGGCGAAGAGCCCCAGGAGGCGGCCCGAGGCCTCAGCCGCCATCTGGCGATCGAGCCGGCCAGCCGTCAGCGCTGTGCCCTACCCGAGGCGATCGGGCGCTGGCTGGAGGCGGCCGCGGTGGCCCAGGGGGGCATCCGGCCCCTGTGAACCCGGTGGCGATGCGGCCCGAGCCGCAAACGCTGGCTCGCCAGGCGCCGCCTCACTCCATGTCACCGCTTGGACCCCGACGTTCAGCAGCCACTCCTCTTGGAGCTGATTCTGGGGCTGCCCGCCCCGCCGCCCAGCGGGGGAGCCGGCGTCTCCAGCTCTCCAGTTCTTCCTGCAAGGCCATCCGCAGGGAAGGGGGCGGCTCCACCACCGTGATCTCCGCCAGCGGCACGCACGGTTCAGCGGTTCCCGTCGGGGGAATGAGCCCCTGGGGCGCCGCTCCCTCCAGCCACAGCGGCTCGTCCAGCTCCAGGAGCAGGGGCTGATCAAGGGTGTAACGAAAACCTCCGACCCAGGCATAGGGGCCCTGAAGGCTGTGGTTGTCGCCACAGCGGAAACCGATGCTGCTCTTGCGGCCCGAGAGACTCTGTTCAGCCACCGTGAAAGCCGCCAGGCGCACCGAACGATTGAAGAACAACGCCACCGCTGCGTTGGGTGCCGATCCGTTGGGGGCCGATCCGGCGGGCGCTGATCGGATCGTGAGCAGCAGGGTTGGATCCTCCAGAGAGGCCAACCCCAGCCCATCTCCGCCTCCAGGCTCCTGGCCGCGGCCAGCCGCCGCAACATCCGCCAGTGCGGCCCGCTGTGCCGTCTCAGCCACCTCAGCGAAGCGAAAGTTGTACTGAAAGCTCGGCAGCAAACCCGACCCAGTGGACTGAGCCGGGCTGGCAAGGGGCTGCTCCTGACGGCTCTGCTCCATGGCGCGCAGCGTTTGCCGCAGCCGCTGACGCTGCTCCTTCTGCAGGCGCCGCTGCTGGATCCGCATGGCCCGGCGGCCCTGCCGCTCCTGGGAGGAGGCCAGCCACCAGCCCAGCAGCGACCGCTGCTCCCCGGGCAATTGAGCGCCCGCGGCAAAGGCCAGAGCCAGGGCAAAGGCGGCCACCATCCGCCGCAGGCTCTCCTGAACGACGCCCCAGATCTGAACGTTGCTGGGGCCGGCATGGGCGCTGAGGGCATCGGCCCTGGCCTTGACCAACCCCACCAGGAGCTGCTGGCGCAGCTGCGGCCAGGGCAGGCGTGATTCAGCCTCGCCGATCGCCGGACCACTCAGCGCCCGGAAGCGAGTCCGCAGGTTCTGAACATCGGTCGCCCTGTTGAGCGCCCGTTTCCAGCTGCTGAACTGTTGCTCCACAACCCGACGTTCCTGGGCCTGAAGCCTGACCTCGCCGGCCATCGAATTCCAGGTTGCCCAGGGCTGCAGCGGGATCAACAACAGGAAGCCCAGGGTTACCGCCACCGCCAGGGAGCGGGCCTGGTTGCAGCGCAGACCCAGCCGGCGATCCTCGGGATCAAACCAGACAGCCAGATGAATCAGCACAAACCCCATCAGGGCATAACCGCCGTTGTCCACCAGCAAGGCGATGAAGCGAAGCTGCCAGAAGGGATTGAGCAAAGCCAGCGGCAAGGCTCCAGCCGCCACAGCCCCGATGTAGATCAACAGATTGGCGCTGGCGGCAGGTCCCAGCAGATCCACCAGTTGAAAGGTTCGCGGTTCCTGCTGAAGTGGCTCCTGACGACTGTCCATGCAGCCAACCTGGCAGACGCGGCGAAGAACCTACGCCAGAAAGTCAGCAGTTCACAAATCCACCCATTCCAAAGCCCCCTGACCATGGACAATCCTGGAGCGAAAGATTGGGAGCGCCGGAGCAAATGAATCCCGGCCGGTAAAAGCATCGGGGCAGAGAGGCATCAGAGCTTGCCTGCGCCTGAGAGCAGGCTGGAGTGCCAGCCACCAGGCATGGGGGCCTGAACAGCCGTCAGCTCCGGGGGCATTCGTTCTGTGTGAACAGGCTGGCCAGCTGCATCAGAGAAGCTCTCGGAATTGCTGAGGCGAGAGCCCGGCATCCCTGGCGATGGCCCCCATGGTGATCGCGTTGATGGGGTCGTGGCGCGGAATCACCAGGCGGCGTTCGCCATTGCTGAGGATCAGATGACCCGATTCCCTCACGATGCGATAGCCCAGCTTCTGGAACGCCCTGACGGCCTCCTTCTGGCTGATCCCAGGCAACCGCGGCATCAGAGTGCCAATTCCAGCGTTTCCACGTGCTTCACGCCCGCTTCTTCCGCCTCCACCTCCAACCAGAGGGTGATGGCCTCGCGGATGTTGGCCAGGGCCTCGTCGCGGCTGGTGCCCTGGGAGTGACAGCCGGGGAGGTCGAGGCAGCTCACTGACCAGCCCTCATCGGTCTGCAGCAAGCGAATCCTGTACGACATTCTGATCTCCTGCGCTACCTGGAAGCTAGCCACCCCACGGAGACGACCCCGACCCGGCTCTGATCCCCATGCCCCGCCACCCTGCAGAGCAGAACCCGCGAGCTGCCGGAGCTGAACGCAGCTGCTGTTTCAGCGCCCCCCCAACCACTCCCGCCACTGCCCTCGCTGCCACTTGCCGGCGGCATTGACGGCCAGCTCCGGGCAGGGCCGCCAGCAGAGCCGCGCTGTCGGCTTCAGCCTCGGCCCGCACCAGGGCCGCCAGGAGTTGTCCCCAGAGGGGATCCTCCACGCCAAGCAGCAGCACCGCCGCTGCGCCACCAGCCACCAGCCATCGGCCGTGAGCGGCAAGGGCTGCAGGCCGCCAGGCTTCAACCAGCCCAGGGCCAACCGGGCACTGCGCACCGCCACCGCGCCGTCGTCTGCATCCGAGCACAGCTCGACATCATCCAGCGGCGATATCGCGATCCAAGAAGCAAAAGCATTCATAATCGTTATACCCCGCCATGAATCGCATGGGCCGCCGCCTTTCTCGCCCTACCCGCCTGGCTCGGAACACAGCCTTCATGCTGGGCCTGCTGACCCTGGAGGCCAGCACGGCCCTGGCCGCCGAACCGGCCACTTACCGCATCCAGGCCAGCACGAGCAGCTCCCTGATGCCCACGGCGCCCAGCCTGGGCCAGATGCTGATGGGGAGCGCGGCCATGGGCAGTAAGCGACAGATCCAGCGCAACCTGGAACTCACGCTCAGTGCTGCGGTCGCACCCCCCGCCAAGCCGGAGGCCAGCCATGCCATCCCCGCAGCCATGGCCATGGGAGCAGCCCTTTCCCTGAAAGCCAGCGGGGGCTGCACGAAGGGCGAGTGCGGGTCGCAGGAGATCCGCCAGGCCGTGGAGCAGATGCGCTCGCGGCGGGTGCTCCTCTACTGGGGCTGTGAAGCCAAGGCCGGCGCCGGCCAGCCCCAGACCCTCGAGGCCAGCAAAAATCCTTTGCTCATCGGCATGGAGGAGGTGCTGCGCCAGGACAAGGGCGAACCAACTGCCCCATCCACTACGTCGACGTCCTGGCCCACTACGGGAAATGGACGTTTGATCCCAGCTCAGGCCTCCCTGGTGGGCGAGCACCTGGTGCGCTCCAACTACGCCCCGGTGATCCGCTTCCCCCTCGCCCAACCGCAGGACTTCCTGGCTCCCCTCAACCTCAGCTCCACCGCCACCGGGGGCGCCACGGACCTGAGCTGGAACCGGGTGGCCGGGGTGGTGGGGTACAGGGCCACGGCCATGGGGCAACAGGATCCGTCCGCCCCCATGGTGCTCTGGGTCTCCAGCCTTGGGGGGGAAGAGGCCTCCCATGCCGACAGCAGCGCCAAGCTCCAGGCCCTGGTGGGCAGTGGCGCCCTGCTGAGCGCCGAGCGCAACCAGTGCACCATCAGCGCCGAAGCCAGCCGAGCCCTGGGCACGGCGGCGGTGACGCTCGCGGGCTATGCCGGTGCGATTCGCCTCAATCCGGCCCCGGGCCAGGTGGTCCGCCTCGAGCGTTCCACAATGGGCATGGAGCTGGTGGGGATGCCGCAGCTGGAGGGAAGTGACAAGACTGGTGGCGGCGAAGCGCCTCCCCAGCAGGCCCCCCAGTCGGGATTCGGCCTACTGAAGGGGCTGTTCTGATCCGATCCCGGCGACCGGCCCCGCTCCAAGGGCCCGCCCCATTCCCCCCGATGCCGCTCCCCGCTCCCTCCACCTGGCTGCAGCTGCTGCGCTGGTGCCATGAGGCCTAGGAGGAGAGCCTGGAGGCCTTCGGCATTCCGCCTGGATCCCGGCAGTTCTGAAGTGAACGATCGCTTTGCCGGCGCCGGCGAGGCGGTAGCCCGGGCTTCAGGCGTCATCTGGCGATCACAACAGCCGAGCGGCGGCCCTGTCCCCTCCTCGATCCC
Source organism: Cyanobacteriota bacterium (assembly GCA_026389285.1). Classification (GTDB taxonomy): domain Bacteria; phylum Cyanobacteriota; class Cyanobacteriia; order PCC-6307; family Cyanobiaceae; genus Cyanobium. The sequence goes on from JAPLID010000064.1 coordinate 40,114, forward strand.
ATCGCACACTGGCTGAAGGCCTCGGCCCTGGGGGCCGGCGTGCGGCCCATCTGAAGCCAGCCTTGGTGTCGATGATCATCAACAAACTCCCATAACCGGCAACGGTGAGCACTGATTTTGAGCACTGTTGGAGGAGCCTTCACGCACCGATGGGTTCCCCCTCCCTGGCCACTGCCCCATGGCGACTCCAGCGGCGCTGGCGTCTGCTGCCTCTAGCCCTGATCGGCCTGAATGCCCCGGAGGCACTCGGTCAGACCCTGGGAGCCATGGGGGTGAACAGCCCCGGGGTGAACGATCCCTCCTGCCGCACCATGGACCTGCCCGTGGTCTACGCCCTCACCCTGGTCGTGGCACTGGGCACGTTCGTGGGCCTCTCTCTAATGAAACGGCGTCTCGCAAAGGAAGGTTGGTCACTCGCCAATGCCCTCTCTGAACCCACCCGTCTCACCATTCCGGTGGACATGCGCTGGACGGAATCCGCCGGCGATCAGGGGTCAATAGCTCAGGGAACTTCTGCCTCCTGCAAGGTTCTGCGCGGACCCGACGGCAGCCCCATGGCGATGACCCTGCTGGAGGCCAGCAGCAGCCGCATGATCGCGATCCTGGGCGGGTGGGGCATCTTGATGCTTTACATCGGCTTCGGCACCTTCGCCCTTTACAGCTTCGGCCTCACCTGCCAGCTACCGGCCTCGATGCCAGCCGTCGCCACCTTCCTGCTGTCGGGTCTGAGCCTGTTTGCGCCCTATGTGGCCAACAAGATCTCCACAGCCATCCAGCCCGGCATCCGTCATGCCTCCTCGGGGGGCGCCAGCCAGGAAACCGTGAGGCCAGTGGCTGCCATGGCCGCTGACAGCAGCCCCCCCATCAGCCAGGCACCAGCGAGCACCGCTACGGAAGCCGAACCAGCACCAGCACCAGCACCAGACAAGCCTGCTGCCGCAACGAGCCGGCCCTCGGCCAGCCTGCCTTTGCTCTCCTACGAACCCCGGACCGTTGCCCAAGCGGCACCTCAAGCCGTCCCGGCTCCGGTGGCCCACCGTCAGGTCTTCGCCAGACCAGCTGCAGAACCAACGCCGGCCCAGGCCCGGACCCCCTGGGCGCAGGAGTACGCCCCTGCCATGCAGATGATTCGGGACTTCGAGGGCTTCGTCGACCATGCCTACCCCGATCCGGCCACGGGCGCCGATCCCTGGACCATCGGTTATGGCTTCACCACCCTTAACGGCCGCCCGGTGGAGCCAGGGCAGGCCATCAGCCCCTCGCAAGCCGATGCAGAACTGCAACGGCAGGCCCAGGCCTGCACCAACCATCTGGCCGCCACGATTCCCTTCTGGCAGCAGATGAATGGCAATCAGCGCTGCGCCCTTTTGGATTTCGCGTGGAATTTGGGCTCGGATTTCTATGGCGACGAGGCCAACTTCGGCTCGATCACGCGGGATCTGCACAACCACGACTGGTCCCGTGTTCCCCAGACCTTTCTCCTTTACTGCGATCCCGGCACCTCAGTGGAGGCCGGGCTGCTCCGGCGGCGCCAGGCGGAAGCCACCCTCTGGACAACCCCGGTGGCCAGCGAAGCCTCCACACCCGGCCGGTCTCCAGAGACTTCAGCCCCTGACACCTCCCATCGCCCGGCCTCCCGCTTCAGCAATCCGCTGAAGGTGCCCTACAACGATCAGTTACTCATGTCTGACGGGCAGGGCTGGCGCGAATGTTTCTCGGCCAGCTCGGCCATGCTGGCGATGTACTGGGGCAAGGAGCCCAACGAGAACATCTACGACAAATTGCGAGCCCGCTACGGAGACAGCACCGACGCCGACACCCAGCTGGATGCCTTGCGCTGCCTCGGCCTGACGGCCAATTTCCAGACCGATGGCACAATCGCCATGCTCCAACAGGAGATTGATGCCGGTCGGCCCGTGGCCGTGGGCTGGCTGTGCGATGGCCCCGTTTCCGCCCCCAGCGGTGGCGGCCACTGGATCGTGATCATCGGCTACGACAACTCGGGCTTCGTGGTCAATGATCCCTACGGCAACTGTGATCTGGTGAACGGGGGCTACCTCAGCCACCACGATGGCGCCGGCCTGCACTACTCGTACCAGAACTGGTTGCCACGCTGGCGTGTCGACGGCACGGGCGGCTGGATGCTCACCTGCCGGCTCTGAGGACCTCGATCCAGGTTGGCGCGGCTCACCCCAGCACCAGCGCCTCTTGGGGGAAGCCCCGCTGGGCCGCCATGATGTGCAGCGACAGCTCCACCTGCTCGAGATACACCGCCGGCTCCCAGGCCTGTCTAGCCAGGCGCCACGATCGGCCCCTCCAGACATCCGCGACGAAACCATCGAGGAATCAAGCCTCCACCCATTGAAATCTCAGGTGAAATGAGTCAAAATATCTTGGGTTCTCACACCCCAACCAAGATCCAGAGCGACCCGACCATTGAAATTCTCCATCGCCACCAAAGCCTGGCTGCTGCCTTGCTGTTGCGTAGCCACAACCCTGATGGCGGGCGGCCCGCTTGAGGCCCAGGCCTACACAGCTGTGTTCACCTTGACCGGGCAAGGAACGTCGCAAACCACCTATTCAACCACCAACAATGGGCTGACGCTGACCATTGACGGCCTTAACGGTGGCTCCTTCCTCCTCAACAATACCAATGGGCTCTGCTCCTACTGGGCAAACAATAATGCCACCGGGATTGACTACAACGGCGCGTGCGACAATACTGCGGGCACTGGCTACAATGGATTAAAGTTTACGACCTCTTCCGCCGGCAATCTCCACAATATTAGGCTCGCAGCCATCACCACTGGTGGAAGAAATGGTTCAGCACAGAGTCCTCCTATTGTCAGTACATTTTCCGGCGCCACAAGCCAAACCGTTACCCAGGCTCAACAAACAGTTCCCAAGACTTGCGACCCCAGCACCAACAGCATCAACGCAAACTGCGACGATTACACCTTTACAACACCAATTCTTGTCGATTCGCAAAATCAGATCACCCTCTGCTCAACGCCTAGCATAAACACTCTCAGCTGCAGTGGCAATATTTTAAACAGTACAAATGGACTTGTGCAATCTTCCTTCTACACCATCAAGAGCATGACCTTCACCTATGACACCCCAGGCCCCTTACCCCTTCTTGGCGCAGGTGCTGCTTTTGGCTGGAGCCGGCGCCTACGGCGGCGAATCAAGCGCCATGGCACAAATCAGCCCGATTGAAATCACGGCCCCAACGCCATCGCTGCAGGCGCCGATGGTCATGCTCTATCGCTAGCAGTGCTGACGGTAAAGCGATGTTGATGGTTTGAAGTCATAAGGGATCCACCTCTGCCGCCGGTTTGATGCACTTTCTGCAGCTGGTGCCATGGGGCCTACGAGCAGAGCCTGGAGAGCTTCGGCCTGCCTGCCGCCTCGGTGTTTCCCAGGCCGGAGTGGGCCGGCGATTCGCCGGAGGTGGCCCTGCCGGAGGGCATCCGCCTCTGGCTGGAAGCCTCGGGCCTCGGCGAAGGGGGCTTCCCCTCTCATCTTCCGCCGGCTCACAAACCCCGCCCGTGGGTGCCACCGGGCTGCAGGCTCAGAACCCCAGCAGCCGGAACAGGGAGCCGGCGTTGATCACCGGCCCGATCGGCGCCAGGGCATCGGAGAGTCCGTCGGTGGCCTTAGCCCAGCCATGCCGGTCGACCACGATCACATCCCCCTGCTGCAGGGGTGGGTTCTGAACCGAACCGAGTGGGGCGGCCGGATTGAAGCTGATGGTCGCCTGCTTGATCGCTCCGGAGGGAGTCAAGCGGAGCAGGCGCACGGTCTGAGCATTGGCCCGGCGGGTCAGCCCCCCGGCCGTGAGCAGGGCGCCGGAGAGCGGGCTGTTGGCCTTCACGTTCAGGGTGCCGGGCTTCAGCACTTCGCCCACTACATTCACCGCGATCGTGTCGGGGGCGAAGGTGGAGGAGGCGATGGCGATCAATTCCGTTTCGCTCAGGTTTTCGGCGCGAGGAATTGTGATGCTGTCCCCGTCGTACAGGAGTGGGTTAGTGACGGGCCCGCTACCGGAGAGCACCTTGAGAAAGTCGAACTGATAGGTGCGCACAGGAGATCCCGGGCCGCCGCTGGGACGCTGCACAGTGAGGCGGCGAAGATCACCGTAGGCCGTAAGACCTCCGGCCCTCTGGATCGCATCGAGGAGGGTCGGCGCGCCACTCGTTTGAATCACGGAGCTGGGGGACGATCCTGGGCCGCTGCTACTGAGCTGATTCGATCCACCCTTGCCGATGCTGTAGAGCCCCGGCCGTTGTACTTCGCCGCTTACAGCCACCCGTACCGGGCGCGCCTCGACCAGATCCAGATACACGATCGGACGCCGCAGGATCGTGGCGTAACCGCCGGTGATACGGCGCCTAGCCTCATCGAGGCTCAACCCCCAGACCGGCACACTACCCAGCCTGGGCAGGTTGAGGGTGCCATCGCTGAGGACCTCGGCAACGGTCTCGTACCCCTCCATCCGGAACACGGCCATCTTGAGTTTGTCCCCGGGACCCAACCTGTAGCGGAAGTTGGCCGCCAGGCCAGGGTCGATCGACGCCGCCGCTGGCAGCGTCTTTTCTACTGCCCGCGACGCGGTCGGGGGCTTCCGGGCTACTTGAGCCATGGCGCTGCGATTGGGCAGCCCCACTAGGGGAATCAAGGCGATGGAGCCCCAGCGGATACCTGCCACCAGCAGCGCTTGACCCCAGCGTGTTGTGGATGCCGCGCTGGGTAACACGCAGGTATTGGTTGCAAACTTAGGAAGAGTCTCCCACGGCTACCAAACTCTCCCAGCGCCCGGGGATCAGCCAGTCCCACTCAGCTGCAGGGCGCGCCGCCGTCCCTCCGTGGCCAATCGATGCCTGGCCTCAGAATCGCGGATCAGCCACTCGATCGCCTCCAGCCACTCCTTTTGGCCATCCCCGAGCAGCAGACCATCGATGCCCGGTCGGATGAAACCTCGGTAGGGCAAGCGATCGGAGTAAAGGCCGGCGGCGCCGCAGCGGGCAGCATCGATGAACTTGACCGGGGCCCTCGCCGCATTCAGCGGGCTTTCCAGCAAGGGGGTCAGCAGCAGGTCACAGCGGCCCTGGCCAGTCTCGGCCAGAAAGCTGGGCCAGCGCATCGGGTGGAGGATCCGCACGCGGGGAAGGTCGCGGAATTGGCGGTTGATGCTGAGGTCGCCAAAGACATCCACATGGGTGTGGCTCTGGCGACTCTGAAGCAGGATGAGCAGCTCCCGCAGCCAGGCGAACTCCAAAGCGTGCACACTGCTGCCGAGATAGGCCAGCTGCAGGCGGGGACGCGCAGCCAGCAAGCCGGGATGGGGACGGAGGGGGAGACGCAAGGCACCGAGCTGGGCATACTTGCTCTCCAGAAACTCACTGGTCACCCAGATGGGGGAGCACAGCTCCGGCACCCGCGCCCGCTGACGCGTGATCCGCTGCCGCAGCCGCTGCCGGTAGGCGGCGGGAAACTGGGGCAGCAGGGCAGGGTCAAGAAGGTCGTCGTCCATTAGATACACCAGCCGGATCCCTGCCTTGCGAACATGCCTGAGGACCCTGAGCCAGTAGCGCGGCAGATAGCGCACCACCACGACAAGAGAGGCAGCCATCATCAAACTTTGACGATGAGAATTCGGAGCCTCAGCGGAATCAACCTCGATAATCCGAGCACCCGAAGCATCCAGTGAGCCCCGCAAGAAATGGTCGATGGTCGAGCCGGCACCTTGATGGAGCAGCACTACACTTTGTCCCTGCTGCGGACACGCGATGCCGGGCAGTTGAGGAAGAGGCATTTCGCAGTTGACTAGTGGTCACCCAAGTGAGAGACTGAGGAAATCTTGACGGACAAAGCCAGGGGATCCAGGGTGGAGGACTTTACCTTCAATCATATCCACACACAACTTCCCCAGCAGCGATGTTTCGATCATAATCAATTTTCCGCTTATTTTCTTGCAGCCGCTCAGTTCCACCCCATCGCCTCCTGGGTGGGCGCCCTGCGCGCCAGCACCTATCGGCAGATCTCTCCGCTCGGCCCGGAGCAACTGGACCTTGATGGCCGGGACTCCCACTACTGGCATCTGTTGATCCTGGATCGGGAAAAGCACTGCCTGGCCGGGTCCCTGCGCATGGGCCTCTCCCGCTGGCATGGGTCCACGTGGGATGGCAGCCATTCCTATCTGGAGCACTGTTATCCGGGCCTGGATCAGTTCTGCCGCGGGCGAGGAATGAGCTACGCCGAAATTGGCCGCACCTTGGTCGCCACCCCCTACCAACGCAATAGCCAAGTTCTGCTAATGCTGCTGCGGGCGATGGCAAGCATTCCACTAGCCACGGGCCATACTAATCTAATGGGCATGGTTTCGTTCAACCACCTCCAGCACGGCGAAAGGCTTATCAGCAGCTTCCTTGCGGCGCTCTTGAAATACCCCTTCACAGAAGATTGTGACATCCCCCCGGCTCGGCATCCTTTCCCCTCACGGGCTGAGGAGAGCAGCGAGGCAGACCTGGCACCGGTTGCGGATAGCCTGACTCAGCTAGAACGAAGGCTTGAAAAGGAGTTTCAGGAGCCGTTTCGTGCACCGCTGCTGCTAAAGAAGTACATGAGTTTCGGCAATGCCAAGGTGATCAGCCTATCCCTGGCCCGCGATTTCAATCAGATCTGCGAAATTCTGATGCACTGTGACCTCAAAGAGCTACAACCAAGGCAACAGAAAGAATTTGTAATCAACAATCTGATTCCCGTCTGGGAGAATGTGAGGCAATGTTAATCGGGGCGAGAAGTCGCCGGGCATAGAGCCCACTAATATGCAAGGAAAGGGAGTTCTGATCGGCAAACCCGTTCGGATCGATCGTGGGATCCTGTTCGCAAAGAATCGTGGCCTGGGGCCCGAACAGGCGCTGCACGATCAGCCTGAAGGGGCGATAACGGCAAGCCTCTTCGGAACGGGGGAACCCCCGATAGCGGATTGTCCAGGGAATGATCACCGCATCACTGCGACGGCCCAGCACATGGAGACTTCCGGAGACCCGCTGGGTGATCGGGGTGGTCAAGGAGCCACTGGGAAATAGAAAGAGACGGCCCTGCTTGTCAAGCACTCGCAGCAAGTGGCGCAGGCCATTGAGGCGGGAGCGGCTGGAGAGATGGTCAAGGTTGGTATGGCCATAATTGCGGGCACTGGCGGCGAAGAAGGGAAGGATCCAACGCAGGTGGCGGGCGGCCGTGGTCATGCTGGATTGCCTGAAATAACCCTGCACCAGCAACACATCAAGAGGAGAACCGTGATTGGCGATGTGAATCTGCGGCCGATCGATCAACTCAGGGCGGCGCTCCATCAGCACCTCCACTCCTAAGCCGCTCAGGACAAGCTGGGAAGCTCGCTCCAGCAGGCGGCGGGCCGACTGGCGCGCCCCTACCGCAAGGGCCAGCACTTGAAGGTAGTAGGTGGCGAAGCCACTGCCGAGGGTGAACATCCGCTGGAGAATCTGAACCCCCCGCGGACGGGGGCCGAAGGCATGGCCCCCTAGTGATGGCGAGACGGCGAAAGTGCGGGAGAAGGGAAAGCGGCCATCAAAATTGCCATTGATCTGGGTTGTTTCGATCATGTGGCGATAGAAACACCGGTACAACGCGCGGTCCGAGGGTTGGGGGGAGCTCCAGAACAGCCGCAGCGGCTGCTGATCGGTGAGCCCGGGCATGTTGTAGAAGGTGCGGCCGAGCACCTTGGTGGGCACAGCGTGATAAAGCGCCTGCAACCCAACCGTGCTGTTGATGGTGAGTACGGACTTGGCCCGCTTGAGGATCGGCCCAAGGGCGCCATCATGGAAGTAGAGAACCCGTTCCGCCACGCCGTGCTGGCTGGCCAGATCCTGGATCAGGGCTCCGTAATGGTTGTAGCCGCGATCACGGGGATGGTGCTTGAAGGCCAAGCGCTGATCGGCTGGAGCATAACGGGCAAAGGAATCAATCAGCTGGGCAATGAACGGCTCCATGCCGGCATAATCCGAGCCCAGACTCACCTGCGAATCGCTTGAAACCTGCAGCGGCACGAGGGTATAGGGCGTGCCATCCAGCAAGCGCTGGTGAATCGAGCGCTCGCTGAACTGATAGAGGTGCTTGCGCAGTAGGCCAGCCACCTGGGCCAGCAGATAGGAGGGCTTCGGTTGCAGCTTGTGGGGGCCGCTGATGATGCGATAGGGGGTGAAGGCATGCTGGATGAAGGTGGGTATCTTCCAGCATTTACGCCAACGCATGCCGGCTTCCAGGGCTGGATGCGGGACCTCTTCCATCGGCGGCAGAGCTTGATAGAAATCCACAGGGCGATTGAGATTGGAGCGGGCATTAACCCGCTCCAGCTCCAGACTCACGTAATTAGGGCGCACATACCCCAGCTCAAACACCCAGGATTCAATCGCGTCGGGCAAGGCATGCTTGGCATTCATCTCACGCACAAGCTCAATCGCCAAGCGATGGGGATCGATGAAATCGCCATACATGAACAGGTGGCGAATGCCCCGCTCCAGGATCAGGGCGCGCAGAAAGGGCTTGAAATCGTCCATGGGGCCGCCATAGACAACCCTCTGATGGCCAGGGAAGCCAAATTCATGGAGTGGAAAACTCAACTTGGTGATGCTGGCGCCCCTGCTCTCAAGATGATTAGCAAGCCGCGCGAAGAACGTACCAAGGGGCCCCATCAGCATCAACACCGGGCCTTCGATCGCAACTTCTTTCACGCGCATCTCCCGCCACTAGGGGCCGATTACCCTACAGCCGTGGCGAGCGAGAAGTGTGGGAAGCGATACGCTCCCTCCAGCGGCCCCAGTGGCGGAAGACTCGGCGCCACCAAGTCGGCGGCCTGGAAGGTTCCTGCAACCATTCGAGCAGCTCCTCAATGGCCTGCTCCGGCTCGATGAAGAGTCCGCTGCGGCGACTCACGTAGCGGGGGTACATCACCAATGCCGCATACACGAGCTCATCGAGCTGCAGCTGCCGCCCCCGCCGCGGGCAGGCCAGGCGGTCGTGGCTGAGCCCCCAGCCGGCAAAGAAGGGAAGCCCCCAGATGTGCACCTCCACCCCCCGCAGCAGGGCCTCAAAGCCGGCCAAGGAGGTGAGCACATGCACTGCATCAACCTCCTGGAGCAGCTGATCCATGCAGCCCTCGGTGAGCAGGGCATCGCAGCAGCGCTGCAGCTCAGCCTGCGGCGACCCTTCCAGGCGCAGGCCGGCCACCACATCGGGATGGGGCTTGTAGACGATCCAGGCCTCGGGTTCGGCAGCGCGCACCGCCTGCAACATTTCCAGGTTGGTGCGCAGGCCGGGGGCTCCATGGCGGATGGAGGCATCGCTCTCCACCTGGCCGGGCACCAGCACCACGCGGCGAGCACCGGGGGGACGGCGCCAGGGGGGGGCCTGCAGGTTGTACTTCGTAAGAGCTGCCGCAACAAGCTGCTGCCTCAGGGCCGCCCCCCGGCCCCGTGCCACCTCATCGAAGCGATGGGTTCGCAGCAGGGTTTCAAGATCGGAGGGGGCACCGGCGTCGTAGTAGATGCCGCTGCGGTCGACCACCCAGGAGATCGGGGCGATCAGATTGGCGCCGAGCCCCACCGAGCGCAGGAAGCCGTCCTCGATGCGCAGCAGATTCGCTTCAGGCTGCTGGCCAAGCCGGCGGGCTACGCCGCGCCCGGGGTCCCGGCCCCAGATCGCCAGGGCTGAGGCCGCCGCCGGCGCTGGGGCATGGCGGCGGCGAAAGCGCAGCTGGGAGCCCCGCAGGAAGCGACGCAGGATCGGCTGTTTCCAGGGCTTGAAGCCAAAGGCATCTACTTGGGCGGGCAGCTCCCGCTGCCGCCTTCGCTGCAGCCCGATCGCACGGATGAGGGATTCGGGGCCACAGGGCTGGCCGCGGTGGGGATCGATGTAGCGGGGATAGTCGACCAAGGCCGCGTGAATGAGCTGATCGATCGAGGGGCGGTGGAGTTGGCGCCGGGGCGGTGGCGTGAGCGCATCGTCGGTGAGCCCCCAGCCGGCGTAGAAGGGCATGCCGAAGCAGTGCACGGGGCGCCCCCAGAGCAGGGCCTCAAAGCCCAACTGGGAGCACACCACATACACCGCCTCCGCCCGCTCCAGCAGGGCGGTGGGATGGCCCCCATCGGCGCAGATCCGCAGCCGCGGATGGGTGAGCGGGGCCTCGGCCAGATAGCCGCGCTTGCGACCCGCCGCCACATCGGGATGGATCTTGAGCAGCACGCTGCAGTGGGGATGGTTGTCCAGCGCGGCCTGGAGCATGCGTTGAAAACTCTCCCCATCGGCCATGCCGTAGCGCAGGGAGAGATCGCCCCGGGTCTGGTCGACCACCAGCACAAAGGGTTCGCTAGGGGGGAGGGTTTCGCGGGCGCCGTTGTATTTGCTCACCCGCTCCGCCTGCCAGAGCGCCCGCAGGGCTGAGGCCCGGTGGCCCTCGGTGGCGGTCAAGGATTGGCTGATCAACGCTTCCAGGCGACTGGGGGCGTGGGCGTCGTAGTAGATACCCAGATCGTCGATCACCAGAGACCAGGGCGGCCCGTCGGGGCCCAGGCCGAGGGAACGCAGGAAGCCATCCTCACAGCGCCACACGGGAAGTCCTTGATCCCGGGAGATCTCCTCCGCCCTCCTGGCGGAGGGCTTGCGACCCCAGGCCAGCAGGGCGGTGAGAGGGGCGCGGCGGCAGGCCGCGGCGCCAACAACCAAACTGGCAGGCGCTAGCAAGGGCCCGAGGGTGGGGATCCGGGCCAGGGCCCGCGACGGGATGCCCAACACCTCAGCGGTGGACGGGCGAACGTTCACAAGCGGAGCATGGGCGAATCAGCCATAGTCGAGCACAGCCACCGCTTTGCAGGGCCATGGCCCACCAGCCTGCGCTGCTACGCCGCCGCGACCTGAACCTGCCGATCACCACTGCGGAGGCCACCCAGGAGCGCCTGCAGACCTATCTGGCCCTGGTGGACCGACCGTTGACGGCCCTGCTGGCCAGGGAGCGGCTCACGGCCGTCGCTCCCGGCGCGTTCACCTATCACTCCAACCCATATCAGGTCTTGCAGTGGGAGGTGGTTCCCACCATCACGCTGCGGGCTGGCTGGAAGGGCGAGCAATTGGAGGTGCGCAGCACCAGTTGCCGCCTGGTTGGGTTGCGGCAAGGGATGGATTCGCTTGGAATTACGCTGGAGGCCGTGCTGAGGGCGGGTGAGAGGGACCTGGGAGGTTGGGCCGAGGTGGGGCTCCACTCCCGGCTAATAACAACACCCATTGGCCGCCGGCTGGGGACCCTGGCCCTGGAGGGGATGCTGGATCGGATCGAGCGGCGGGTCAGCCGGGGTCTGCGCAACGACCTGGGCAGGTGGCTTGGGGAGTGAGAAGGCACCACGAAAGCAAGGGGGTAAATTCTGATGCGTTGTCCAAGGTTGGCGTTTGGATCCTTCGGCCAACTCCGCTGATGTAACCGGGGGCGCCAGGGGACGCCAGGCCCGAGGTGGCGATGGCTTGCAGCGCTTGAGTGGCTGGCAGGTGCAATGGCGCGTGGTGGATGCGCTGGTTTATCGCGAATTGCGCACCCGCGTCAGTGACGTGAAGGGTGGCTTTCTGGGGGTGCTCGTTCAACCACTCGGATTGGTGGCCATCTGGGTGATCTTCTTGTCCTCCATTAATGCCCATCGAGGCGGAAGCCTGAATGTCGTTCTTTTTCTAGGGTCCGGAACTGTTTTATTCACAGTTTTCAGTCAGATCGCTGCCAGGAGCATCACCGCAATGGAGGCCAATGAAGCGTTGTTATTCTACAAACCTGTCAAGCCGATTGACACGGTGATCGCCCGCACGATCACTGAAACTGGGCTTTATACCTGCTGTTTGCTTGTGATCTGCATTGGCACCTGGGTTGTGCTCGACAAGGTTTACATGAGCAATCTGGGTCTTTTCTTTTTCACCATTATCTTGGCTGCTTGCATCGGCTTCTCCACTGGCTTGATATTCATGACAGCCTCCCATTTGATGCCGGCATTCAAGCAAGCGGCTTTTTGGATTCCACGCATCCTTTGGTTTCTTTCGGGCGTGCCTTTCCAATACTGGGTCTTCCCGCCCTCGACGAGGATTTTCTTCGTTTGGAATCCACTGATGCACATTATCGAGTTAAACCGCAAATCGATGAGTGATGATTATTTCACACCCGACGCAAACCTGGAATATGCCGCCGTCTGCTCAATCTGTTTGCTGACAGCATCGCTGTGCTTTTACTACAATAACGAACGAAAACTTCTCACTCTCTGAGCATCGAGGCTAGCCTGCAATGATTGAAGTCAGAAACTTAACCAAAAGCTTTTACTATCAAGGTAAAAAGGCAACCATCTTCAAGAATTTAAGCTTCAAGATCCACACCGGCGAATCAATCGCCATCCTTGGCGCTAATGGCGCTGGCAAGAGCACTTTGTTGCGCATCCTCGGCGGAATCGATCTGCCAGATAGCGGCACGATTCACACTAATAGCACCATATCTTGGCCTGTAGGCTTGGTGGGAGGCTTCCAGGGCAGCCTGACTGGCCGAGAAAATGTTACCTTTGTGAGCCGTATCTATAGCGAAAAGAGAAAGGTTCCAGAGAAAGTGCGTTATGTTGAGGAATTCGCCGAACTCGGTGTTTACTTTGATCGCCCTTTTAAAACCTATTCCAGTGGCATGCGCTCCAGGGTCACGTTTGGCCTTTCGATGGCCTTCGACTTTGATGTGTATCTGATTGACGAGGTTACCGCTGCCGGTGACCAACGCTTTCGCGAAAAAAGCAAGCGCCTGCTGATGGAACGCAAGAAAGTGGCTGATTTCCTGATGGTGGACCATAACCTCTGGGGCCTGAAGCTGCATTGCGACCGGGCTTTTATCCTTGATGGTGGTAAAATAGAGGAGTTCAACGACCTTGATGAAGCCGTTGCCCTGCACACCGAACGACTGCTGGCCACACCCCCGCAGCGGGGAATCGAGGAGTAATCCTTGAAGGCAAACAAATGATTGATGTTGATAACTTTAATCCGCTTAATCGCTTTTTGCTGAAGAAGGATCAGCAAGAGCAGGTTGTTGACGGTGAAGAAGGTCTCCTGGCGGAGGCGAAGGTTGTACCGATCAAGTCGCCGCGGCTCCGCTCTTCGCCCCTACTTCAGCTTTCTGTCACCCAACTGCTGCTCATACCAGTCGCGTTATCAGGTATTTACTTCTATGCCATTGCCCGCGATCGCTACGTCACCCGATCCGATTTTGTGATCCGCAAGGCTGAGGAGGGTGGCACCAACATGGCTGGCGCAGGTTTGGCCTCCCTGCTGGGCAGGGGCAATCAGCTCTCGCTCGAGGATGCTCGCTTCCTGAAAACCTACTTGCAATCACCGCAAGTGTTGGCGGATCTTGAGCGCACCTACGATCTCGATCAAGCCTATGCGCAAAAAGGGATTGATCGGTTTGCCGGCATTAAGCCGGGATTGTCGAAGGAAAAGAGACTGAACTTTTTTAAAAAGCAGGTGGCCGTGAGCCTGGATGAGCTATCGGGCGCAATCGTGCTGCGCACGATTGGCCTGGATCCGAAAGCCTCACTCAATCTGAATCGCTTCATGCTGGCCAAGAGCGAACAATTTGTGAATCGGCTCAATCAAGATATCAGCCAAAAGCAATTGAACTTTGCCGAAACGGAGCTAACCCGGGCTCAAGGCAACCTCAATCAAACAAAGAATCGGCTGCTGCGCTATCAAGATTCCAACACAGTGATCGACCCTAAGGCCGAGGCGGAACTAGCCGGCCAAACAATCAGCAAACTCCAAGAAAAGCTGGTTGAGCTGCGCGTGGAATTGGCCACCTTGAAGCGGCAATTCAAAGATCCTACCGAGCCGGAAGTGGCGGTCGTTGCCGACCAAGTTCGTGAGCTGGAACAACAAATTCAAAAGGAACGCCGCTCCTTGGTTTCAAGCAAGGGCCGCAATCTGAACCGCAAAGCAGCGGACGTACTCAAGTTAGAGTCTGATGTTAGCTTCGCCACCGATTCCTATAAATTGGCCTTAACATCCGTTGAGAAGGCTCGCATTGAGAGCAAGCGCCAACAGAAATTCATGGCCCTGCTCTCGGCACCGCAATTGCCCGAAGATCCCCAAAATGATTGGAGAAGTAAGGGATTTTTCACCGTTTTGGCCACTTGCGCCGTTGGCTTTAGTTTGACCAAATTTATCTTCGGCATGCAGGCCAGTCATCGCCAGTGAATCTGCTCAAACGCTGGACTGGCTTGCGCCTACGGGAAGACTGGGCCTGGGATGTGGGTTACCAACGGCCAACCCTCACGCTTCGCATTCCGGCTCGACCCGGTTGGTATCTGTTGACGGTGCGCCTGCAGAGCGAGACTTTGCGCAGTTACGGCCTGGTCAATCGCCAACAGGGGAGGATCCTGGTGAGCGGCAAACGCCGCCGGCGCCTGGTGCACATTGGCCAACGATCGCCGATCACACGGTTTGAAATCCTAGGCCTCGATGATGATCCGCTGATATCGGAGTTAAGACTGGTGCCCCAGCCCTGGTGGCGGGTACGAAGATTGTTGGCGGCCAAATTGCTGAGGCTTCACCCCGCGTACCGGAAAGAAACCCTGAAGCAGCGCTCATTTGCCCAACAATGGCGAGATTACAACCAGCTTCTTTCGCGCCAGAACTTTGCGCTGGTGGGATACGACGAATGGATTGAACGGGTCGAAGTACCGGCATTGGAAGAACAGGCACGGAGGAACCAGTTCGCGTCTACAGAGGCTGCTGCTAATCCGACATCGGTGAACTTTGCCATCTGGCTCTGGGGGCAACGGGATAACGAACAACAGTGTCAAGGTTCAATCGATAGTGTCAGGAACCAAACGCCAGGGCCGTTTCAGATCCTGCCGCCGGAGCAACAACTGCTCGACGAAGATCAATACACCTGGATTGTGTTTCTGCAAGCAGGCGATCAACTGGCTCCCCAAGCATTGGCCCACTGCAGCGCCGTGATTCAAGCCCGCCCCGATGCAGGCGTCTTGTATGCGGATGAGGACAAAGTCAGCCCAATGGGACGACGCCATTCGCCCCAGTTCAAACCGGCCTGGAATCCGGATCTGCTCTACAGCGACCCCCACTATTCCCACTGCTGGCTGATCCGCGCCGATCTCTGCATCAAGGCCTGTGAGGCCATAAGTGCAGATGGAGAAACGCCTGATCTCTATGGCATCGCGCTAGAAGCAACGGCCCGTTGCGAAGGCGATCAAATCCTGCACTTGCCCGAAGTTTTGTATCACCGCCTTGATCAACCGGGAGAGCTACGATCATCGCGCCAGACGGCCGAGAGCCTACAAAAGTTTCACGCCCGTCACGGACGCAACGTTCAAGTTTCCCATCATCAAACCGGCGGCCATCTGCTTCATTGGCCCCTGCCGGAGCCGCCGCCCCTGGTGAGTGTGATCATTGCCACGCGCGACCGGGGCGATCTGCTGCGCTGCTGCCTCACGTCGTTGGCGGAACATGGCCAAGGCAATCCGCCCACGGAGTTGATTGTGATCGATAACGGCAGTAGCGAACCTGAAACGCTGCACTATCTCGCCCATCTGGAACAACAGGAGAATGTGCGGGTTCTGCGGCGTCCGGGGAAGTTCAACTATGCCGCCCTCAACAATGAGGCCGTGACGCTTGCCCGAGGCGAGCTGATTGCGCTGATGAACAACGATGTGGAAGCCACCCACTCCGGCTGGCTGGCCGCCATGGCAGGGCAAGCCGTGCGGCCGGAGATTGGGGCAGTGGGGGCGAAGCTGTTGTTCCCCGATGGCACGATCCAACATGCCGGGGTGTTGCTGGGCATTGGCGGCATTGCCGGCCACGCCCACAAATATCTAGCCGCAGATGATGAAGGCTATCAATTGAGGCTCCATTTGGCCCATAACCTGAGCGCCGTGACCGCGGCAACGCTGGTGGTGCGCAAGGCCCTGTTCGAAGCCGTTGGCGGCTTTGATGCGATCAACTTCGCGGTTAACTACAATGATGTTGATTTTTGCCTGCGTCTGATCAAGGCGGGCTATCGCAATTTGTATTGTCCGGATGCGGTGCTCATCCACCATGAATCTAAAAGCCGTGGCGCGCCGACGGAAGCGGACACCCATGCCCAATGGCAGCGCGAACGGCAGGCCATGATCGATCGCTGGGGAGCGGCCTTGGAAGCAGATCCCCATTACAGCCCGCATCTGAGCCTGCTGGAGGAAAATCTATCGCTCACGCTGAAAGCCTCCACCTCAACAGCGAGAACATCAGCCCTCCCCTCTAGCTAATCCATGCCCCTCGATCTCACCGGCCAACCACTGATAGACCGCAGCGATTTTGAGCAGCTGCTGGAGGCAGGCAACTTTGGCCGCTGGTCTGAGCAAGCTATCTCGCTGCGCGAGAAGGGATTCTGTGTGATTGATTTGAGCGAAAGTACATGGTTGGCGAAAATCGATAGCGTTGTTGAAGAACTTGAACCACGTCTTGAAAACGACCTCAAACATTGGGAGTGCGGTGAAAGCGGACCGCCTCGGCTCCAGGATGGCTGGATCGATCATGAATCCATTCGGTCTCTAGCTTTGGAGCCGATGGTGTTGGATCTGTTGCTCCATCTCTACGGCAGAGAACCCTTCGCCTTTCAAACTCTCAACTTTGCCGTGGGCAGCGAGCAGCCTTTTCACAGTGATGCCATTCATTTCCATAGCTATCCCCATGGATTCATGTGTGGAGTTTGGATCGCGCTCCAGGACGTGCAAGCGGAGAGCGGCCCCCTGATCTATTTCCCTGGTAGCCATCGTTTGCCTTATCTCAGCGCACGATCTCTAGGACTGGAACGCGATGCGGTGATGGGCGAACCACACCCGCAGCGCTTTTTTGAACCGGTCTGGCAACAGGCCGTGAGCGCGCATCCTTTTGACAAGCAAGAGTTTCTACCCAAGCGTGGTGAGCTGCTGATCTGGCATGCCAATCTTCTGCATGGAGGTGAGCCCGTCCAGGAGCGATCCAGCAGGCGCTGGAGTCAGGTCATTCATTATTTTTTTGCCAACTGTCTCTACACCACTCCCATGCTAAACTTTGCCTCAGATGAAGGTGGGAGCTGCCTCCGGAATCCTTTTGATATTGCCAAAGGCAAGCCGCGCTATAGTGAAGCGGATTGGCGAGACGTGAGCCTGACCCAAGGCAGGATGTAACTATTGGGACGCAACGGCTCCCCTGTTGCCATAATTTGCGCTTGTGACGAAATGAATTGAGATGCCCGGGGGCTATAATAGAGGCTTATATCCATGCAAGCAATGATGCAATGAAGGGAAAGGGTCGTCGCCTCAAGCGTTATTTGGGCCTAAGGCGAGAGGCTGGAGGCATTGCTTGGAGCGGCGGGATTGAACATCTTCTGCCCGGCTTAATATCCGGCTGGGTTGTGGCGAAAGACATGCCACTGCAGGATGTGCGCCTACTTGTGGGCCCCCACCTGATTGCCCGGGCAGAGATCAACCAGGCGCGCCCCGATGTTTGCGAGAGCCTCGGCTGGCAGGGAACACCTGGATTTTCTCTCCTGCTGCCCGCAGAACTCCCGCCCGTGGACTGGAGGCCGACGCCACGGCTGCTAGCCCTCAGCGCCGATGGCAGCCATCAGATTGAACTGACGCTGAGGAGCCAGCCCGAGCAGACTGCTGTCCTCTTGAAAGAGCTACTGCAGAGTGAACTGCTGGGGCTGGAAGGCCATCTTGATGGCCTGCTGCTGGGAGCACTGAGGGGCTGGGCCGGCAGGCGGGGACAGAGGAAAGCAGCCCAAATTTGGCTCCAGGCAGCTGGCCAGGAGCCGTGGCTGCTGACCTGCGATCAAGGGCGAGGTGGCCTACAGGCGATGGGTCTGCCGGAACGGAGCGGCTTCCATCTCGATCCGAAGGCCTTGCCATCTGGCTGGGGTGGGCTGGAGGTGTGGTGCAGTTTTGATCAACAGGGACTGTTCCGGTTGCCCCAGGAGGAGAGGGTGGTGTTGCCACCTGGGCCCAGCGGTGGAAGCGAGGTGGTGCAATCGATCTCGACCGATACCTTGGTCGACACGAGGAACCAACAGCCCATGGTGGAGTGGCTGTCCGCTGTGCCGGAGAATCTGCATCAGCATTGGCAAGCCCTTGAACACTTCCGGCTCTATCTTGACAAGGTGGAGGAGGAACTGGATGCGCGAGACAATAAACCTCAACCGGCAAAAAAAGGATCCTTCTTACCCAAGTGGTGGCCACGTCTTCTGGGGGGAGAGCGCTAATAGCGCCTGGCCCGCTCCAGAAGGGCGCTCGCCCTTTGCAGGCTGGCGGCATAGGTGCTGAGCAACGCCTTGGTTTGCAAGGTGGAATCTGTCATGGCGGCAGCCACATCTGGCATCACCTCCACCGCGAGCGTCGGGGGATAGCTGGCGGAGGGAAGAACGTCGGGGTGAAGGCGAACCATGAGACCTTGGGCCCGTTGCAACTGCTCCAACTGCGCCTGGGCCAGTTGTTCACTGGCGCGGGCCTTGAGAAAATAGTGCTCCAGCTCCTCCTGCACTTGGTGGAGCTGGAGAAAGGACAGTTGCGCCTCCTCCCTCGCCTCCAGTAGCTCCGTGTCCCTACAGGCCAGGCGTTGCTCTAGCTCCGCCAATTGCGGTTCAAACCGCTGACGCAAGGCATCCAGATCCTTTTCGTGGGCGATCTCCTGAGCGGCCCTGGTCCGCTGCAGCTCCTCTAGATCGCGGCCCGCAGCCTCCAGCCGCCGCTGCTTCTCGCCTTCAGCTAAGTAGTAATGCTCCAGCTCTTCCTGCAGGCGCAGCTGCTGCAGCTGCTGCAGCTGCGAGAGTTCTGCTGCCTCCCTTGCCTCCCGCAGCTCCGTGTCCCTGCTGGCCAGGCGATGCTCCAGCTCGGTCAGTTGCGGT
>JAPLID010000174.1 GCA_026389285.1 Cyanobacteriota bacterium
GATGATCCGCACCTTCCAGGCCGCCCATCGTGAGGAGGGGCCGGTGCTCGTGCACGTGGCCACCACCAAGGGCAAGGGCTACGCCTATGCCGAAGCCGACCAGGTGGGGTATCACGCCCAGTCCGCCTTCGACCTGGCCACCGGCAAGGCCTATCCCTCCAGCAAGCCGAAGCCGCCCAGCTGGAGCAAGGTCTTCGGCCAGACCCTGGTGCGCATCTGTGAGCAGGATCCAAGGGTGGTCGGTATCACGGCGGCCATGGCCACCGGCACCGGCCTGGATCTGCTGGAGAAGGCCCTGCCCGGCCAGTACTTCGATGTCGGCATCGCCGAGCAACATGCCGTCACCATGGCGGCCGGCATGGCCTGCGAGGGCCTGCGGCCCGTGGTGGCGATCTACAGCACCTTCCTGCAACGCGCCTACGACCAGCTGATCCATGACGTCGGCATCCAGAAGCTGCCCGTCACCTTCGTGCTCGATCGGGCCGGCATCGTCGGCGCCGACGGCCCCACCCACCAGGGCCAATACGACATCAGCTACCTGAGGTCCGTGCCCAACTTCACGGTGATGGCACCCAAGGACGAAGGCGAGCTGCAGCGGATGCTCGTCACCTCGATCGGCCACGCCGGCCCCTGCGCGATCCGCATCCCCCGCGGCGAAGGTGAGGGAGTGCCGTTGGTGGAGGAGGGCTGGCAACCCCTGGAGATCGGCCGTGGCGAGCTGCTGGCCGACGGCGATGACCTGCTGATCGTTGCCTACGGCTCGATGGTCTATCCCGCCATGGCCACCGCCGGTCTCCTGCAGGAGAAGGGTGTGCGTGCCGCCGTCATCAACGCCCGCTTCCTGCGGCCCCTTGATGAGGCGCTGATCCTGCCGATGGCACGGCGCATCGGTCGGGTGGTCACCATGGAGGAGGGTGCCCTCGCCGGCGGCTTCGGTGCCGCCGTGGTTGAAAGCCTCAACGATCACGATGTGCTGGTGCCGGTGCTGCGACTTGGAATCGGTGATGTGCTGGTCGACCATGCCAGCCCCGATCAAAGCAAGGTGAGCCTGGGGCTGACCCCTCCCCAGATGGCAGAGCGCATCCTCAGTCGTTTCGGCACCAGCGTCAGCCTTCAGAACCGGGCTGCCGTTGTCGCCTGATCCCTCGCCCAGCCTCGGCCCAGGGGGGCTGCTGACCTGCGAGGTGCTGGTGGTCGGGGCTGGGCCAGCCGGTGGCGATCTGGCCGCTCAGCTGGCCCGGGCCGGGATCGATGTCTGCCTTGTCGATCAGCTGCAGGACCTGACGAAGTCGGCGTTCAGCAGCGCCGGCATGCCGCTAGCAGCGATGCCGCGCTACGGCCTGCCAGCCGAGCTCGTGGGAGCTCGCTGGGACAGCTGGCGGCTGATCGGACCAGGCGATCAATGGCGCGATTGGAGAGCCACTGAGCCCCTTGGGGTGGTGCTCCAGTTCGGTGCCCTGCGCCGCTGGCTCGCCGACCAATGCCAGTCCTGGGGCGGCACGGTGCGACTGGGTCGGCGGGCCGTTGCCATCAGCCATGAGGACGAGGTGCTAATCACCCGTCTGCGCGGCCGGGATGGACAGATTGAAAGCGTGCGCAGCGCCTGGGTGGTGGATGCCACAGGCCATAGCCGCAGCCTGATCGGCGATCCGGAGCCCGTGCCGGGCCCCCGCGGCCGCGATCGCAACCTGATCAGCGCCGTAGGCGTGGAATGGTTGATGCAGGTGCCTGAAGCCACCTGGGAACATTGGCGCGGCAAGCTCAGCTTCTGCCTTGGCAGCGACTGGGTGCCGCAGGGCTATGGCTGGGTGTTTCCGATGCAGCGGGGGCAGATCAAGCTGGGCGTGTGCCGCCTGGAAAACCCTGGCCAGGTCGCCAGCCCCTTGGCGCCGCTGATGCAGAGCCTGCAGCACCGCCTGTTGGATCCCCAGAGCAGGGGAAGCCTCCAAGTGCTGGATCGTCATGGTGGCCGCGTGCGCAGCTCAATCAGGCGCCAGGAGCCCCATCGACGAGGAAGACTGATCGCTCTGGGAGATGCCGTCAGCACGGCCAATCTGCTCGGGGGCGAGGGCATCCGCCACGCGCTGGAGAGCAGTCGGGTGCTGGCTCCGCTGCTCAGCGAAGCGGTCCGGATAGACCGGGCAGGCCTCGGGAAGGCCGGGGCGATGAAGGCTCTGGATCGCTATCCGAGGCGCCTGCACCGTGCTCTGGGCTGGCGGTGGAGCCTCAGCGGCAGGATCGCCCGCCGCACCTGGTCAAGTCTCACCGGGACCAGAGGCGATGAACGCCTGTCCAGGGTGTTGAAAGGTCTGGAGCAGCAGCGGGCCGAGGATCTCTCGGCGCTGCTGTTCGACTATCGATTTGAGCGTTATGGGGCCCGCATGCTGCCATACCTGCTGGGCTGGCGCTGAGCGGAACCCCGTTCGACGCTCAGAGCACGCCGCGGGAGGCCAGGCCCTCAATGGCGCCGAAGCCAAGGATGTGGCCCAGGCTCATCGTGCCGAGCATGGCGCCGTGGCTGGGGCCCCCGAAGAGGCTCGAACTGGGGAGCTGCAAACCGACGTTGGGCTGCTTGATGGTGATCTTGCCGATGGCGATGGCAAGGATGTTGCAGACGATCATCACCAGGCCCACCTTCGGTGACCAGGAGATCGTGGCGGGGGCCAGGGCCAGGAGAGGAGCGATCATCGAACACTTGGCAACAGACCCATCTTCCGGGTGAGAAGACCGTTCGCCGCCTCCCCCGTAAGACTTGTTCACCTGTCGCGCTCACGGCTGTCAGCGCCGGCCAGGGCGAAGCCCAGCATCACCAGCAGATTGCTGAGTGTCAGAAAGGCTTCGGCGCCGCCGTGCAGCGCATCGACATTGGCGAGCAGGGCATCGAAGCGCACCTGGGCCACGATCGCCGCGGCGATCGTCACCGCCACGAACACCAGCGTCAACTGGAAGCCGCGCAGGGCCAGCTTTGGAAAAGCTTCCACCTTGGAAGCCCACCAGAGGAAGGCCAGATAGGGCAACAGCGAGAGGACGAAGAAAGGGCTCGGATCAATCGCGGCAAGGCGCTCGAACGGAACCGACCAGGTGCCCGTCACGGCTGTTGCTCCCGCACTGGCTGTTGCTGACGTAAACCCTGTTGCCGCAGCAGATTCCAGCAGGCGATCGCCAGGGTGGTGTTGCCGATGGTGGTCAGGGCGGCCTGGAACACCACCAGGCCCTTGAGTGAGGGGCTGTTGTCAAATAGATGCCAGGTGCAGGCGGCCATGGCGCTGATCAGGGCTGGAACCATCGCCAGGGCCAGCCAGCGCCAGCCCCCTTCCCGCCGCATCGCCCCGAAGGTCTGCACCGCCACGATGGCTGCAAGCCATTCGAGCACCGATGTGACATGGATCCACCAAGTGCCCAGGGACAGGGCGTGCATGGAACGGTATCGGCGTTCCCAGTAATCTAGGAACCACTCCCGGGCGCCCTGTGACGTCAGCCCAGATCCGTTCCTCCGTGCTGGTCTGCGGGTATTACGGCGAGCACAACCTCGGCGATGACGCCTTGCTGCAGGTGTTGCTGGCGCAGCTGCCGCCTGCGGTCCAGCCGCTGGTCACCGCCTGGGACCAGCCCCTGGTCCGGCGGGTGTTCGGGGTGGAGACGACGGCCCGGCGCAGCCTGGTCGGGGTGCTGGGCGCCCTGGGGCGCTGCCGGGCCCTGGTGCTGGGCGGCGGCAGCCTGCTGCAGGACTCCACCAGCTTTCGCAGCCTGATCTACTACGCAGCACTGATCGTTGCAGCCCGCATCCAGGGCAAGGACGTGATCCTCTGGGGCCAGGGTCTCGGTCCGCTGCATCGTCGGCGCAGCCGCCTGTTGGTCCGCTGGCTGCTCAACTTGGCCACGGGCAGCAGCTGGCGCGATCCAGCTTCCACCCAGCTGGCCCGCCGCTGGGGTGTGCGCTGTCTGGAGGGCAGTGACCCGGTCTGGGGGCTTGAGCCCCAGCCCTGGCAAGGAAGCGGTGGGCCGATCGTGGTCTGCTGGCGCCCTGTCAGCCAGCTGGACCGGCAGGGCTGGCGGCCTTACCTGGAAGCTCTGGACCAGCTCGCCGCCGCCAGCGGCCGGCCGGTGCAGTGGCTGCCATTCCACCGGGGCCAGGACCGGGAACTGCTGGCCTGGCTGGAGCAACAGGGGCTCGTGCCGGAGCGGCTGCGGCAGGCCAGCGTGCTGCTCTCTGTGGACGATCCTCAGGCGGCGATAGCCCGGTTCCAGGCGGCGGGGCTGGTGATCGCCATGCGGCTGCATGGCCTGATCCTGGCCGCCCTGGCGGGAAGCCCCTGCGTTGCCCTCAGCTATGACCCGAAGGTGGCAGAGGCGGCCCAGGGCATCGGCTGCCCCTGCCAGGATCTTTCCCTGCCAGCCGCGGACAACCTGCTGGCGAGTTGGCAGGCCACCCTGGATCAGCCCCCCCAGGCCACCCGGCTGGAGCAGTTACGACGTGGAGCCGCCATTCACCGCGAGGTGCTGGCGCCGCTTTCGAGCCTGACCTGATCGATGCGCTCGCCCTTGCTGTCCCAGGCCTCAATCATCAGGTCTTTGGGTGTGAAGCTGAGCTCGGCAAAGCTGTAGCGGCTCACGGCCCGGGCGCTGTTGGGCCCCGGCAGCACCGGCCGCAGGGCTGCGCCGCCACCGCCGACCGTCAGATAGGTGATGCCATCGAGCGGCCTGGAGCGCTCATAGTTGTGGTCGTGGCCATTGATGTACAGCTGCACCCCGTGACGGCGCATCCAGGGCACCAGTCTGGCCATCGCCACCGGATCGTCGCCGTAGAGCCCGGAAGAGTAAATCGGGTGATGGCCCACAAGCACCTTCCAGGGGGCCGTGCTGCTGGCCAGGGCCTGCTTCAACCAGGGCAGTTGGTGCTGCCAGGCCGTATTGACATTAGTGTCCAGCATGAAGAACTCCACCGGTCCGCGGCGCAGGGTGTACCAGCGCCCCTTCATGCCGAACAGCGGGTAGCGGATCTGGGGATCGCCGTTGCCGGTGCGGATGTCGTGGTTGCCGAGGACGGCGTGGAAGGGCACACCGGCCTGCAGCAACGCCCTGTAGGGGCGGGTGAAGGTGGCCTCAACCCGCTTGAGATCGCCACTGTCGTAGATGTTGTCGCCGGCCATGATCACCAGATCCACCTTGCGGCGGCCGTTGACGGCGGCCATTTGATCGGCCACCGCCTGCTGGGCGGCGTTGCCGCCACCGCTGTCGCCGATCGCCAGCACATGCAGGGATGGGGCAGTGGTGGGGGTGGGAGGAGCTGCCGGTTTGGCTGGACTGGCAGCTGCGCCCCCCGTGGTCAGGTAAGGACCAGCGGTTCCGATCACAGCGGAGATGAGCAGACCGGCGGCTGCCCGCCAGAGCCGACGGCCCGAACCTGCAGAGGACGGGCGACGGGTAGCAGAGACAGTCGTTGCGGAACGCTGTTGGCTCACAGGAGAACTAAAAAGGGATTTAGGTTATCGAGCCCTTCTGCCGTTGCAGTTCCGCCAGCACTTCACGGCTGTGCCCGGAAGGACGAACGGCGGTCCAGCTCTGCCGCAGGATCCCTTGGGGGTCGATCAGGAAGGTGTGCCGCTGCGAGTAGGGCGCTATCCAGGAGCCATAGCGCCGGCTGACGGTGCCACCGGGATCGGAGAGCAGGGGAAACACCAGGCCCTCACTGCCGCAGAAGGAGGCATGGGCCTCCGGGTCATCGGCACTGACGCCGATCACGGACGCTGACTCAGCCTGAAAGGCGGCGAGATCCTTCTGAAATCCACGGGCCTCAAGGGTGCAGCCGCTGGTGAAATCCTTGGGATAAAAGTAGAGAACCAGCCAGCGACCGGCCAGCTGGTTGAGGCCGACGCGGATCGGCAGGGGCTCGTTGCCAGATCGGGCAATCTTCAGGCTGCCGCCAGGGGCAACGCCATCCAGCTCGAAATCGGGCGCCGGCTGGTTGAGTTCGGGCAACACACCACCGATAGCCCAGGCGCGCCTGGGGGCCAGTCCCAGAGCCAGCGGCAGTAGAGCCAGTCCACCGATGAGGGAACGACGCTTCATCAGCAGGACTCCTGGCTCGTGGGTTCGGGTACAAAAAAACCTGGGTGGTACGCCAGGGCCAGAGGGCCTGCAAAGCGAGTCCACCCAGATTGGGAAGTCGGGATCCGGTTGTCCGAATCGGAACAGATGACTCAGAGGCGGGCGAGGTTGACGCCGAGCTCCTTGGCGTAGTTGCCCAGACCCTTCTTCTGGATGGTCTTAAGGGCACGGGTGCAGACCCGCAGCTTCACGAAGCGCTTGCCTTCGGCCCACCACAGGCGACGCTCCTGCAGGTTGACCTGTTGCAGCTTCTTGGTGCGCACGTGGGAGTGGCTGACGGCCATGCCGTTGTTGGCGCGCTTTCCGGTGAGCTGGCAGACGCGGGACATGGGATCAGCTGGATAACTACGGAGGGTGGCTTATCACCACGAAGGCACCTTATCAAACGGCCCTCAGGGCTTGCAGCGCCGAAATCAGGACGCCGCCAGCCTCTCGCCGCTGTGGCTGTCGAACCAGAGCTCATGCTCGGGCCGCCAGCTCACCTCCAGGGTTTCCGGCAGGGGCTGATCGGCCGCCACCAGCATGCGCAAATCACCGCGAGCGCTCTCGAGCCAGAGCAGCTGCTGATGGCCCCACCATTCCCGCTGTTGCAGCCGAGCTGCCAGGCCGCCGGTCTCGACCGGGACCAGATGTTCCGGCCTCAGGCCCAGCTGGCGCTGACCCTCCGCCGGCAACAGGTTGATCGCCGGCCGACCCAGGAACGCAGCGACGAAGCGATTGGCAGGTTTTTCGTAGAGCTCCCGGGCGCTGCCGATCTGCTGCAGGCGCCCTTCGCGCAGCACGGCGATGCGATCGGCCATGCCCATGGCCTCCTGCTGGTCATGGGTGACGTAAACCACGGGCTGGCTGCCGCCGCAGAGCAGGCGGCGCAGCTCCGGCCGCAGCTCCTCGCGCAGCTGGGCGTCGAGGTTGCTCATCGGTTCATCGAGCAGCACCAGCCTCGGCTGGCGCAAGAGGGCTCTGGCCAGGGCGACCCGCTGGCGCTGGCCCCCGGAGAGCTGGGCCGGGCGCCGCAGGCGCAGTTCCACCAGCTGCAGCAGCTCCAGCACCGCCATGATCCGCTCCTCCCGCTCGCGGGCGGCCATGCCCCGGATCCGCAGCCCCAGGGCCAGGTTGTCGGCCACGCTCAGGTGGGGGTAGAGGGCATAGCTCTGGAACACCATCGCCACACGGCGATCGCCGGCGCTCAGGCGGGAGATGTCGTCGCCGTCCAGCAGGATCCGGCCGGCACTGGCGGCATCGAGGCCGGCCAGCAGGCGCAGGGTGGTGGTCTTGCCGCAGCCGCTTGGTCCGAGCAGGGCCAGACACTCGCCAGGGCCCACCTCCAGGTTCAGGTCCGCCAGCAGGGTGCGCTCGCCGAGCCGGCGGCTGAGGCCCTCGATCCGCAATCCGGGCGATGGGCTTGGAGGCACTGGCATGGCGTTGATCATCCTTTGATGGCTCCCTGGGTGAGGCCGCTGACGATCGAGCGCTGGAAGATCAGCACGATCAGCAACAGCGGCAGGCTGCCGAGCACGGTGGCTGCCGCAAAGGCGCCGTAGGGCACGGTGAACAGTGAGGAACCGGCGATGCGGGCGATCGCCGGCGGCAGGGTCTGCAACTCAGGGCGACTGATCCAGGTCAGGGCGATCGGATATTCGTTCCAGCTGAACAGGAAGACCAGGATCGCCGTGCTCGCCAGGCTGGGGGCCAGCAGGGGCAGCAGCACGTGCTGCAGCCGCCGCGCCAGATTCAGCCCCTCGAGCCTGGCGGCATCCTCCAGCTCCGGCGGCAGGTCGGCGAATGCCGCCCGCAACAGCAGCACCGCCAGCGGCAGGCACAACGCGGCATAGGGCAGGCTGAGGGCCAGCAGGTTGTTCGCCAGACCAAGGGAACGGGCCAGCTGCAGCAGGGCCAGAAACAGCAACACGGTCGGGAAGATCGCCGTGGCCAGCAGGGTCAGGGTCACGGCCCAGCGCAGGCGACCGCCCTGGCGCTGCAGGCCATAGGCGCAGGGCACCGCCAGAGCCAGGGTCAGCGCGGTGGTGGCGGCACCGACCACAGCGCTGTTGAGCAGATAGCGCCAGATCGGTGGATCGGCCAGCCACACCTGGCGGTAGTTCTCCAGCGTCCAGAAGCTTCCGGCTGCCATCCCGGCGCCCTGAATCAGCGCCTCCGGCGTGACGAAGGAGGTGTAGAGCTGCCAGGCCAGGGGCGCCAGGCTCCAGAGCAGCAGCAGGCTTCTCATCGCGAAATCTCCAGGGGGCGGCGGCGCAGCAGCAGCCAGCCCATAGCGGTTAACAGCAGCAACAGGAGGAAGGTGGCTACCACCAGGGTGGCGCTGTAGCCGAAATCGAGGAAGCGCATGGCATTGAGATAGGCATAGAGGGCTAAGCTTTCGGTGCTGCCGGCCGGGCCGCCACGAGTGAGCACCTGGACCAGCTCGAACACCCCCAGGGCCTGGGCCAGGCGGAACATCAGGGCCAGGCTGATCCAGGGCCGCAGCAGCGGCAGGGTGAGGCGGCGCAGAATCTGACTCGGGCTGGCCCCCTCCAGCACCAGGCTCTCCTCGAGTTCCGCCGGAATTGATTGCAGTCCTGCCAGTAACAGCAGCGCCACAAACGGAGTTGTCTTCCAGACATCCGCCAGCACCGTGAACAACCAGGTCGTCGCCGGAGTGGTCAGAAAGCCGTAGGCAGGGGCACCAAAGAGCTTCAGCAGCGAATTGAGGGGTCCATAGGGGTCGTTGTAGATCCAGCGCCAGCCGAGGGCGAGCACGGTGGAGGGCAAGGCCCAGGGGAGCAGGGCCAGGGCCCGCAGCCAGCCCCGACCCCGGCCTGGACGGTGCAGCACCAGGGCCATCGCCAGCCCCAGCACCAGCTCCAGCCCCACCGACACCACGGCGAAGCGCAGGGTGCCGGCGGCGTCCTGCCAGAAGCGGGCATCGCCGAGCAGTCGCTGCCAGTTGGCGCCGCCATTGGCCGTCGGTGCCAGGCCTGTGAGCACTGAGCTGGCCTGGGTGCTCAGCCAGGCAGAATCCAGCAGTGGCCAGGCGAATACGATCGCCAGCAACAGCAGTGCCGGCAGCATCAGCAGCGTATTGACCAGGCTGGTGTTCATTGGGAAACCTTTCATGCGCTGTCTTGGCCCGCAGCAGATTCGAGCAGCACGGCGCTCTGGCTCTGGGCCATGGCCATGGCGTCTGCGGCCGATCCCTCGGCCGTGATCAACCCGTTGATCTGGCGCTGTAGCAGGTCACTGAGCTGGGCATAGAGAGGGGTTAACGGCCTGACTTCCGGGCCCTGCTCCAGGGCCTGGCGTTGCACCGCCAGCAGCGGGTGCTTCCGCTTCAACTCGGGGTCCTCATAGAGGGAGGCCCAGGTGGGGGCGTAGCCCTGATCCAGCACCAGGGCCTTCTGGGTCTCCGGGCCGGTGAACCAGCGGATCACTTCAGCGGCTGCCTCGGGATGGGGGCTGCCGGCCAGGAGCGAGAGCCCCCAGGTGCCGAGGGTGCCGCCGCTGCGGAACCCCGGTGCCGAGACGACGGTGCTCACCCCCACCTTGCCGACCACAGGCCCGCCTCCCCTCTCGATCTCGCGCCAGGCATAGGGCCAGATGCGCAGGAAGGCCGCATCACCAGCGGCGAACAGCTGCAGGGACTCGTTTTCGGCGAAGTCGGCAACGGCTGCGGGGCTGACACCGCTGCGCACCAGATGAACCAGCCAGTCGGCCGCAGCAATCGCCCCGGGCGAATCCAGTTCCGTCTGCCCCCCGGCACGGCCGGAACCGGTCTGCCACCACTGGCCGCCGAAGGCGTGAATCATCTCCAGCATCACGCAGCTCAGGCCCTCGTACTGACGGCCCTGCCAGACGTAGCCCCAGCGGACCTTGCCTTCGGCCTGCAGGCGGCGCGACACGGCCTCCAGTTCGGTGGTGGTGCGAGGCGGTTCCGCCATCAGGTCGGTGCGCCAATAGAGCAGGCCGGTATCACCGGTCAGGGGCATCCGCCAGAGATGGCCGCCGAAGGCATTGCCGGTTCTGGCGCCGGGAACCATCGCCTCCAGGGCGTCGTCGCCGAGGAGGCCTTCAAGGGGCACCAGCCAGCCGGCGGCCACGTATTTGGCCGTCCAGCTGACATCCATCAGCAACATGTCGTAGGCGGTGTCCCCGAGCAGCAGGCCGCCAATAGCCAGATCCGACATCGCCTCGGTGTCGAGGGGGCCGCGGGCAACCTCGATGCGCAGATCCTGGTGTTCGCGATTGAAGGACGCCACCAGAGGCGCGGTGGAATCCACAAACGGTGAGGGCATCAACACCCTCACCGTGGTGGCAGCCGCCACAGGGCGGGCCAGCAGACCCGCCGGCAACAGGATCAGTACAAGCCCCAGCATCAGTCCCGCCAGGGCGGCCCCGGGCGCTGGGCGCCGTCGAGCTCCGGAACCGGGCATGGAGACGACGGGTCGGTGACCGGACCCTAGACAATCGCCGCCAGCCCGGCAACGCGCCGAAGCCTGCCTTAGAGCGATCGCTGCATCAGGCGACCCATGAGGTCGCTGCTGCGCTGCTGGAAACCGGCCAGCTGGTTCGGCTCTAGACCGCCGACGGCAAGACGCGCCGTCTCGTAGAGATGGCGTCCCAGCTCGAGCGCCAGGGTGCGGCTGGGGGATTCGGCGGCTCCGGTGGTCAGCACCGCCCCGCTCGAGAGCTTGAGCAGGCCCTCCACCAGCGAATGGCGGCGGTTGACCAACAACACGTGATGATCCGGCAACCCCGGCAGCCGCTGATCCATCAGGGCGCCCATGTCGTTGATGCGGCGCATCTGTTCGGGCAACAGAATCAGGGCAGCCGGGGCCTGATCACCCTTAAGCGACTGCACCTGGATCGTGACCTTGTCGTTGTTCAGGGCTTGGCGAAACAGATCACGCAGTTTTTCGCTGGCATCCTTGCCCTCGCTGTCGGCCAGTTCGCTCTCCTGCTCCTTGAGGCTGTCGTCGAGTTCGGCGTCGACCCGCTGGAATTTGAGATCGCCATGGCGCATCTCCAGCCAAGGGATGAACTGCGAATCGATCAGTCCGTCGGCCAGTAGCACCTCGGCTCCCTGACCTTTCCAGAGCGCCAGGGCACCAGCCTGGCCGGCTTCATCGGTGCAGTAAAGGAGGCGCTTGTTGCTGTCCTCGCTCAGTCGCTGGCGGTAGCCAGCCAGGGTGGTGAAGCAGCGCTCACCGACCTGGATCGGATCACTGGCGCTGTCTTTTGAGGCCGCTTCATCGGCCGCGGCAGCTGGGCTGGCCGTGGTGGCAAACAGCACCAGATCGGCCACCTGATCGGCGAACTTCTCATCTTCCATGGCGCCGATCTTGATGAACGGAGACAGGGATTCCCAGATCTCCGCATAGCGCTGGGGTTCGTCGCGATGCAGTTCCTTGAGGCGATCGCCGACCTTCTTGGCCACGAAGCCCCCGATCGAGCGCACGCGCCGATCGGTCTGCAGGGCGCTGCGGCTGACGTTAAGGGGGATGTCCGGAGAGTCGATGACGCCGCGCAGGGGCAGCAAATAGCGCGGCACCACCTCCTTGATCGAGTCGCTGACAAACACCTGATTGCAGTAGAGCCGGATCTCACCCTTCTCCCAGTCGGCGCGGCCAGTGAGCCGTGGGAAGTAGAGAATCCCCTGCAGATTGTAGGGGTAGTCAGTGCTCAGATGCACCCACAACAGCGGATCGCCCTGGAAAGGATAGAGGTAGCGGTAAAGCTCGATGTAGTCATTGTCGGTGAGCTCACGCGGTGAAGCCCGCCAGGGCGCCTCGCGCTTGTTCACCGTCTCGCCTTCCAGTTGCACCTCGACCGTCAGAAAGTCGCAGTAGGTGGTGATCAGGGTGCGGATGCGGCTGGGCTCGATGTATTCGAGCTCCTCTTCCATCAGATGCAGGATCACATCGGTGCCGGCTTCGCTGCGGCCAGCACCCTCGAGACTGAAATTGGGTGAGCCGTCGCAGCTCCAGCGCACCGCCTCACTGCCGGGCCGGGCCGAGAGGGTTACCAGCTCCACCTGCTTGGCGACCATGAAACTGGAGTAGAAGCCCAGGCCGAAGTGGCCGATGATGGCATCACTCTCTTGCTTGTATTTCTCCAAAAAATCTTCGGCGCTGGAGAAAGCCACCTGGTTGATATAGCGCTTCACCTCATCGGCCGTCATGCCGATGCCGTTGTCGGAAATGGTGAGCGTGTTGGCCTCGCGGTTGATGCTGATGGCGATGCGGCCCTCAGTCCCTTCGCTGCAGTCGCCCCCCATGGCGGCCATGCGGCGCTTGCTGATCGCGTCCACCCCGTTGCTGACCAGTTCCCGCAGAAACACCTCATGGCCGCTGTAGACGGCCTTCTTGATGATCGGGAAGATGTTTTCGGTATGGATCTGAATCTGACCCTGTTCTTCCAGCACCGGCATGGCGATAGACAATAAACCTCGTTAACTTAGGCAGCCAGAGCGGCGTCTTCCAAGGGGCTTCAGGGGTGGGTCTCCGAACTCGCCTGCCATCGGCTCGCTGGCGCCTCAGGTTTGACCGGCCCTGACCAGGGGCGCGAAAGTCGGTGTCTCAGCCGGTCAGGCCATGGCCCTGGACCGTTGCATGGGCTCCTGAGCCGAAGTGGCAACGAGGATTTCCTCGAGATCTTTGACCAGGCCCTGAGCTTTGGTGACGACGTGCAGAACGCCTTCAAGAGGATCGCGACGCCCAGGCCTGGATCGGGGTCGGGTTCTGTTGCCGGAAGTCAGGTTGGCCGATCTGTTGGCCTGTCTGCCCGCAAGTCTTGGTCGAACCTTTGGTTGCCCCGCTAGGAGGCTGTTGCACAAATAATCCGTGCACCTCTGCCATGAATGCCCTGCCATGACTCGAACCTGCTGCGATTCCACCGTTGGCGCTGAGAGTACGGCAGCTTCATCTGTTGGTGTCTCTCGGCGGGAGCCGCCGGGGGCCTGGGGGCCAATATATATGTCACCGCCCAGCTGAATTTGAACAACTTGAGCAGGTTGTGGCCCGTGCTCATCCGTGAGCACTCTCCATTCACCTTCTCAAGCCCCCTCAGCAGGAAGTGCCGCAGGCCGCGATTTTCCTTGGTCTGACCAAACACCGGCTCGACGATCGCCTTACTCCTGGCATAGATCTTGCGGCCGTTCTTGCTTCTGAGCTTGCGGGCCATTCTGCCTTTTGTGTCGAGATCCTTTGGGACCGGACCCCGTGATGGCGGTCGCCGCTGGCCATGCTGCTGGCGCCCTGTGGAGATGTAGGCATCGATGCCACGATCACCTGATGCTTGCTGTCCACTGCGGCTTGGGCGTTGTAGCCCTGGATGCACCCATTGCCGCACTTCATCACGTGGCTGTCGGGATCGGTGTAGCCGCAGGCCTGCGTAGCGGTAGTTGCGCTGGGCCTTTGGGCTCGGTTTGCCCTGGGCGTTACTCGGTAGTCCCCGGGTGGGCATGGCCATCGGTTCAGCTTCCCCCAGACCCACCGTTTCAGGATCGATTCCCGTCTCCTGGAGCTTCTGCAGTGCCAGCGCTCGTGCGGTCTCGGCGCGTTGCTGCCTCTGGCGCCGACGGGCCTGGGCCGCAGCGGCTTCTGCTTCCAGCTCAGCCTTGGCCTGGCGGATCTTCTCCAGCCGGCTTTCCCGACGCTGCAGCTCCTCCGGTAGTTCACTGCCCCGCTTGCCCTTGCCGTAGCCGTCCAGCGCCACTTGCCCCATCTGCGCCAGGCCGGTCTTCTGGCAGAGCCTGAACATCTGCACGTAGCCCTTAGGCTTCTGCGAAGCAGAATAGATCCTCCAGCCGCTCCAGATGCCGGCGGCGGAACTCACTGATCCGTGTGTGGCCCGGCTGCTGGTTCCCGCTCAGTACCCGGAAGGGCAGGTCCTCGTAGCAGGCTCTCTCGATCTTTCGTGACGACGGCAAGCCGACGCAGTAGGCGTACAGAAGCAGCACAACCAATCGCTTGGCGGAAGACTTCGTCTACATCCTGTAGTCGTAGGCCTTCTCGCCGCGGGCGTCCTTCTGGCGGTAGAGCTGGAGGATGGGATCGAGATCCAGCTGATCGATCAGATCCAGCAGCAAGAACGCCAGCTGGTCCTTGGGTAGCCAGTCGATTGGCGAGGGCGGCAGCAGCCAGGCCTGCTCAGGCAACCAGGGGCGGAAGGTCTTGGGCTTGCTCATAACCCATGATCTCGCCTAGAATCATTGCTGTTGCTTGATTCTGGGCAGATACATAGCAGTCTGTGGAGAAGGTGCGCGGTGATCTATGTGCAATAGCCTCCTAGCCATAGTTCCTCAAGCAATCTTGGACATTTGCACCAGCTCCCATGCTAATATCAGTCAGTTGGGATTTATGTTTGCAAAGTTTTTAGGAAAACCAATGATTCCCGCAGGGACACTAGAAATTCAATGAACACCAGAAACTCGCAATACGCTTCAAACTTTAATGGAACAGTCTTTTTTAAAAACGCAGACGACTGTTTATTGCCAGAGCCCCACAACCTGGCATGTTTTAGACCGTCTTCGCGCGATGAGCTTGTCGAAATACTCAGACATTGGCGTGCCTTGCATCAGACTCCCAGTAAAATTGTTGCGATCGGAGCTTTTTCTTCCTTTGAATTCCCGCAGCTGAATCTTGTCGAACGGGAAAGCGATCAAACGGGTTCACAACGCGAATTCAATTCTCCGCATCTGTTCGTCGACATGAGCGGGATGAATCAAATCATTCATGTAGACAAGATAAGCCTCACAGTTACGGTTGAAGCTGGAATTACATATTGTCAATTAGCCACTCAATTACGAGAGAAAGGGCTCGCGGTAGCCAATCTCAGTGCCTATCCGGAGGTCACCGTTGGCGGCGGGTCCGGAACTGGCACCCATGGATCCGGCCATGCAACCCATGGACATAATCAGGCCAACCAGTTCATATCCATGGAGGTGGTGAATGCCAGGGGTGAAATTCAACGCATCATTGACCCACACCAATTTACCCATCTAGGCGTTCTCGGAGTGGTGACGTCGATCACAATGCGGTGCCTGCCGATGTTTTATCTGAAGCAGGCCTGCTACGACTTCCCCGATCTCGACACCTTCGACAGCCTTCGGCTTGGCGCCTTTAAACAACTGGCCGGCCTCGACAACTTCTATTCAACGATGATCAGAATAAACCTTGTAGACAAAAAGCATCATCCCCTCAGGTGCTACATACGAACAGTCGCCAGGGACGAGAATGATTTTGATTTTGAACAGTCTTTTCTAGGCTCACCTCTGCTTGAAAATTCCGCAGGGCAGGAGCCGCTTGTTTTCACAGGACCATATTACGATATTTTACCCGATCACACAACGGCAAGCCGAATAAAAATACCCAACCCTGGCACGTATCATCAGGCAGAATATTTCGTGGACAATAGGCTAGGCAGCGAAGCCGTGCATGCCTTTCTCCGCGAGGCCGATCGCGATGACAGTTTCATCAAAGCACTGCCGACGGGCCTGAAATGCAGGTTTGTTTCCAGTGATGATCAATGGATGTCTCCAACATCAAGTATCAATGGCGTCAACCTCTATATAGCTTTCCAGTTATCGCTGTATGGATCACGCACCGAGGTCGACCTCATCTTGAAACGTATTGAACAGTGCTTTTCGGATCGACAGATCCCCTTCACGTGCCACTGGGGCAAGCTTTGCCACCGCGGCCATGCAGCTGTCAACAATGGGCTTAGGGAGGGGGCTAAAGCCATGAATGCCGCTCGCGCCCAGCTCGACCCCGACAATGCTTTCCTAGATAGCGACTCGGAGCTGGCCAGACTGTTCGCATGCTGACCGGATGGTCTGGCAGGGTCTGCGCCATCGGCAACACACCCTCCTAGCCCTATCTTTTTCGGTTCAAACCACGCAGCTCCATTAGCCGCTAAACATGCCGCTGTAGGTTGTAGCGGTACTGGTTGGCAGCAGCACGGAGCAGAGCCGCTTCGATGGCAGAGTTGATGCCGTCGGCAAAATCAGGCCGGTTGCTGCTTGGGGCCTGGGTTGGCTGGAGCATGACGATCAATCGTATTCAAAATCAAGCTCTGTCATCGGATCATAATCTCTGTTCGCATCAGAGAAGGCGCTGTAGTCGTGAGAAAAAAGTTGGCAATTGGTAAGCCTGCTGTCCCAATCCGAACGACTGACAAGACATCAG
Source organism: Cyanobacteriota bacterium (assembly GCA_026389285.1). GTDB lineage: Bacteria > Cyanobacteriota > Cyanobacteriia > PCC-6307 > Cyanobiaceae > Cyanobium. The sequence goes on from JAPLID010000174.1 coordinate 16,290, forward strand.
GAACCCTACGGCTCCTCGCAATCTCCCAACCACTTAGGGCCCTGGATTACAAGCCGGGCTTCTAGGCAGGGCCGGATTTTTATCATGATCTGGAATCGGCCGTGGATTATGGCAATTACCGCGCCTACGCATCCCATGACCTTCACCATGTGCTGACCGGATTCAACTTTGATCAGTCAGGCGAACTGGGCGATTTCAGCCTCAGTGTCGGTCAATATACCCATCCAGGTTTTGCCATGATCAGTCTGGTGAGTTTTTTTTTGCACTGGATTGTGGCTGAGAAGCCCCACCGTCAGCTCCATGAAGACTATGGCCGCATCCGTGCGGCCAGCTACAAGCTGGACCTGATCCATCAGGGGGTGGCCATGGGTGCTGCGGCCCGGGCCTTGTTCGCCCTGGATATGCCAGCGCTGCTGAAGCGCAATCTCGAGGACCTGCGCGCTGAGCTCCATCTGGTGCCGTGCGCCAAGGGCTGGCCAGCTGGTATTCACGGCCTGGTCTGTTGGGGCCCTGGCCTGATCACCATCCTGAACTGGTTGCAGGACTGACCCGATCGCTGCACAGGGTTGCTCAGGGGACTGATTGACAAGTCAACCAGGCTGCAGCGTCGCTCAACCGGCCCGCTGCAGTGAGGCCTTCTCTTCCGGCATGATCGCCCCGCTCACCGGACAGACCTGCAGGCAGATACCGCAGTCGATGCAGGTGTCGAAGTCGATCCAATAAAAGCCGGTGCCCTTGCTGTTGGCCCCCTGGCCGGGGTGGATACAGGCGACGGGGCAGGCATCAACGCAATCCGCCACCCCTTCGCAGACGTCGGTGACGATCGTGTGAGCCATCGAAGAGCAAGCGGTTCGGGGAGGTGAGCCTAGCCAGCTAGCCAGATCGCCCCACGGCAGCCTCGCTCGGCGGCGACCGCATCGGCGGCCGCCTGGGAGGGACAGGGCCGGCTGCAGAGCTCCGCGGCACTGCCCTGCTGGTGCAGTTCGCCCATGCGGGCCAGGGCCGCGCCGATGGCGTCGCTGGAGGCGGCCGCCACCAGCCAGGGGGTGGTGGCGCTGTCCGGGACTTCGCCGGAGCCCAGCAGCTCGCGGATGGCGCCGATGTCGAAGCCGAATCCGGTGCCGGCGGCGTGGTTAGGGTCGGGGCTGAAGCGCGCCACCAGGCCGTTGTAGCGGCCGCCGCTGGCGATCGCCACAGGCGCATCGTTGCCCTGGCAAACGAGGCGCAGCACCAGACCGTCGTACAGGTCGAAGTGGGGCTGGAAGGTGGGATCCACCTGCAGCCGCACACCGTGCCGGGCGGCGGTGGGCGCCACGCTGGCCAGCATGGTGGCCAGGTCGTCCACCAGGGCCACTGGGCCTAGCCACTGGCGCAGACTGGCCAGCACCTTCTGGGGGTCGCCCCGCAGGCCCAACAGCCTGCTAAGCCGCCGCCGTTGCTCCGCCGGCAGCTCCAGGGCCTCCAGGGCCAGGCGATCGAAGGCAGTCAGCGCCTTGCGGACCGCCAGGCGCTGACTGCCGGGCACTTCGGCCAGCAGGGCATCCAGCAGGCCGTGGTGGCCGATCAGCAGGGTGGGTTGATGGCGGGCCTGCAGACCCAGGGTGGCGGTGGCGCTGAGCAGCAGGTGCAGCAGTTCGCTATCAGCGGCGGCCGCCGCTTCGCCCAGAAGCTCCACGCCGCTCTGCAACGACTCACTGATGCGCGGAGATCCGGTGTCCCCAAAGCTGGTGCGGAACGTCGAGCCACAGGCCCACAGCCGCAGCGGCCGGGGCTGATCCGCCAGCCGGGTGCAGGCCGCCCGGGCGATCGAGGCCGTCAGCTCGGGCCGCAGCCCCAGGGGGTCATCCGAGGCCAGACGCACCACGTCGCGTTCGGCGATGGCGCCGCCGGCCGCCAGGGTGTCCTGGCGTTCAATCACCGGCGGATCGACTTCCTGATAGCCCCAGAGCCGATAGACCTGGGCCAGCAGCTCGCAGAGACGGCGGTTGCGGGCGACCTCGCCGGGATTGAGATCGCGTACACCGGCGGCGGGTTGCAGAGCCATGGGGGCAGGGCTGTCCGGAAGGGGAATGGGGATTGGTGCTGATCCTATGGAGCGCCGTTCAGGCGGTCGGCGACCTGATCGAGCTGGTCAGCCCCGTAGCTGGCGCCGCTCAGGGGACTGCAAGCCCCCAGACCGTCGATCAGGGCCGGATGCAGCCCCGGAGCGCAGGCGATCAACCGCCCGTCTCTGGGGTTCAGTGGCTGCCCGGCGTAATCGCTGACGATGCCGCCCGCCTCCTCCACCAGCACGATGCCGACGGCCAGGTCCCAGGGGGACAGGCCCCGCTCCCAGTAGCCATCGAGCCGGCCGGCAGCCACATAGGCCAGGTCGACGGCGGCTGCACCGGCCCGCCGCACCCCGCGGCTGCGGTGGGTGAACCAGGCGAACTCGGCGTAGTTGTTGTCCAGGCGGCTGCAGCGGTCGTAGGCAAAACCTGTGGCCAGCAGCGAATCTCCCAGGCGCCCGCAGTCGCTCACCGCCAGGGGACTGTCGTTGCACCAGGCCCCCTGGCCGGCAGCAGCCCAGAACAGTTGCTCCATTGCCGGCACGGCCAGGGCACCGAGCAGGGGCAGGCCCCGCCAGGTGAGACCGACCGAAGTGGCGAAAAAGGGGAAGCCGTGGGCGTAGTTGGTGGTCCCATCAAGGGGGTCGACGCACCATTCCAGATCACCTGTGCCAGGCCTGCGACCACTTTCCTCGGCCAGGATCCCCAGACCCGGCGTCGCTGTTTCCAGCACCTTCAGCACGGCCAGTTCGGCGGCCTCATCGGCTTCGGTGACCAGATCACCGGCTCGTCCCTTCTCGCGAATCCGCTCCAGCTGGCCATAGTGCTTGCGCAATACGGCGCCTCCGGCCTCAGCGGCTTGCCGGGCCACGGCGCTCAGGTCGATCAGTTCGGTCTGGCTGAGGCCGCTGCCGGCCAGGGCCGCTGCGGAGAGGCAGAGATCCTTCATTCTTCGTCAAGGGGCAGACCGGGACGCACTTTGCCGCGGCCGAAATGGCGGCCGAACTGCAGGTCGTAGACCTCGTCTTCGTCCTGGGTCTCGACTTCGAGCGCTCCGGTGGCCCGGGCCACACACAGCAGGCCGTAGCCACGACTGCGCAGCTCCCGTGAGAGTCCGAGGGCCTCACGCTGATCGATGTCGCCGGCCAGTACCCGCACTGCACAGGCGGTGCAACAGCCATTGCGGCAGCTGAAGGGGAGTGGCTCCCCCTGTTGCTCAAAGCTACGCAGGATGTATTCGCCTTCCGGCACCTCCAGCCGGATCACCCGGTTCTGCTGGCGCCAGTGGATCGTGATCGGATGGCTGCGTGGCATGAAGTGGCGGACCGGGAACGAAGAGAAAGCTTGGCGTAGGCCCTCCTGCTACATTGACATCTGCCCCGCCTGTCCCTGGAGAGGTGGCCGAGCGGTCGAAGGCGCAGCACTGGAAATGCTGTATAGGGGCAACTTTATCGAGGGTTCGAATCCCTCCCTCTCCGTTAGATCAAGCCGGTCACATCGACCGGCTTTTTTGTGAGCTTTTCCTATGGAGTTCGCTCCTGCGGCGGAGTTACTTCGGGGCCATCCCCATCAGGCGATTGCCGATTGTAGTTGGATAGTGAAGGAATCGTGCCAATGAAGCGCTTGTTTCGGGAAGGCTTGACGCCCACAAGCCCACCAGCGCTCAGGGCCTGGCTTCAGGGGGGAGAAGCCCCCTGGTACAGGATGAAGTAATGACCTGTTGCCAGTGCAACGTTTTGCTGAATCTCAGAACTTCAGAATCAAGATTGGCACCCCGGCACGGCACCGGGTTTTGGATCAGCCGAAGCGGCCGCTGACGTAATCCTGGGTGGCTTGCTGAGCCGGGGCGTTGAAGATATTCTCGGTGTCGCTGAACTCCACAAGGTAGCCCACCTTGCCGGAACCGCCCTCAACGGCTTCGGCATTGAAGAAGGCGGTCTTGTCGGCGACACGGACGGCCTGCTGCATGTTGTGGGTGACGATGATGATCGTATAACTGCGCTTGAGTTCGTGCATTGTTTCCTCAACCTTCAAGGTGGAGATCGGATCGAGCGCTGAGCAGGGTTCGTCCATCAGGATCACTTCAGGCTCGGTGGCAATGGCCCGGGCGATGCAGAGGCGTTGCTGTTGGCCACCGGAGAGGGCCAGACCGCTCTTTTGTAGCTTGTCCTTGCATTCATCCCAGACGGCTGCCTTGCGCAGGGAGCGTTCCACCAGCTCGTCCATGTCGCCGCTATAGCCGTTGATGCGGGCGCCGAAGGCGATGTTTTCGTAGATGGTTTTCGGGAAGGGATTGGGCTTCTGGAACACCATGCCAATCCGGCGGCGGACTTCCACTGGGTCCACCCGGGGATTGTAGAGATCCTGGCCGTCAAACAACACCTGACCCTTGAGATGGCAGCCGGGGATCAGGTCGTTCATCCGGTTCAGCGCCCGCAGCACCGTGGACTTGCCGCAACCGGAGGGGCCGATGAAGGCGGTGACCCTTCCATCGGGAATGTCGATGAACACATTTTTGACAGCCTCAAAATTTCCATAGGAAATCGAGACATTCTGCAGGGACATGCAGACGTCTTCTGTGCTTTGTTTCCCGTTGGTGCTGCTCTGTGGGCGGTGGCTGCTGGTCATGACGGCAGAGATTTAGAGGGTGAAAGGGGGGGGAGGTTTGGTTTGACCGGGGTGATGAATGGTGACGAGCCGATGGGCCTGGCTGCGTTACCAAAAGTCAGGGAATTAGGCCTTGGAGAGCCGACTGAGCCAGCGTGCCAGAAGATTGGCTGCCAGAATCATCATCACCAGTACGAAGGAGGCGGCCCAGGCCAGCTCATTCTGAGCCTGGTAGGGCATGATCGCGAAGTTGAAGATCAACACCGACATCGTGGCGATGGGGTTGAAGATTCCCTCGGGCCAGAAAGCTGAAAACAGGGCTGTGAAGATCAGTGGCGCTGTTTCACCGGCTGCCCGGGCAATGGCGAGCACGGCTCCGGTGGAGATCGGCGTGAGCGCCGCCGGAAGCACCACCTGGCTGATGGTGACGAAGCGAGAGGCACCCACTCCATAGGCCCCGAGCCTCAGGTCATTGGGAACCAGTTTCAGTCCCTCATTGGTGGTCTTGATGATGGTTGGCAGCATCAACAAAGACAGGGCGATACCACCGGCCATGGCGCTGTAGCTTTGGCCAAAGAAGATGCGACTGGCAACGATGAGGCCGTAGACAAAAACGCCACTGATGATGGAGGGAACGCCGGCAAGAACGTCGTTGCCGAAACTCACCACCTGGCCAAACCAGCTCTTGCCCGCATATTCCGAGAGATAGATGCCGCCCGCCACTCCCACCGGGATGGCGATCAAGGAGGCAATCAGAGTGACCACCACGGTACCGAGCATGGCGTTGCCGATACCGCCCCCTTCCAGGCCCGGAGCGGGGGGGAGTTCGGTGAAGAGCCGCAGGCTGATCAATCGGGCACCCTGAACCAGCACGTAGACGAGCACAAGTACCAGAGGCAGCACCGCCAGGGTGGCGAACAGGCCGGAGATGAAGGTGAACAAGCCGTTCAGGCGATTGCGCGGCAGCTTTGAATCGAAATGGAGCGGCCTGCGATCAAAGAGGGCGCTGTTGCTGCTGGCCGGTTTGGTGGTAGAGGACGTCATGATGGCGAAAATCAGTATTTGAGGCTGAGCCGCCGAACGACCCATTGGGCTAATACATTGACGATAAAGGTGAGCAGCATCAGGATCAGGGCCGCATACATCAACGCCGATACCTGGATGCCATCGGCCTCACCGAACTGGTTGGCGAGCATCGAGGCGATCGTATTGCCGGGAGCCAGTAAGGAGAGATTGAAGTTGAGCGAATTGCCGATGATCATGGTTACGGCCATGGTTTCGCCCATCGCCCGGCCCAGGGCCAACATCACGCCGCCGATGATCGAGGAGATGGCCGCCGGCAGGATCACGGCGAAGATCGCCCCCCAGCGGGTGGTGCCGACCCCGTAGGCACCTTGGCGCAGCTCGATTGGCACCTGGTTGAGGGCATCGCGGGAAATGGCCGTGATGATCGGCAGCACCATCACCACCAGGATCAAGATGGCCGGTGCCATCCCGGGGCCCTGGGGTGTGGTGTCGAAGAAGGGGGTCCAGCCCAGCAGGGTGTGCAGAAGTTCGAGGGCTGGGCGGATGGCCGGTTCCATCACGAAGATCGCCCACAGGCCGAGCACCACTGAAGGAATGGCGGCGAGAAGCTCCACCATCAGGCCGATCAGTTCCCGCAAACCACTTGGAATCAGATCTTCAGTGATAAAAATCGCTGTTCCCACACCGAGGGGAACGGCAATCACCAAGGAGAGGATTGAAGTGACAAGGGTGCCGTAGATGGCCACAAAGGCCCCGTACTGCTCATTAACCGGATCCCAGGCCGAGGTGGTGAGGAAGCTGAGGCCAAAGCTGGCCATCGCCTCCCGGGAGCCTTGAAACACGGTGACCAGGATCGCCAGCAGCACAATCGCCACCAACGAGGCGAGGGCCAGGGTCAGCTGGCGGAAGCCGATGTCAAGAAGTTTTTCGCTGCGGGGTCTCACCCTGAGGGTGTAAAGGGCATCAGCTCGGAGCCCGTGATCGCTGGTCATGGGGGAACTGGCTTGAGCGGGCACTTGAGAGGTAACGACGGTGAAGAACGAGATCCGCCCTAGGGCACTTCCAGTAGGGGCTGGAGGGCGTTGGGGGATGCTGCCAAGGACTAAAAATCCCTGTATTCATTATTAGGAGGCTATGGCGGCTGACCGATTAAGCTCGGATTAACATCCGGATCTGACTTGCTTCTGGCTGGTCCCGGTACCTTGGGATTCCAGGCAGGTTTTCATGGGGCGCATCGTTGGCATCGACCTGGGCACCACCAATTCGGTGGTGGCCGTGCTCGAAGGCGGCAGGCCCCAGGTCATTGCCAATGCCGAGGGCGGACGCACCACGCCCTCCGTGGTGGGCTTCAGCCGTGAAAAGGAGCTGCTGGTGGGCCAACTGGCCCGCCGTCAGCTGGTGCTCAACCCGCGCAACACCTTCGCCAACCTCAAGCGCTTCGTCGGCCGCCGCTGGGATGAGCTGGAGGAAAGCAGCCTCGGCGTGCCCTTCACGGTGCGGGCCAACGAGCAGGGCAACGTGCGGGTGGTCTGCCCGCTTACCGAGCGCGAGTACGCGCCGGAGGAGCTGGTGGCCAGCATCCTGCGCAAGTTGGTCGATGACGCCGCTACCTACCTGGGTGAACCGGTGGAGGCGGCGGTCATCACCGTGCCGGCCTACTTCGATGATGCCCAGCGCCAGGCCACCCGCGACGCCGGCCGGCTGGCGGGCATCACGGTCGAACGCATCCTTAATGAACCGACGGCGGCAGCCCTGGCCTACGGCTTCGATCGCAGTGCGGTCAAGCAGGTGCTGGTCTTCGATCTCGGTGGCGGCACTTTTGATGTCTCGGTGCTGCGCATCGCCAACGGCGTCTTCGATGTCAAGGCCACCAGCGGCGACACCCAGCTGGGTGGCAATGACTGGGACCGGCGAGTTGTCGACTGGGTGGCCGACGCCTTCTTGAAGGAGCACGGCCTCGATCTGCGCCGCGACCGCCAGGCCCTGCAGCGTCTCA
>JAPLID010000094.1 GCA_026389285.1 Cyanobacteriota bacterium
GCTTGGCCGTCAGGCGGGTCTCCTCGTAGGAGGCCATGTCCATGAAGACGAAGTCATCGACCTCCATGTAGGTGTGCTGCAGGGTGGCCTTCTCCAGGACGGCCTGCGCCATGGTCTCGCCGGCGCGGAAGGTCTTCTCGACGACGTTGCCGCCCTGGACGGCCTTGAGCTTGGTGCGCACGAAGGCCGAGCCCTTGCCGGGCTTGACGTGCAGAAACTCGACGACCCGCCAGACCTGGCCATCCAGCTCAATGGTGGTCCCGGTACGAAAATCGTTGCTGGAGATCATTCCGGCGGTTCGGATCCGGTGGATTGTACGTCTGGCTACCGGCAAGGCCCCAGGGCCGAGCCACCAATTGTTCCGGGAGCCTGTGCCAGAGTCCGCTCAATGACAGTGGAACCATGGGCACTGGGCCAGCGTTCGTCAGGGCAGCATCGATTGCAGGATTGGGCACAGGACAGGTCGTCCGGTCCCTTGCCCGGGCCTGGCGCCATCTGGGCGCAGCCTGCCTGGCCGGGCTGCTGATCCTGCTGCTGGCCGTTCCCGACGCCGAAGCCGCCCTGCCCCAGGGCAATGCGGTCACCGATCCTTCGGCCCTGCTGCGCAACGCCCTGCCGATCGAGCAGAAGGATCTCCAGGAGATCCAGCATCGGCTGGAGGCCACCAGCGACGATCTGCGCGCCAAGCGCTGGCCATCCCTGGCCTCCAGCGTGCGCCGCAACGCGATCCTGACAAGCTTCCAGAGCGACGAGCTGCCCAGGGCCGAGGCGCTGTTCGAGCAGCTGGTGAGCCAGTTCGAGACGCTGGTTTCAGCGGCCGATGGCCAGGAACGCGACGCCTTCCTCGACGCCCGCCGCGTCGCCCTCGACAGCATCGGCGACGCCGAAGCGCTGCTGGTGGGGTCGTTCCCGTTCACGATCCCGACGGAATACGACGCTCTGCCGAGGCTGCTGGGCCGGGCCAGCGTGCGGCTGACCACCACCAAAGGCGATCTGATCGCCGTGGTGGATGGCTACAACTCACCGCTGACGGCCGGCGCCTTCGTGGATCTGGTGCAGAAGGGCTTCTACGACAAGCTGCCCTTCATCCGGGCCGAAGACTTCTACGTGCTCCAGACCGGTGATCCAGCCGGCGATGCCGACGGTTACATCGATCCCCAGACCAAGGCGGAACGCCACGTGCCGCTGGAGATCATGGTGCCGGGTCAGAGTCTGCCCTTCTACAACCAGACCTTCGAGGAGCTGGGCCTGTTCAAAGCGGAGCCGGTGCTGCCGTTCAACGCCAAGGGCACCCTGGGCTGGGCCCATTCCGATGAGGAGCTGGGTGACGGTTCGTCGCAGTACTTCCTGTTCCTGTTTGAGCCCGAACTGACGCCCGCCGGCCTCAACCTGATCGACGGCCGCTACGCCGCCTTCGGGTATGTGGTCGATGGCTTCGATGTGCTGCAGGAGCTCACCGCCGATGACGGCATCGTCCAGGCGACCCTGATCGACGGGGCCGAGAACCTTCAGCCCCACGGCTGAGGGCGGTGGACCTCCAACCGCGGACGCGCCCCGAAACCCTGGCCGATCTCGGCGAGTGGGAACTGATCCGCCGGCTGGGGGCCTTCGCGCCGCCAGGCCAGTTCGCCGATGACGCAGCCCTGCTGAACCTGTCCGGGGGCGGATACGGCCCAGCGCTGGTGGTCAACACCGATGTGCTGGTGGAGGGCGTCCACTTCAGCGACGCCACCACCGCGGCGGCGGATGTGGGCTGGCGGGCGGCGGCGGCCAACCTCTCGGATCTGGCGGCGATGGGCTGCCTTGAGGTGGTGGGGATCACGGTGGGGCTGGTGGCGCCCGCCAGCACACCCTGGAGCTGGGTGGAAGGGGTGTACGGCGGCCTGCGAGAGGCCCTAGATGCCTACGGCGGCGTGCTGCTGGGGGGTGACTGCAGCGGCGGCGGCCAGCGGATGTTGGCGATCACGGCGATCGGCCGGCTGGCCGGGTTGGACCCAAGCGAGCGAGCCGCCGCCGACCAACAGCCGCAAGGTGCCACCACAGGCCCGATCCGCCGCTCTGACGGCCGCCCCGGGGACCTACTGGTGTGCAGCGGCCCCCACGGGCTGAGCCGCCTGGGGCTGGCCCTGCTGCAGGGCGAAATCGCAGCCATGGCCATGGATCCAACCCTGGTGCAACGGGCGATCGGCGCCCACCAGCGGCCTGTGCCCCGCTTCGATGCGGTGCGAGCCCTGATTGCCTGCCGCCCGGCGGCGGCGCCCTGGCGGGTGGGGGGCTGCGACAGCAGCGATGGGCTGGCGGCGGCCGTCGCCGCGATTGCGGCCAGCAGCGGTTGCTCGGCCAGGCTCGATCGCGCCTGCCTACCCCTCGATCCAGCCATGGCGAGCCTGGCCGAAGCCGAGGCCTGGTGCCTGGCGGGCGGCGAGGACTTCGAGCTGGTGCTGGCCCTGGAACCCACCTGGGCCGAGGCCCTGATCGCGGCCCTGCCGGGCACGACGGCAATCGGCGAGCTGGTGGCGGGGGAGGCGGGGGCTCTGGGCTGGGCGGATGGGGCTCCCTGGAGCGCGGGCGATGGGGGGCGCGCAACAACCAGCGGCTACAGACACTTCAGCTGAGGCGTGAGCGGGCGGGGCGGGCTGCCAAAAGACCAGGGAGAACGCATCCCCGAAAACCGACTCCTTGAAAATGGGCATTAAGATCGAAAAATGGACATTTCGGTCACGACCTTCCGCGCCCAGTGTCTGGAGCTGATCCGGCAAATGGAGGCCGGTGGCGAGCCGATCACCATCCGCCGACATGGCAAGGCCGTGGCCCGACTGTCGCCCCCCCCGGGCCCAGCCGAACAGGACGCCAGCCCCTGGGAACAGCTGCACGGCAGTGGGTCCCTGCTGGCATCCCCAGAGGAATCGGTACTGCCGGCGGCTGATTTTGAAGCCCTGCAGTGACCGTTCTGCTCGACACCCACCTCTGGCTGTGGTGGCTGCTCGGTTCGCCTCAATTGCCAAGCCGGGAACGGCAGGCCATCGATCAGGCAGCCCAGGCCCGCCAGCTGCGGCTGGCGGCGATCAGCCTGTGGGAAGCGCAGCTGCTGCAAGCCAAGGGGCGCCTGCAGCTGGATCGGCCCTTCGAACACTGGTTGCGCCGAGCCGCGGCTGCGGACGTGATCACGGTGCTGCCTCTCGACTGCGAGGTGGTGATCTGCGTGAACTCCCTGCCCGCCGATTTCCAGCACCATTCGCCGCAGCCAGGTGGTGCCGCTCTGGCCTGTGGAGTGATTGCTCATTGACCCTTAAACACCGCCCCGCCCCAGCTTCAGAAGCTGCCCTGATGGCGCAACGGGCCGGGATAGCGGGCCAGCAGCCCATCGGCCGTAAGCAACAACAAGCCTTCGCGCTCCGCTTGGGCCAGCAGCAGGCGATCAAAAGGATCGCGGTGCAACGGCGGCAGCTGGGCCACCGCCAGCACATGGGCGGCCTCGATCGGCAGCTCCACGAAGCCGCCATCCAGCAGCGTGCGCCGCAACAGCGACGGTTGCACCTGAAACCCCTCGCGCCCCAGGGCCGCCTTGATCACCAGCTCCCAGAGGGAAGCCACGCTGAAGCACAGGGTGTGCTGCGGATCCTCCAGCAGCTCCCGCAGGGCCGGCCCAAGGCGGGCCGGTTCGCCCATGGCCCAGACCAGGAGGTGAGTGTCAAGCAGGAGCTTCACAGCCCGCCGGAGCTGGGGGCAGAAGCCGACAAGCCCTCGAACAGATCGGCGATCTCCTCGGCGGCGATCTGGTCGAAGTCGTCGGGCACCGAGCACTGACCCGCCAGCAGACCCAGGCGGCGCCGGGGGGGGGTGGATGCGTCCTCGGCGCCGGCCAGCCGGGTGACCTGCACCAGCGGCTTGCCCGCCTTGCAGATCACAAATCCTTCGCCCGCCACAGCCTCCGCCACCAGCCGGGAGAGGTGGGTCTTGGCTTCGTGCAGGTTGACCTGGCGCACGGGAGCGGTGGCAAAGTGGACTTAGTTTAACCAGACCGTTGGGTTCCCCGGCCTATGGCCCCACTGGGCCATCGTCTCGCTGACTCCAAGCTCGCCAAGGCTCAGCCACAACGATGGTGCAGTGACCCCACCAACCCCGCCAAGGCGAAGAACGCCCCCGACCAAGCCTCAGCCGGATTTCTCGCAAGGTCAGCAACTTCTCTCAAGGTCAGCAACAAAGAGACATCATCCCGGCGGCGCTGGCCGGCGGCGGCGTAGGCGACAGCAAAAGCCAGGGCCGAGAGCGGCAAGCGCACGGCGTCCTGAAGGATCACCCAGAGCTGCTGGGGGGAAGGCCCGCGCCAGCCCAGGGGTGATCCGGCGCGGCCGCGGCAAACAGCCCCGCCTGCCAGGAGCATCAGGGATCTCTGGATTCAATCTCCCTGAGATAACGGCCCGGATTGTTGGTGGAGTGCTTCTGGCGACGACCCAGCTTCAGGGGGAGTAAGCGTTTCCAACGCCCGAATGCCCGCGACCATTCCAACAGCAGCGGCTCAGGACTGAGCCGGCGCTGGGCACCGGCCGCGAAGGCGAGGGCAAAGGCCAGGGAAGAGACGGCGAGGCGCACGCCATCACTCAGGAGCGTCCACACCTGGTTGGGCGAGGGGCCGGAAGCGCGATCCAGCAGCTGACTCCGG
>JAPLID010000208.1 GCA_026389285.1 Cyanobacteriota bacterium
ATCGCATTGCGGCCCATGCGTTTCTGAATGATGTCATCGAGGCCCACGAAGGCGCCGCCGCAAATGAACAGGATCTGGCTGGTATCGATCTGGATGCAGTCCTGGTAGGGGTGCTTGCGTCCCCCCTGGGGTGGCACGTTGGCAACCGTGCCTTCCAACATCTTCAGCAGGGCCTGCTGCACCCCCTCTCCGGAGACATCGCGGGTGATCGAAGGGTTTTCGCTCTTGCGGGCAATCTTGTCAATTTCATCGATGTAGATGATGCCCCGCTGGGCCTGTTCCACATCCAGGTCGGCTTTCTGCAGCAGCCTCAGCAGAATGTTCTCCACGTCTTCGCCGACATAGCCCGCTTCGGTGAGCGTGGTGGCGTCGGCCACGGCAAAAGGCACGTCCAGCATCTCGGCCAGGGACTGGGCCAGCAGCGTTTTGCCGCAGCCGGTGGGCCCGATCAGCAGGATGTTCGATTTGTGCAGCTTGGTGGCTGTCTGGTCGGTCTCCCCCTTGCCATCGCCCTGCCAGGCCAGGCGCTTGTAGTGGTTGTAGACCGCCACCGCTAGCACTTTCTTGGCTTCGTCCTGGCCCACCACCTGCTGGTCCAAGAAACTCTTGATGTCCTGAGGTTTGGGAACCTGAGCCAGGGTGGGGGCTGGTTTGGAGGTTTTCTTGGGTTGGGCTTTGCGGCTGGTCTCGGGGCTGGGGCGAGTGCCGTGGCCGTGCCCATCTACCAGCTCCTCGTCGAGGATTTCGTTGCAGAGATCGATGCACTCGTCGCAGATGTAGACGCCTGGTCCGGCGATCAGCTTGCGGACCTGCTCCTGCGACTTGCCGCAGAAGGAACATTTCAGGTGGGCGTCGAACTTAGCCATCGGCGACGGGTGGGGCGGCGAGGGAGCGGTCAGGGCTAACACCGTTTTCAAGGATCGCCCTGAACGCGGTGGTGTTTGCTCTCCTTAAGGATCTCAAGGGGATGGATCAGCCCCGGGGATGATGTCCCCTTGGGAGGGTTGTCACGCCACAGCCGGGAGGCCGTTGTCGTTGACGACCCGATCAATCAATCCGTATTCAACCGCTTCTGCCGGAGAAAGGAAGTAGTCGCGGTCGGTGTCCTCGGCGATTTTTTCCAGCGGCTGGCCAGTGTGTTCGGCCATCAGGCCATTGAGGGTGTCCTTGAGGAACAGGATCTCGCGGGCCTGAATTTCAATGTCGACCGCCTGGCCCTGGGCGCCACCGAGGGGCTGGTGGATCATGATCCGGGCATTGGGCAGAGCCAGCCGCTTGCCCTTGGCGCCACCCGAGAGCAGGAAGGCCCCCATGCTGGCCGCCAGCCCATAACAGATGGTGACCACGTCCGGGGCGACCTGCTGCATGGTGTCGTAGATGGCCAGGCCGGCGGTCACGGAGCCGCCGGGGGAGTTCACATAGATCTGGATGTCCTTCTCCGGATCCTCAGCCTCGAGGAACAGCAGCTGGGCCACCAGTGAATCGGCCACCTGGTCGTCGATGCCGGTGCCCAAGAAGATGATCCGCTCCCGCAGCAGCCGGGAATAGATGTCGAAGGCCCGGTCTCCCCGACCGGACTGTTCGACCACCGTCGGCAGGATGCCGGGGGCGGCGCTGGGCGGTGGTGCGCTCATGGCGTTCCAGGGCTGCGGTCCGCTCCAGTGGCTGTGCACCGGATGGCGTCGCAGGCCAGCGGGGGAGGGAATCGCGTTGGGTTGGGCGTCGATCACGCGGACGTTCTCAGGCCTGGGATGTCAAAACAATCTATGGGCTCAGTCCTAGGCGCCGGCAGTTTCCCTGGCCTTCGGTTGTCCGGTCGTGCTTTCGTCCGCTTCCGTGTCGTCGTCGGCTGCGGCGCCGGACGCCTCGTCAGCGGCGCTGGCGGGGGCCTTCTCGGTGACGGTGCTGTGGGCTTCGAGCCACTCCAGCAGGCGCTCGTTGAGCAGATCGTCGGCAACGGCCTGGACCAGCCGCTGGGGATCGATTGTGCTGGTGTCGCTGAGGCCGCGGCTCACCTCCTTGACCTTGGCCTCGATGTCCGCTTCGGCCACCGTGATCGCTTCGGCTGTGGCAAGCGCCCGCAGGGCCAGTTTGCGCCGCAGCCGCTGCTCCGCCTCGGGACGGGAGGTGTCCACCAGGCTGCGCACCAGATCCGGGGTGAACAGTTTCTTGACATCCATGCCCTGCTGGGCGATCTGGCCGGCGGTCTGCTCGATCAGGTTGCGGATTTCCACCTGGATCAGCGTTTCGGGCAGCTCCACCTCCAGCTGTTCCACCAGCGCCTGCAGCAGGGCGTCGTGGCGGTTGGCCCGGTGGCGCTTCTCGGCGTCCTCCTTCAGGCGGGCTTCGAGATCGGCCCGAAGTTCGGCCAGGCCGCCTTTGTCGCTGGCCTGCTGGGCGAAGGCGTCATCCAGGGGCGGCAGCTCCTTGGTTTTCAGTTCGATCAGGCCGATGACGAACTCCGCCTTGCGGCCGGCCGCATCGGCCTGGGGATAGGACTCGGGGAAGCTGCAGGCCACCGTGCGGCTCTCGCCCGGCTTCATGCTGATGATCCCTTCGATGAAGCCGGGGATCATGCGGCCCTCCTCCAATTCCACCTCCATGCCCTCGGAGCTGCCGCCTTCGATCGCCTCGCCGGTGTCGCTGTAGGTGCCGCTGAAGCTCACTTCGGCCACATCGCCGCTGGCGGCGGCCCGGCCCTCCACCGGCACCAGGGTCGCCAGCTGGCTCCGGGACTGGTCCAGCAGCTCATCGATCCGGGCGGGGTCGTAGCTGATCGCTTCGGCCTCGGCTTTCAGGCCCTTGGTGACTTTGAGGCTGGGGGTGGGTTCCACATCCAGTTCCAGGGTGAGGCTCAGCGGGTTGCCCGGCTCGAAGCGCGCCAGCACGATTTCAAAGTCCTCGCTCAGCTGGGGCTGGCCGATCGCCTCGATCTTTTCCTGGCCCACGGCTTCGCGGAAGATGCTGTCCACCAGCTCTTCAAGGGCGGTGGCCCGGATGCGCAGGGGACCGATCTGCTGCAGCAGCACGGGGCGAGGAACCTTGCCCTTGCGGAAGCCGGGCAGCTTGACGCTGCGGCTGAGTTTGGCGAAGGCCGCGTCGTAGCTGGCCTGGCTGCGGCCCCCCGGCACCTCGATCTCCACCGCCAGCCGGCTGCCCGGGCGGGGGCTGGTGCTGACCTGCAGCGAGGCGCTGCCCTGACTGGCCTCGCTCGAGGCGGTCGGGGTCTGGGCGGCTTTGGAGCTGGCGGCGGCAGGACTCATGAACGGGGCCAATCGGGCAGGGCAGCTCCCGATCCTAGAAAGTGAAGGGACCGGCCAACCAGGAACGCCCTAAGCGCGTATTGTCGGAAGGACGCAAGCGTGAGACATAATTCCGACTCCGGCAGTAGCGGCATAGGGCCGATCCGTCGTTCCGGTGAGCTTCCCGGCACCGGCATCAGAGCATCAAATCCGCAACAGTCCGGTTCCGTCCATTGCTCCCCTCATCAAGTATCGGACCCGAGCGCAGCCCTCTTCGTTCCCTGCAGCTTCGATTCGCGACAGTCCTGTTTTCATTCCGCCCCTTCCGTTGACCGCCTTTTCCGCAATCCCCTCCCCCGTTCTCTCCTCTGTTCGTAGCGGTGGTCTGCCCAGCCGACCGCTGAAGGTGGCCGTGCTCGGAGCTACAGGGGCAGTGGGTCAGGAGTTGCTGCAGCTGCTGGAGGAGCGTTCCTTTCCCGTCAGCGAGCTCACGGTGCTGGCCTCGCCCCGCTCCGCCGGCGGGTCCCTGAGCTGGCGCGGCGAGAGCCTCACGCTTCAGCCGGTCGAGGAGCGCTGCTTTGACGGCTTGGATCTGGTCCTGGCCTCGGCCGGCGGTTCCGTGTCGCGCCAGTGGGCTCCCCGGGCCACGGCCGCCGGTGCCGTTGTGATCGACAACTCCAGTGCCTTCCGGCTCGATCCGGCGGTGCCATTGGTGGTGCCCGAGGTGAATCCCGAGGCCGCCTTCGCCCATCAGGGCATTATCTCCAACCCCAACTGCACCACGATTCTGCTGACGGTCGCCCTGGCTCCGCTGGCGGCGCGGCGCCCGATCCGGCGTGTGGTGCTGAGCACTTATCAATCCGCCAGCGGCGCCGGCGCCCGGGCGATGGAGGAACTGCGCCAGCTCAGCCGCACAGTGCTCGATGGCGGTGAGCCCGTCAGTGCGGTGCTGCCCCATTCGCTGGCTTTCAACCTGTTTCTGCACAATTCGCCGATGCAGGCCAGCGGCTATTGCGAGGAGGAACTGAAGATGATCAACGAGACCCGCAAGATCATGGCCCTCCCGGATCTGCGCCTTTCTGCCACCTGTGTGCGGGTGCCGGTGCTGCGCGCCCATTCCGAGGCCGTGAACATCGAGTTTGAGGAGCCGTTCCCGGTCGAGGAGGCCAGGGAGCTGCTGGCCAAGGCGGCCGGGGTGGAGCTGATCGAGAACTTCGACACCAATCGCTTTCCGATGCCTACTGATGTCACGGGCCGCGATCCGGTGGCGGTCGGCCGAATTCGCCAGGATCTCAGTGATCCGAATGCGCTGGAGCTCTGGCTCTGCGGTGATCAGATCCGTAAAGGGGCTGCTCTCAATGCCATCCAGATCGCCGAACTGCTGATCGCCGGAATGCCTCAGGCTCAGGGAGGTGCGGCTTGAGCGCCGATCAGTCCACCGCCGCCTGCGCGCGTGCTCCCTTTGGCCGGGTGCTCACCGCCATGGTCACGCCGTTTGGCGCCGATGGGGCGGTGGATCTGGCGCTGGCGGCCCGTCTCGCTGAGTATCTGGTGGATCATGGTTCCGATGGCTTGGTGCTCTGCGGCACCACCGGCGAATCCCCCACCCTGAGCTGGCAGGAACAGCATCAGTTGTTCGCCGCCGTCAAGGAAGCCGTGGCTGGCCGGGCGAGCCTGCTGGTCGGCAGCGGCAGCAACTGCACCGCCGAGGCGGTCGAGGCCACCCGGGAGGCGGCCGCCCTCGGGGCCGATGGCGCCTTGGTGGTGGTGCCCTATTACAACAAGCCCCCCCAGAAAGGGCTGGAAGCCCACTTCCGGGCGGTGGCGGCGGCCGCGCCCGAGTTGCCGTTGATGCTCTACAACATCCCCGGCCGCACCGGTTGCAGCCTGGCCCCGGAAACCGTCGCCAGGCTGCTTGACTGCCCGAATGTGACCAGCTTCAAGGCTGCCAGCGGCACCACTGAGGAGGTGAGTCAGCTGCGAGCCCTCTGCGGGGAGCGCCTCGCCATCTACAGCGGCGACGATGCCCTCACCCTGCCGATGCTCTCCGTTGGGGCGGTCGGTGTGGTGAGCGTTGCCAGTCATCTGGTCGGCCCCGCCATCCGCGCCATGGTTCAGGCCTTTCTGGCGGGCGAGAACGCCGCCGCCTTGGCCCTGCACGAGCAACTGTTGCCACTGTTCAAAGCCCTGTTCTGCACCACCAATCCCGTGCCGGTCAAAGCCGCCCTTGAGATCGCCGGCTGGCCCGTTGGTGCCCCGCGTTTACCCCTGCTCTCCGCTGAATCTGACTTGAGACAACGATTGCATTCGGTTCTGGCTGCCCTGCGTCCCACCTGACGCCAAGGCTTGCTTCCAGTCAAGGCACAACACCCTTCTACGCACGATTTATCTGGTTCCCCATTCATGACAAGTTCAAACGGTCAAGGTCATTCAGCTCAAGTGAAACAGCCCTGCCTGAGGGTGATTCCCCTGGGTGGTTTGCATGAAATCGGCAAGAACACCTGTGTGTTCGAGTACGGCGACGACCTGATGCTGGTCGATGCTGGCCTTGCATTCCCGAGCGATGGCATGCATGGCGTCAATGTGGTCATGCCTGACACCAGCTATCTGCGCGAGAATCAGAAGCGGATGCGCGGCATGGTGGTCACTCACGGCCACGAAGATCATATCGGCGGTATCCCCCACCACCTCAAGAACTTCAATATCCCTATCATCTACGGCCCACGGCTGGCGATGTCGCTGCTTCAGGGCAAAATGGAGGAAGCCGGTGTCACCGACCGCACCACCATCCAGACCGTGGGTCCGCGCGAAGTGGTGCATGTGGGTCAGCACTTCAAGGTGGAGTTCATCCGCAACACTCACTCGATGGCCGACAGCTTCTCGCTGGCCATCACCACGCCTGTGGGTGTGATCGTGTTCACCGGTGACTTCAAGTTCGACCACACTCCCGTCGATGGCGAAACTTTCGACATTCAACGCATGGCTCATTACGGTGAGCAAGGCGTGCTCTGCCTATTCAGTGACTCCACCAACGCGGAGTTACCTGGATTCGCGCCGCCCGAGCGCTCGGTTTTCCCGAAGCTCGATCACCACATTTCCCAGTCTGAAGGCCGGGTGATCATCACCACTTTCGCCAGCTCGATTCATCGCGTGGCGATGATCTTGGAGCTGGCCATGAAGAACGGCCGCAAGGTGGGCCTGTTGGGTCGCTCCATGCTCAATGTGATCGCCAAGGCCCGCGAACTCGGCTACATGCGCTGCCCCGACGATCTGTTCGTGCCGATCAAGCAGATCCGCGACCTCCCCGATCGTGAAACCCTGCTGCTGATGACCGGAAGCCAGGGTGAGCCGCTGGCCGCTCTGAGCCGCATCTCCCGTGGAGAACACCCCCAGGTGCAGGTGAAGTCCACCGACACGATCATCTTTTCCGCCAGCCCGATTCCCGGCAACACGATCTCTGTGGTCAACACGATTGACCGGCTGATGATGATGGGAGCCAAGGTTGTCTACGGCAAGGGCGAAGGCATCCACGTCTCCGGCCACGGTTTCCAGGAGGACGAGAAGCTGATGTTGGCCTTGGTTCGCCCCAAATTCTTTGTGCCCGTGCATGGCGAACACCGCATGCTTGTCGCCCACGCCAAGACGTCCCACGCGATGGGCATTCCCGTCGATCACACCCTGATCATCGATAACGGCGATGTGGTGGAACTCACCCCCGATTCGATTCGCCGCGGTGTGCCGGTCAAGGCCGGCATTGAACTGCTTGATGCCTCCCGCAACGGCATCGTCGATGCCCGCGTGCTCAAGGAGCGCCAGCAACTGGCGGAAGACGGCGTCATCACCCTGCTGGCGGTGATCACCACCGATGGCGTGATGGCGGCGCCGCCCCGGGTCAATCTGCGCGGTGTGGTCACCGCCGCCGACCCTCGCAAGCTCTCGATCTGGGCCGAGCGGGAGATCGGCTGGGTGCTCGAGAACCGCTGGAACCAGCTTTCCCGCAACACCGGCGGCAAGGCTCCCGATGTTGACTGGGTCGGGGTGCAGCGCGAAGTCGAGGTGGGCCTGCAGCGTCGCCTGCGCCGCGAGCTGCAGGTTGACCCGCTGATCATCTGTCTGGTGCAGCCTGCTCCCGCCGGTACTCCTGCTTACAAGGGCCGTGCCGACAGCGAGCCCGACACCCGGCCCGCTCCCCGTGGTCGCCGCGATGGCGGTGTTCGCGAAGTCGGTGTTCGCGAAGTCGGCCGGCCGGTCCGCAGCGAGCAGGCCGCTCCCCAGCGTCAGCTGGTGACAGCTGCTGTCACGGCTGCGGCAACAGCTGCGCCCGTGTCGGCGCCAGCCCCTGCAGCGGCAGCGACGGAGGTGGCTGAGGATCCCGATGTCAGCGGCCGGATTCGTCGCCGCCGTTCAGCCGCTGTCGCCGGCTGAACCGGCGTTCACGAGCACCTGCAGTAGTCCCAGCAGCAGTTCATGGTCCTCCTCCTCCACCGGGGCGGGAGGATTCCTGAACAGCTCGCAGATCGGCTCCTTTGCCAGCGTCAGCTCAGGGGCCTCGCGGCTCCTTGGGGGTAGTTCTTCGGCTGCGTCCGTCACGTCGCTTCGCTCTGGCCACGGACTCGACCCAGTCGCGTCCAGCTCGCTTTGGAGTGTCCCAGGTTCCTGACGGGCTGAGATCTCTGGTGTTTCAGTTTTCGCCTCTTGCCCTGCCATGGCTTTAGCCAGGATGGAGGTGCTGGCGATCGCCGCAGCGGCTCCAAGGCTCGAGCCACTGTTGCTGCTGCCGTCGGCTGTCGCCGGCTGCACCACGGTCAGCTCCAGTTCTTCAGCCAGGGCCGGGTCGGCCTGGTGAATCTCAAACAGTTCCGGTTCCTCCACCACCTCTGGGATCAGGGTGGCCTCCAGGGTGCTGGGCTCCTCCACCGGAATCTGGGCCGCGCTGGCCCATGGCGTCGGCGCCGAGGAGCTTGGAGTGTTGCTGGAGGCGGCTGCGGCCCCGGTCGCCATGGCGCCGGCGGCCAGCCAGGGCATGGCCAGAGCGCTTTCGGCCACAGGGCTTGACGTTTCCGCCACTTCCGAGCCTGAGGTTGCCGGCGCGGCCTCGGTGCCGGCCCCGTCCCGGGTTGCCGCCACCACCACCGATCCCTGATACGTCTTAGGCCCGGGCGCTGGCTCCGTGTCCTCGCCGTTCGTCACTCTGGCGTCGGCCGCTTGCTCGTGTTCGCTGCATTGCTGTAGGCCCTGCTCGGCGATCTGGCGCAGTGCCACTTCGGCCTTGCTGTGGAGCACGGCGCTGTAGAGGCCTTCGGCGACGTTCTGTTCGTTGAAGCCGTAGAGATGGGCGTGGGCCATCAGCAGCTGTACCCGTTCCTTCAGTCCCTCGGGCACCGGGTCGCTGCTGCGGGGGATCTCGCGCAGCAGGGTCTGGCCCTGGTCGATCACGGCACCCCATTGGTCAGCGCAATAGGCCTGCTCAATGGCGGTATAGCGCTCGGTGAGATTGCTGCGATCGGCAGACTCAGCCATGGCCCTCAATGGCTCGGATCAACCTCAGTGTGGTCCGCTCCCACACCAGTTGCCAGCGATTCGCCAGTTGCAGCACGCCCGGTCCCTGATGGGGGCCCAGCCGGTAGAGCAGGAGCTCCAGCGATTGGCTTTCCAGACCGCGGCCCGTGTGACGTTCCAGCCAGTGCAGCAACAGCTGCCGTTGCCCTGCCGCTGACAAGCCCTGTAGAGCGAGCCGTGACAAGATTGTGCCATCGGGATCAGGGCCAGCCGCCAGGGCGGTCAGGGCCAGATCCAGCAACTCCGCCGGCTGCTCCAGTTCCGCCGCCAGCCGCTCCGCCTGGGCGCTGATGCGCAGGCTGGCGCCCGGATGCAGCGCTTCCAGCACCGGCAGCACGGCCGTGCGTACCCGGTTGCGGCTGAGCCGCGCATCGTCATTGCTGGGGTCGAGCCAGATCGGCAGCGCCAGCTGCTCGCAGATCGCGGCCGTCTCGGCCCGGGTGAACGGCAGCAGCGGCCGCACCAGCAGCAGCGGCTTCTGGGCCGGCGGCGGATCGGGCTGCTGGGGGTCGGGGGGGCAGGCCAGCGGGCGGCTGGCCCGCAGGCTGGCGAGGCCGCGCCGATGGCTGCCGCGCGCCAGATTCAGCAGCACGGTTTCGGCCCGGTCGCTGGCGGTGTGGGCGGTGAGCACGTGGCGGCAGCCCAGCTGCAGCGCTTGCCGCGCCAGGCAGCCGTAGCGCCAGTGGCGGCCCCAGGCCTCGCGGTTGCCGATGGCAGCCTCAGGCTGGGCGCGTTCGCTGTTCAGCACCAGTCCCCGGGCCCGCGCCCAGGCCGCCAGCTCCTCGGCCTGCCGGCAGCCTTCGGCCCGCCAGCCGTGGTCGCCATGCCACAGCCGCAGGGTCCAGCCATGCAGGGGTTGCAGATCCCGCAACAGGCCCAGCATCGCCATCGAATCCTGGCCGCCGGAAATTGCCAGCAGCAGGGGGGCGCCCGCGGGCAGCAGCTCGGGATGGCGCCGTAGATGGCGATGCAGCCGGTGATGGGCAGCGCTCCAGCGGGCCCGGGTCCTGCTGGCTTCGGATGGGAGAATCGGCTCAGCCATTCCGCTCGCCGTCGATGACGCGTCTCTCCAGCCTGCCTCCCTCCCTGGCCCGTGCCATCGAGGATCGTCGCCTGCTCAAGGTCATCGCTGGCCTGACCAATCATGACGCCACCTCGGTGCTGGCCATCGCCCGCGCCGCCGCCGCCGGTGGCGCTGATCTGGTCGACATCGCCTGTGATCCCGAGCTGGTGCTTCAGGTGGCTGCGGCGGCTCCGGGTCTGCCGATCTGCGTCTCGGCCGTTGATCCCGAGCTGTTCCCGGCTGCCGTCGCTGCCGGTGCCCAGCTGGTGGAAATCGGCAACTTCGACGCCTTCTACGCCCAGGGCCGCATCTTCGAGGCCGCTGAAGTGTTGGCGATCACCCGCCGCACGCGCCAGCTGCTGGCCGATGTGGTGCTTTCGGTGACCGTGCCCCACGTGCTGCCCCTTGATCAGCAGGAGCAGCTGGCCCTGGATCTGGTGGCGGCCGGTGCCGATCTGATCCAGACCGAGGGCGGCACCAGCGCCCGACCCTTCAGCGCCGGCGTGCTCGGCCTGATCGAGAAGGCCGCCCCCACCCTGGCGGCGGCCCATGCCATCAGCCGGGCCCTCGCCGCCGCCGATCTGGCCTGCCCGGTGCTCTGCGCCTCCGGTCTTTCCAGTGCCACCGTGCCCCTGGCCCTGGCCGCCGGCGCTGCCGGCGTGGGCGTCGGTTCCGCCGTGAACCGCCTCAGCGATGAGCTGGCCATGGTGGCCGTGGTGCGCGGGCTGCGTGAAGCGATCGCCCCGGCGCACAGCACCGTCGCCGCCTGATCCGGGGTTCACGGCAGGGCTTGCCCCGGCCTTGATCGCACCATCTCCCGATTTGCGACATGGCGTTGTCCAATTTCACGAGCCTGCCTAGGTTGTGATCCTTAATCCTAAAGTTGAACCCATGGGAGCACTTATCTGGCTGGCGCAATGGCCAATCCGGGCTCTGATTCTGCTGCTGGTCTCCCGTTTGCCGCTGGGGGTCGAGATGGCCAGCTTCCCGATCGCCTTGCTGTCGGCTGCCGTGATCGGTCTGCTGGGCACCCTGCTGGTCTGGCCGCTGAAGTTAGTGCTGGCTCCGATCTGGGCGATCACCTCGATCGGCGGCCTGATCGGTCCGATCTCCTTCCTGTTCAACTGGCTGATCACGATCATCCTGTTCGGCCTGGCGGCCTGGTTGATCCAGGGCTTCCGGCTCAAGAACGGCCTGGTGAGCGCGGCGCTGGGTGCTCTGGTCTACAGCGTGCTGAGCTATTTCATCCTCAAATTCCTGGGCCTGGAAGTTCCCCTGACCCGGGCCATGGCCCAAATGCTTTCCGGTTCGGTCGGTTGACGGGTTGAGGGGCATCCCCTTGGCGTCCGCGGCGAGATCCTCCCCCATCCCCCTTGCCGGCCAACGGCTGGCCGGCAAGGGGGATTGTTGTTGGTGTTGGGATCGGCTCCCACCGCTCACGGTCGCCAGCTGTTGCAGGCCTGCCGGTCCGGTGGGCTCTGGGTTGTCGGGCTCTGGGATGGCGCCGGAAATGGGCCTGGCGGTTCTCCTCCGCCTCGGAAACCTTCCCTGTGGCCCCAGAATAAGTCGATGCTTTTCCAGCTCCACGCCCCCTACGAACCCAAGGGTGACCAGCCCACGGCCATCGAGACCCTGGTGGCAGGGGTTGATGCCGGCGATCAGTATCAGACCCTGCTGGGTGCCACCGGCACCGGTAAGACCTTCTCGATCGCCAATGTGATCGCCCGCACGGGTCGTCCGACCCTGGTGCTCGCCCACAACAAGACCCTGGCGGCCCAGCTCTGCAATGAGCTGCGTGAGTTCTTCCCGAATAATGCGGTTGAATATTTCATTTCCTATTACGATTACTACCAGCCTGAGGCTTATGTGCCGGTTTCGGATACTTATATAGCCAAAACAGCTTCGATCAACGAAGAGATCGACATGCTGCGGCACTCGGCCACCCGCTCGTTGTTTGAGCGGCGTGATGTGATCGTGGTGGCTTCGATCAGCTGCATTTATGGTCTGGGTATCCCCTCGGAATATCTCAAGGCCGCCGTCAAGTTTCAGGTGGGTGAGAGCCTTGATCTGCGGGGTTCTCTGCGCGAGTTGGTCAATAATCAATATTCTCGCAATGATGTGGAGATTGCCCGTGGCCGTTTCCGGGTGCGGGGCGACGTGCTGGAGATCGGGCCGGCCTATGAAGATCGGCTGGTGCGCATCGAGTTGTTTGGCGACGAGGTGGAGGCGATTCGCTATGTCGATCCCACCACGGGTGAGATTCTGCAGAGCCTCGAAACGATCAATATTTATCCAGCCAAGCACTTCGTCACTCCCAAGGAGCGTCTGCAGGGGGCGATCAAGGAGATCCGCTCAGAGCTGCGTGAAAGGCTCGACGTGCTCAACCTCCAGGGCCGGTTGCTGGAGGCCCAGCGTCTGGAACAGCGCACCACCTACGACCTGGAGATGCTGGAGCAGGTGGGCTACTGCAACGGCGTTGAGAACTATGCCCGCCATCTGGCTGGCCGGGAAGCGGGTACACCGCCCGAATGCCTGATCGACTACTTCCCTGATGATTGGCTGCTGGTAATCGATGAGAGCCACGTCACCTGCTCCCAGTTGCGAGCGATGTACAACGGCGACCAGAGCCGCAAGCAGGTGCTGATCGAGCACGGCTTCCGCCTGCCCAGCGCCGCAGACAACCGGCCGCTCAAAGGCGAGGAGTTCTGGCAGAAGGCCACCCAGACAATCTTCGTAAGTGCCACGCCCGGATCCTGGGAGCTGGCCCAGAGTGAGGGTCATATCGCTGAACAGGTGATCCGCCCCACCGGTGTGCTGGATCCGATCGTGGAGGTGCGGCCCAGTGATGGTCAGGTGGTGGATCTGCTCGGTGAGATCCGGGTGCGGGCGGATCGCAGGGAGCGGGTGCTGGTGACCACCCTGACCAAGCGTATGGCTGAGGATCTCAGCGATTATCTCGCCGAGAATGGTGTCAAGGTGCGCTATCTGCACTCTGAGATCCATTCAATCGAGCGTATCGAGATTCTCCAGGATCTGCGCAATGGCGAATACGATGTCCTCGTCGGCGTCAACCTGTTGCGCGAAGGTCTGGATTTACCGGAGGTGTCGTTGGTGGCCATTCTCGATGCCGACAAGGAGGGTTTCCTGCGTGCTGAACGCTCCCTGATTCAGACGATCGGCCGCGCTGCCCGCCATGTGGATGGCATGGCCCTGCTCTATGCCGACAACCTCACCGATTCGATGGCCAGGGCGATCTCTGAAACCGAACGGCGCCGGGCGATTCAGCATGCCTACAATCAACGCCACGGCATCACGCCAAGTCCAGCGGGTAAGCGGGCCGGCAATTCGATCCTGGCTTCCCTTGAGGCTTCGCGCCGGCTCAACGATGATCAGCTGGATCAGGCTGTCAAGCAAGCTGAACATAATGAAGTACCACTCGATGCTCTGCCAGAGTTGATCACTCAGCTTGAGGAGAAGATGAAGACTGCCGCCAAGAACCTGGAGTTTGAGGAGGCGGCCAACCTGCGCGATCGCATTAAGAAACTCCGTCAGAAGTTGGTGGGTCGAGCCTGAAACTATCGCCATGGAGTTCACCAATGCCTGGTTTCAGGGGGTTCGCCCGGTCTGGGAACAGTTGTTGCCCAGCTTCAGGCCGGCCAGAATTCTGGAAATAGGCAGTTACGAGGGGCAGGCCACCTGTTGGCTGATGCAGTTCTGTTCGCGCTGGCATCCGCTCGAGATTCATTGCGTCGACACCTGGGAAGGTGGCGTGGAGCATCATGCAGGTGGGGCCTATGAGGCTGATATGGCGGCCGTGGAGCAGCGTTTCAGACGCAATGTCGAAGCGGCTGCCCGCTCTTTGACGCATGGGGTCGAGCTTCGGCTGCACAAGACGCTTTCAGCCGAAGCACTGGTCAACCTGCTTCACCAGGGTTATTCCGACTATTTTGATCTGATCTATGTCGATGGCTCCCATCTCGCGGCTGACGTTCTTCAGGATGCCGTTCTGAGCTTTCGGCTGTTGCGCTCCGGTGGTCTGCTCATCTTTGACGACTACCTTTGGATTGGCGATCCAGGCGCTCCTGTTGATCCCTTTGCGATTCCCAAAGTGGCTATCGATGCCTTCATCAATCTTTATCGCCCAAGGCTAAGACTGCTTCCGGCTTCAAATCTGCAGGTTTATGTGCTGAAGAACTGAATACGTTTTTTGTTGCTGACCTTCTGATCCGATGGTTGATGGTCGCTTTGAACCCTGAACTGCCAGAGGTCTCGAAAGCTCGGATGGCCATGTTCCACGGCGAGAAAGCGCCATTGTTCCGGCGCTGGCTTCAGCACCGGGAAATGGGCCAGCACCGTCAGGGTGGCCGCCGTCTCCATCGGTCCGATGAAACCATGGCGCGGTAACTCCACACCCCGCAGCTGTTCCACCTGGGCACGGCTCAGGCAGAAGCTGCCGGAATGGGGATTGCTGGCCACATCAAACTGAATCGTGGGGCCCTGACGCCAGCGTCCCTGCAGCGCCTGGCGGCGGGGAGTCGTGAACTGGCTGATGAACTCAGGTCGCAGTGGCCCGTCTACCAGCAGCGCTCCGATTCCATCCTGATCCAGCCGTTCATAGCGGTGCGGCATCAACACCATCCGGTGCTGGCAATGATCCAGAAACCAGATCATCTTCTCGAGATAGTTCTGGTCGCTGATCACCAGATCGTCCTCCAGATAGAGGTTCAGATCCGCCGGTTCGTGGTGTTGAAGCAGCAGGTCCCGGGCCGCCAGGGCCAGCTGGCGTGGGTCCTCCAGATCAACACGGTGGTAGTGGATGTGCTGTCTGAAGTGATGCAGCACCCCACCCAGATGGTGGTGTCCATCGCCGCAGACATGGATCTCAAGGCGTACGTTCGCGGCGGCAGCGGCCTCCGTCTGACTTTGGAACGGTTCAATCGCGCGATGGCCAATCGCCAGTTGGGCGTCCACCCGGCACCTCTGCAGATCAAGAAGTGCTGCCAGGCAGCGGCCCAGGGCCAGGCTGCGGGCCAGCTGGCTGCCCGGTTGCCCTGAGCCGTAGCGGAGGTCGCCATCGTCCTCTCGGAAATAGTGGGGAATGCAGACGCGGACCTGACGTTCAGAAACAACCATCAGCAACATTCAACGGCTCAGGGTTCAGACAGGACTTATCGCCGGAATGGGTGTCAGAACCACGGGAGCCTGAGTCTGAAGGTTGCCAGCCCGGAGGGCCTCCCCACCTGTTCAGGCCTTGTCTTCCGGCTGGGGCGTTTCGCTGCCTTCGGCCCGATGTTGCATCACTCCACCCAGGGCGAAGGCCGCATGCACCGCCTGCAGGGCCCGCACACCATCGCTTTCGGGCACCACGCAGCTCGTGCGGATTTCGCTGGTGGCGATCAGTTCGATGTTGATGCCGGCCTCGGCGATGGCGCGGAACATGCGGGCGGCGGTGCCTGGTGTGCAGGGCATGCCGGCGCCGACGGCGCTGACCCGGGCGATGGCGGATCCCTCCTCCAGGCAGGCCTCGGGCCATTGCAGCAGGAGAGCGGCGAGCGCCTGCTCGGCAGCGCGCAGATCCTCCCGTTTGAGCACGAAGCTGATGTCGCGGCTCAGCTGCTGGCCCATGGTGTGGGTGCGCTCGGACTGGACGATCGCATCGACACTGATGGCGGCCTCCGCCAGCGTGCGGCAGACGGCCGCCGCACTGCCGGGCAGGTCCGGCACATGCCGCACCGTGACCTGGACTTGATCCCGGTCGAGGGCGACGCCGCGCACCGCCGGATCCTCCGCCTGGCAGCCCGGCGGCCGGTGGCGCAACTGCCGTTCCTGAAGCTCGAACGCCTCGGCCGCCGCCCGCAGCGCCTTGGAGCCTTCGCGGCCGGCGACCACGCAGCTCACCTTGACTTCACTGGTGGCGATCAGGCGCAGGTTGATGCCCAGGCGTGCCAGGGTGTCGAACAGGCGGGCAGCGACACCGGGGCGCCCGAGGATGCCGGCCCCGGAAATGCTGATCTTGGCCATGTCGGCCTCGCCGCTGAGTACGGCATCGCCCGCGCCGAGGGCGCCCAGCACTTGGCGGCAGACCTGGCTGGCCCGCTCCAGATCGGCTTCGGCCAGGGTGAAGGCGATGTCGTTGCTGCCCCCGTCCTGGCTGGCCTGCACGATCAGATCGACATTCAGATCGGCCGCGCCCAGGGCCTCGAACAGTTCGGCCGCCACCCCGGGCCGGTCCGGCACATCCGTGAGGGCCAGCACCGCCTGCCCCAGCTCCAGTTCGGCCCCATCCACCGGTTTGCCCAGCTCCAGGCCTTCGGGGCCGCAGGCCCGCGGCTGGCCACTGGTGAGCCGGGTGCCGGGGGCATCGCTCCAGCTGGACCGCACCACGAGGGGCACGCCGTAGTTGCGGGCGATCTCCACCGCCCGCGGATGCAGCACTGCCGCCCCCAGGCTGGCCAGCTCCAGCATTTCATCGCAGCTCACCGACGCCATCAGCTGGGCATCTCGGACCTTGCGCGGGTCCGTGGTGAGCACGCCCGGCACGTCGGTGTAGATCTCGCAGGCGTCGGCTCCCAGGGCCGCGGCCAGAGCCACCGCCGAGGTGTCGGAGCCACCGCGGCCGAGGGTGGTGATCTCCGGGGTGCCGGCGGTGCCGCTGCTGGTGCCCTGGAAACCCGCCACCACCACCGCCTGGCCGTCATCCAGCAGGCGCCGCAGCCGTTCGGTGCGCACCTCCAGGATGCGGGCCCGGCCATGGGCGGATTCGGTGACGATGCCAGCCTGGGTGCCCGTCATCGAAACCGCCGGTACGCCCTGTTCGTGCAGGGCCATCGATAGGAGCGCGATCGAGACCTGTTCGCCGGTGGCCAGCAGCATGTCCATCTCCCGCTGGGG
>JAPLID010000142.1 GCA_026389285.1 Cyanobacteriota bacterium
CCTTGGTGAAGTTGCCGGTGGCATTTTCCGGCGGCAGCAGGGCGAAGCGGGCGCCAGAAGCCGGCGCGATGCTCACCACCCGGCCCTGCAGCACCCGGCCGGGAAAGGCGTCGAGGCGCACCTCGGCGCTCTGGCCGGGATAGAGGGCCTGCAGCTGGGTTTCCTTGAAGTTGGCCTCCACCCAGGGCGTGCTGCTCACCAGGGTCATCAAGGGTTCTCCCGGCTGCACCTGGCGGCCTGGTTCGGCATTGCGGGCGCCGATCCGACCCGGTGTCGGCGCCACGATCTGGGCATAGGAGAGCTCGAGCCGGGCCCGGGCCATGGCGGCGGCGGCCTGCTGCACCTTGGCGGCGGCCGCCCCGGCTTTCTGCACATCGACCCCCACCTGGCTGAGGCTGGCCTGGGCGGTCTGGCGGCTGGCGCGGCTGCTGGTGAACTCTCCCTGGGCCTTGAGGAAGGTGGCGCGGGCCTGATCCACCTCCTGCTGGGAGACGCCGCCTTCGCGCACCAGCGATTCAAGCCGTCGCAGATTGGCGGCGGCTCGGGCCAGCTCGCCACCGGCGCTCTGCTGGGCGGCGAGGGCCTCATTGCCGGCCGCATCGGCGCGGCTGGCGCTGGAGCCAGCCTGGGCGCGCAACGCCTGGGCCTCCCGTTCGGCGGCCACCAGATCGGCCTGGGCCTGCAGCAGGCGAGCCCGCGCATCCCTGGGGTCAAGCAGCACCAGCAGGTCCCCTGCCTGCACCTGTTGGTTGTCTTGCACGGGCACGCGCACAATCGTGCCGGCGACGCGGCTGGAGATCTCGGTGAGATCGGCCTGCAGCTGGGCGTTGTCGGTTTCCTCAAGGCCCCAGTGGCTCACCATCCAGGCGCCGCCGGCCGCCAGCAGGGCCAGCACCGCCAGCAGAATCTTGCGGCCCTGGGGGTTGCCGCTGGCGCGGGGCAGGGGCCTGGGGGTTGGGGCGCCTCCATCACTGGCCGTGGCGCTTTCATCGGGGGTTCGCGTCCCGGTACTGACCGCGGGTGCGCCGCCGGCGGGTGGGGACCCCATCAAAAGTGAGTAATTGCTCACACTATCGTAGGCGGCGGCAAACGCTGGCGTCCCTTGGCGCCCCAGGGCTGACGTGTCCTGCATCAGCTCAATCTGTCGCTCCACTCCTCAAGCACTGTCGGGGCACATCAGGCAGCTGGGGTGGGTGTTGCACCGGCGCAACGCTGCAAGCCCATGAGCGGCAAGTGCCGGGATCAGGGCCAACACTTCTTACATCACTTACTATGCTGGGGATAGGTTTCCGGCAGCTTGATGGCTTCACCGCTGGCGTTCGCTGTCACCTTGCAGCAGCAGCTCGAGCGGTGCGATCTGGATGCGCCTGCTCAGGAGGCCCTCCTCAAGGCCGTTGCCAGTGCCGGTCGGGCTCCTGTCTCTGCTAATTATGACGTTCTGGCGGAGTGGCTTGGAGACACGCCGCCCAACCCCGCCCAGCTGGAATTTGAGGCCCTCCAGGCTCGCTTCGCCCTGCGTCGTGAGCTCCTGGCCCACACCATCAGCACCGCCCAGGTGAACGACCTGCTTGCCGCTCGCAGCCGCCAGACCGCCCATGACCGCATCAAGGCCGGCACCCTGCTGGCCGTCCGCGATCAGGGCCACTGGCGCCTACCCACCTGGCAATTTGATCCCGACGGCCCCGATGGGGTGATCGACGGACTGCCGGAAGTGCTGAAAGCCCTGCAGCTGTCCGACCTCGCCAAGATCCGTTGGCTGCAACGCCCTCAGCCGGTGTTCTCGGGGGCGACGCCGATTGAACTGCTGCGCCAGGGCCGTCACACCGAAGTGGTTGCGGAAGCCCGTCAGGTAGGTCGTGGTCAAGATTGAGGCTCCTCCTCCCCAGAGGGGCACCGATCCACTTCTTCACAACCTGCCCGCCAGTGCGCAGTTGCTGAGGATCTACAGGCCCCATCCCTACGGCAGCCGTGCCTGTGGCTTTCGGTTCACGGGTCCCTTCTCGCGCTTCGATCACCACGAACCAGGCCAGAAGCGGGGCATCCACTACAGCGCCCTCACGCTTTCGGCCTGCATTGTCGAGGTCTTCGGCGACACGGGTTTGGTGGAGCCCGATGGCGTTCGCCTGGCTCTGATCCGTACCAACCGGGACCTTGCATTGCTGGATCTGTGTGGCAGCGGCGCCATGCGAGCCGGCAGTGTTACAGCACTGGCCGCCACTGCCGATCGCGATCTCTCGCAGCAATGGTCGCGATTCTTTTACGCCACGTCGCCTGTGGATGGTCTGCTTTACAGCAATGCCCATAACGGCGAAACGGCCGTAGTTCTCTACGAACGAGCCGAGGCTGCACTGTGCTGTGTTCGTGATCTGGAGCTGGCTGAGCCCCAGTTGCGCAGCCGGCTTCTTGCCATCGCCAGAGAGCACGCCATGGTCGTGACATCACCCGCAGCCTGAGCCGGTAAAGATCCCGGATCGATGGGGATCTGGAAATGATGGTTCCTCGCGCTTTCCGCCGCATCAATGGGCTCCAGGTGGTCGCCTTGGGTCAGGTCTATGGCGTCCTGATGTCGCTGCCACCAACCCGGCCCCGAGCTGATCCCTGCCGAAATCCGATCGGCAATCCGATCAGTGCTCCGATCAACGCCCAACCTCAACCGCCAGCAGCCGCTCCACCAGGTTTTCCAGATGCCCCACCCAGGCGGCGGTGTTGAACAGGGGCAGTTCGCTCTGGCGCTCGTGCAGCTGGCGGCGCAGGCGATGCAATTCGGCCGGCTGCTGGCCCAGGGCGATGGCGCGCTGGCGGTAGGCCTCGGGCGTGGGGCAGATCAGCTCCTCCAGGCCGGTGGCGGCGCAGAGGCTGGCGCCCATGCGCGAGACGAAAGTTTCGCCTGGGCAGGTTAGCAACGGCAGACCGGCGGCCAGGGCCGTCACCGCGGTGGAGCCAGAGCCGTAGGGGCTGGTGTCGAGCAGGAGATCAGCCAGGGCACAGGCCTGGCCGAAGGCGGCGCTCTCCACCTTGGGGCTGAACAGCAGCCGCTGGGGCTCCAGGCCCGCCGCGTCTAAACGGGCGCGCAGGCGCTCCTCCACCCGGGGCTGGTCGTTGATGATCCACAGCACCGAATCCGGCACTTGGCGCAGGATCTCCAGCCAGGACTCGAACACCGCCGGTGTGATTTTTTCGGGGCGGTTGAAGCAGGCGTAGACGACTGCATCGGCGGGTAGGCCGAGGCCCTCGCGGCTGGGTGGGGGCTGCGCTGGAGCGCCCTGATCCACCAGCGGGCCTGAGCTGACGAACCCCCAGGGCAGGCGATGTACCGTTTCGCGGTGGTGGATGTCGTGTTCGGGCGGGATCAGCCAGGCATCGGCGATCACCCCATCGATCCAGTCGGCGCCGAGGGTGCCGGGATAGCCCAGGTAGTGAAGCTGCAACGGCGCCGGCCGCAGGGCCAGCACGCTGGGGCGGCCGTGGTGGGTGTGGCCCATCAGATCCACCAGCACATCGATGCGATCGGCGCGGATCAGCTCCGCCAGGGCCTCGCTGCCCAGCTGGCTTACATCGCGCAGGCGCTCACAACCGCGGGCCACCGAGCGGGTGAAGCGATCGCGGCTGGCGGCGAGCATGTAGCCGATCGGCACACAACGGCGGCGGTCGTGCTGGGCGAACAGGCCGTGGAGCAGCCCGCCCATCGCATGGCAGCGGAAATCGGCAGAGATAGCCGATGCGCAACGGCCGCTCCTCGCCGGGGCTTGAGGGGTGCCGGGGGGCAGCGGGCTGGGCGCTGGCAAAGGGCGCCATGGCCGCCGCGATCGCGGCGGCATGGCGGGCGGCCAACCGGCGGGGCAGCTCCAGGGGCAGCGGGAAGCTGAGCAGCCGCATCGGCACCGCCATCGGCACCGGATCCCCGGCGTCGAGCCCTTGCTGCAGGCGCTCGGCCAGCCGCTGCATCCGCCCGTTGTGGTCGTCCCAGAGGCAGAGCCCCAGCCGCATGCTCTCGGCCATGGTGAGCAGGTTGAGGTCGCCCGGGGCGTACTCCAGCCCGCGGGTGTAGGTGGCAAGAGCGGCCTCGGTATCGCCGCTGGCCTCCTGGCACTGGCCAAGGCCGAACAGGGCCGTGCCATGGGTTGGCTGCTGGCGGAGCACCCGCTGGAAGGCGGCCCGGGCCAGATCGAAGCCCTCCACCTCCATCAACAGCCCCCCCAGATCGAGCAGGGCCTGGGTGTGGTGCCAGCGCAGCGCCGCCGGGCCGCTGGGTTCCGGTGTGGGTGGCTCCCACTTGCGCCGGTAGAGCACCAGGCAGGCTTTCCAGTTGGGAGTGAAGGTTTCGCCGCCGCTGGCGTGGATCAGATCGAGCGGCCACACGCCTAGCCGCAGGCCGGCCTGCTCGGCGCTGCGGCAGAAATCGAGGTCGTAGAGGTGGAAGGGAAGATCGGGATCGAAGCTCAGGCCAGCGCGGCGCAGCACCCCGGCCCGGCCGGCCAGGAGCACGCCATCGAGCAGGGCGGCCGGCGCCGGGCTGGGGCAGTAGGTCTGCAGCTGGGCAGCCTCCGGGCGGCCATGGCGCAGCGCGCCCACCAGCTGGGGATGGTCCCAGCCGCTGCCGTCGGCGTTGAGCCACCAGGCCTGCTGGCCATGCAGGCGGCGGCGGTCCCCGGCCACCCCGACCAGATCGAAGAGCTCAAGCGCCACAGTGAGTGGCAGCACCAGCGGCTGCTCACTGAGCCAGACGTCGTCGTGGCAGAAGACCACCAGATCCTCATCGGCGGCCTGCTCCAGACCACGGTTGTAGGTGTGGGCGAGGGCGCAGCGGTTGGCGTAGCTGAGGCAGCGGCCATAGCTGGCGTGTGCGGGCCGGGCCAGGGAGCGGCCCAGGAGGGAATCGGCCCAGAGGGATGGGGCGCTGGCCCTGCAGGTGGCGCGGGCCGTGGTGGGCTTCGCCGACGGGCAGCTTGGGGCGCTCGCTCAGCCGCAATCCTCTTGACGCAGCTCTTGCGGGGCTGCTCCTCCTGAACTAACTCTCGATGGGATGCTGCCCAGTCGATCGTCAGAGCTCTCCTGTCAGCCTGAGCGTCCTGGATTCTGGCACCTCCCCGAGGCTGGGGATCTGGTGAGGGTCGTGGTGATCCCTACCGTTCTCAATGTCTTCCTGGGCCGGGACATCAGTGCTGAGGAAGCTCGGGATCGGCGCACCGTCCCGGAACCAGCCACCGACCTTCTCCCACCCCCCTCTCCAACCATGAACCTCACGGATCAACTGGCCAAGGAACGCAACCGGGCGGCAGCGGAGCGCACGCTGATGGCCTGGATCCGTACCTGTCTGGCGCTGATCAGCTTCGGCTTCGGGCTGGACAAGATCATCGCCGCGATTAATGCCAGCAACCTGCAGAATCAGGGCCACGCCCAACTGAGTGTGCGGCTGGTGGCCGTGGCCTTCGTGCTCACCGGCATCCTGGCGATGATGGCGGCCACGGCACAGCACCGAAGGATTCTGCGGCGCCTGCGGAGCGATGACTTCGTCTACCGCGAAGAGCCCTCGATCGCCCTGGCCACCGCCGTGCTCATCGCCCTGATCGGCATTCTCGCTCTGGTGTTACTGCTGGCCGGGGCCTTGGCCGCTTGAACCAGACCGCCCTCGCCTTTTCCCGTTCCCATTTTCGGCCCGATCCGCTCTGTCGCCATGGTTCAGCTGCTGATCAATGTCAGCCTGTTCGCGCTGATGTTCACCCTGGTAAGGTCAAATCTGTGTTGCTCGCAAGCCAGCCATCCATGCATTCCTTGATTCCCCATCTGTTGCGGGCAGCCACTCTGCTCACCACCACTCTGGTGACCGCCACTGCCCTGAGCACTTCCCTGCTCAGCCAACCCGCCCACGCCCAGCATCAAGTGCCCAAGATTGCCAGCATCTGCCCCCTCGGCTATGTGGACACCCTCAACGGCAAGTGCAGCACCATGGGGCTGGCCAACTACACCTTGACACCCACCAATGGCGAAGCCTGCCCATCGGGGTGGATGAATGTGGGCGGTGGTTACTGCCGTAAGAAGTAGAAGCTGGGTAGGAGACACTCTGCGGACATCAGCCTTGACAGTCTCGCTGCAAGGACGCATCGATTGGTTTCTCAAGTCCCCTGGTGGCTGAAATAGAAAGAATCGAGATGCGTAATCTTTCCCGCCAAGTGGTGTACACAAGGCAGTCTCTGATTTGCCGATCTTTGAGGAGCACAGGTGCTCTTTCTCGCCTGATCTCCTCAGTACAGCCTCGGCTGATTTGCTAGTATGGAAGAAGGATACGGATTTGTTCACTCAAACCTGTTTTCCCGAGAGCTTTTCGGCAATCCATGAAGTTAAGTCGCTTCTATCTCATTTTTTCTGCAGCCGGCCTGCTTCCGATTGCAATGAGCTATGGCCTCGATCCTAATCGGATCTTGCCGAAGCTCTTTCAATTTCATCCCGTAGAGGGTGACACGGTTCATGTCCTCAGGGCCATCATGGGGCTATATTTTGCGACAATTATACTTTGGCTGCTTGGTGCCATTCGTGGTGGCTCCATGATGCGCACGGCCTTGATCAGCGAGATTTCTTTCATGTCTGGCTTGGCAGCCGGCAGGCTGTTGGACATTCTGCTCGATGGCTGGCCAAGCCCAGTTCTGATTGCTTATACCGTTGCAGAACTATTGCTAGCCGCCTGGGGTGTTGTGTGCCTGAGGAGGTTTGACGGCATGCAGATCTCAGCTCAAGCCTTTCCGTAATTTGCTCTCTGCGAACAGCCTCGCCAAGATTGGCAATGTGGCATCACTCAGCGTTTCGAGCACTTCTGCGTTCGTCGTTTACCGCAGCTCGAACCGGACAGGACAATAACCTGGGTGGATTGGTTTTTTACTGGCCTGCACGATCAATCTGTGAATGCAGCGAGGCTGGTGCCAGCAAGAGAAGCGCCCTGCAGGTTCGTGCCCTCAGTTTGTGCTCCCTCCGTGAGAGCGCCCCTGAGGTCGGAGCCACGAAGGTCGGCATGGCTCAAATTGGCGCCGCTTAGGTCGGCTCCCCGTAGGTCAGCGTGACGGAAATGCCCATGGCTGAGGTCGGCCTCTTTGAGTTCGCAGCCTGCCAGATCGGCATCCTCGAAGTGGGCATTTCGTAGGCTGGCCCGGCTGAGATTCACCTGTCGCCATCGTCCACCACAGGCGCTCAATTCATCAAGATTGGCACTTCTCAGGTCAAGTCCATCGAGCCAAAGACCGGCTTCACTCAGTTGCTCCAATGCATCGTTGCGCGCATAGCTCAATTTGGCACCTGCCTGTTGGAAGGTCAGGATCAACTTCAAAGCATCCAGATTCTGTTGTTGGCGACGTTGGCGACCCTCCAGTAGGTACAAAAATGCCGCAGTTGCGATGCTCAGCGCTTCCAGGTTGGCCACGCTGATGATGCCGCCGGCATCGCGTTGCAGGCATCCCGAGCCAAATCCGTTTTCACGACAGTGATCCCAGCGATTGGTGACCATCAACAACAGCAATGCTGAACCGGCAGCTAGAAGTAAGCGGAAAACGAAAGAACGATCCAGGAGCCGATAGAAATGGTTCTGCCGTTGCTCCCGTTGGATCTGGGCCCAACGCTTGCCCCGCTGGGGTCGGGGACCTGGGTTGAAGCTGCGGGTGATCATCAGTGGAAAACGTCAATCCACCATCCATGCTGCCGCGGGCCTGGTCTTTCGAACTGGGGAGGAGAACTGGCCTGGTCAGCGGTCCGTTCATCCAGCGCCCTGATGGTGTCCGGTGGCATCGCCCCTGTCGCTTCACGCGCCCCAAGCTTGCGAGGTTCAACAGCAGCGCGCAGGGGTTAGCGCGATCCACCAGGAAGGACGTCAGGTTTGGGAACGGGGCCATGCCGTTGGGCCCAGATGCGTTGAGGTCGGTTGCTTGGCAGAGCATCCGCTGCAGCCCTGCGCCGGCGGCTGGGCCAGCCATTTCGGCCAATGTTGCACGGGTGGACAGGTTCGGGCAGAACATTTGCGCGTTATGACCTTGGCGCCCCGGACAGAACATGGTTTGCTGCCTGGGAACAGGGAGATCACGGCACGACACCGAGTGGCGACAACTCCGCCGGCCGCCCCTACGGCTGACATGCCCACTGTCGACCGAATTGCGGAAGTCCCCCCCGCAGCCGCTCTGCAACCTTTTCTCAACCCTGCCCGAATCGCGATCGTGTTGTCTTCTGAACGCTGCTCCTCCTGGGCGTCTTGGCCCTTTGGGTCTTGGCCCTTGGGCTCCTGTTCCCTGGCCCTGCTGGTGCTGGCGGGGGTGAGCCCAGTTCAGGCCGACCCAGCTGCACCCAGCCCACCTGTCTCCACGGGATGGGCTCCTGCCCCGAATAGGGCCGCAGCCCCAGGTCCATCACTCCCTGGCCCAACACCCGCATCGGGCGCCCTGACGGCAGCCCCAGCGCCACAACCGGCCGCTGAGCCAGCGGCCCAGCCCGTCAGCCCCTGGGCCAGCACCTTCGAGCTCTATGGCTTCCTGCTGCTGCGCACCGACACGGGGCTGGAGATCGGCCAGCGCTCGACCAGCTTCGATGTGGGGCTGGGCACCTTGCTGAGCAAGCTCAAGTGGGCCAGTTCAGCGCGGGGCTCGGTGGAATACGGCCGGCTCGGCCTGCTGGGCGATGTGCGCTATGACCGGCTCGGCGCGATCAACTCCCGCACCGGCCCCAGGGGCCTGGTGGGATTGAAGACACAGACTTCGTTCAATGCCACGGTGGCCGATCTGGCCCTGCGCTACCGCTTCGGTGCCCGCGAGTCGGCCCAGGGGAAGGTGGGGGATTTCAGCATCATTCCCTACGCCGGCATTCGCATCATTGATGCCAATTTCGGTGTGACGAACACCCTCAATGTGCTCCGCTTCGAGCGCCAGGTCAGCCGTGAGCTCAGTCAGACCTGGGTGCAGGCATTGCTGGGTACCCAGGCCACGGTGTTTCTGGCGCCGCGGCTGCGGCTGTTCGGCCGCGCCGATGTCGGCGGTTACGGCAGCGGTGAGAGCGAGAAGCTCTCGGGCAATGCCCAGCTGGGCCTGGGGTATGCCCTGGGCCACAACACCGATCTCAACATCTCCTGGCGCTATCAGGGCTTGGACTGGAACAACGGCGCCAGCGGCCGCCAACAACGGGGCATCAGCTCCGATGCCAATGGTGTCGAAATTGGTCTCAAGTTCTTTTTCTGACCTGCAGGTCAATCGCATAGTTGAGCTCCGAGCTCACGCCGGTGCCCCGGTAGCTGCCGCTGACGGCGGCCGCCAGGCGATGGTCAGGGGCGGCCGCCAGCACCAGGTGGCCATCGGCCACCGCCAGCCCCAGGCTGGGGTCGTAGCCGCGCCAGCCACCGCCGCTCAGGTACACCTCGGCCCAGGCGTGCAGCTCATGTTCGGTCACCTCGGGCGGATGGTGCATCGAGTAACCGCTGACGAAGCGGGCGGCCAGGCCCAGGGAGCGGCAGGCCTCCACGTACAGGATGGCGGTATCGCGGCAGGCCCCCTGGCGGCTGGCCAGGGTTTCACTCGCCGTCAGCGGGTCGCCATCCAGGCGGCCGATGTGGTGGAAATCGCGATGAATCGTGGCCGCCAGCTCCATCAGAAAAGCCAGGGTGTCGCCCTCCACCTGCTCGGCCAGACTGGCGGCCCATTCGGCCACCGGGGCCGCGATCGGCCCGTGGGCACTGGCCAGGCACCCCGCCAGCGACAGTCGCTCAGCCTCGCTGTAGACGACCGGCAGGCGCTGCTGAGCAGCGTCCGTCAGGATCCAGTCGAAGGGGTTGGAGCGCAGGGTGTCCACCTCCATCGCCACCGCCAGCTCCAGCTGGTCGCGCTGATCGTCGAACCACAGCACCCAGGCGTCGTTGCCATCGGGCTCGATCACCTCAGCGGCGCCGCTGGCCGGCTGCCGCACCGTGAACTGGTGGGAGATCACCCGCTGGCTGACATCGCGGCGCGGCGTCAGCCGCACGGTCATCGGCTCAAGGAACACCGGCCGCCCATAGCGATAGGACAGGCTGTGGCGGATCTGAAACAGCATGGGGAATCGGGTCCGAGCTCAGCTCAGGGCATCACGCAGTTGGTTTTCAAGCTGAGGATCGGCGGCCTGGCGGCAGAGCGGTTCCAGGCCAAGATCCTCGACCAGGTGGTGAAATTGCAGGGCGAACCACTCCAGGAACAGTTCGAAGGTTCTCGATCGCGGCCAGAGCTCCTGGTCGCGGCACCACAGCGAGAGTTCGGCGGAGAAGATATTCTCATAACAGGCTTGCAGGCATCGGTATGCCTGGTCCTCGTCGTCGTAGGTCGGAATCAGGTAAAGACTGCTTTCCGGTGCAGGGTTCTGCCGTTCCTGGGGTGTCCAGAAGGGGCGGGTCCAGTCCACCATCGGCTGCCTTGGGGTGACGACCACGGCACACCGGTTGACCACGGTCATGGGGGGATCAACCACGCTCATGGCAGGCATAGCAACAGTTCTGTGAAGACCGTAACCCCCGCGGGCCGCCGCCGCATCCGTAATCCTGTGGGCTTTTCGGCCGCTGCCAGGCCTCGCCCAGCCACCTTCAGCCCGGTCGCCATACGTTCGATCGCACACGGCTGGAGCGTGCAGACACCGAAGCCAGGCCAAGGCCGGCAATGCGCTGCGGCTCCGGCCTCCCGGTTGGCCGAACCAGCGCCGGTCGGGCGCCATCGCCTGGATCCGGGGTGGCGGCGATGAGCCCGTTTGTATTGCTGGCCGGGGCTTTTGCCGCCTGAGCCGACCCGCCAACTCCCTGTCCCGTTCCCGTTACAGCCCGACTCGCCGCTGTTGTCATGGTTCAGCTTCTGACCAAGGTCACTCTGTTTGCACTGATGTTCGCCCTGGGCCTGGGCCTGCAGGGCACGGCGCTGCAGCAATGGCGCCAGCGTCCCGCCCTGTTCCTACGGGTGTTGATCGGCACCTGTCTGCTGGTGCCTCTGGCGGCCTTGGTGCTGATCAAGTTCAGCCTGGCGCTGCCGGTGTCACCGCCGGTGCGCTTCGGCATCGCCCTGATGGCCCTGTCGCCCAGTGCACCGCTGACCCTGCATAAGGCCGGCAGGAAGGGAGGCAATCGCGAGATGGCGGCCCTGCTGCAGGTGCTGGCGGCGATCGCCGCGATCGTCACGATTCCGTTGATGGCGGATCTGTTCCGGGAGGTGTTCGCTGTCAGCGGCTGGGATCTGGCCCATGCCGATGTGGCCTTGCAGGTGTTGGTGTCCCAAGTGTTGCCCCTGCTGCTGGGCCTGGGACTGCGACGCTGCTTCCCCGCCATGGCAGCGCGGTTGGTCGGACCACTGAACAAGGTGGCGGATGGGCTGCTGCTGCTGTTGGTGCTGGTGATCCTGGGCTTCACGCTGCCGGCACTGAGCGCGTTCCTGGCCGGCAACCTGATCGCCCTGCCGTTGATGGCCGTGATGGTGGCGCTGTGCCTGGCGATCGGCTGGCTGCTGGCGGGGCCTGAGCCGGCGGAGAGCACCACCACGGCGTTGGTGACGTCGATGCGCAATCCGGGCCTGGCGCTGCTGTTTGCCTCCATCCACGCCGAGGGCATTCCAGCAGTGAAGCTGGCGATTCTCAGTTACGTGCTGGTCACGGTGATCGTCTCGATTCCCTTCCTGATGGCGCAACAACGCCGGCTGCGCAGCGGCCCACCAGCGGCCGAATCCTGATCAGAGCTGGCTTCTCAGACGGCTGGCCGCTCGGGAATGTTTGCATTTTCTGCAGGGTGCACCGTCGCCAGGCCGACCAGAATTGCTTCGTACCGACACCCCCGCCTGGATCGGTGATCGCCTGTCGATGTCCGGACCAGTCGTTCCTGCCAATGCCGGCATCCAGGGCCCTGCACTCGCCATAGTGCTCAGCTGCCGGCCTGGCTGCCTTTCCTGCCCGCACGATTCGCCACCTCGCCCCTTCCAATGCCCAACAGCCAACCGAACATCCTGATCCTCTGGGGCGATGACATCGGCCAGAGCAACCTCAGCTGCTACAGCCATGGCCTGATGGGGTAC
Source organism: Cyanobacteriota bacterium (assembly GCA_026389285.1). Classification (GTDB taxonomy): domain Bacteria; phylum Cyanobacteriota; class Cyanobacteriia; order PCC-6307; family Cyanobiaceae; genus Cyanobium. Next base: position 12,036 of record JAPLID010000142.1, read on the forward strand.
CAGACCCCCAACATCGACCGCGTCGCCAACGAAGGCGCCAAGTTCATCCACTACTACGCCGAGCAGAGCTGCACGGCAGGCCGGGCCGCCTTCATCAGCGGCCAGAGCGTGGTGCGCACCGGTCTCAGCAAGGTGGGCCTGCCGGGCGCCGAACTGGGTTTCAAGGCGGAGGATCCCACCATCGCCGAACTGCTCAAGCCCCTGGGCTATCGCACCGGCCAGTTCGGCAAGAACCACTTCGGTGATCGCGACGAGCATCTGCCGACGATGCACGGCTTCGAC
>JAPLID010000107.1 GCA_026389285.1 Cyanobacteriota bacterium
CCACCTACTTCGTCAAGGCTCCCTGGAAAGCCGAACTGATCAGCTACTACGACCTGGTCGGCGATCCTTCGGGGCAGTACTTCCTCACGATCAGCCTCGATCCCCAGGCCGGCGCCCCACTGGCACGGCTCACCATCCAGCAGTCGCGGGGCGCGGACTGGCAGTTTCCCTTCGCCGCCGAACGCACCCGCGCCTTCCTGGGGCGACCGCGCCGGGAGGGCGCTGCCGTGCCGGTGCAGGCCACCTTTTCCCAGGCCGAGCGGCTGATCACCGTCGATTTCCCCGAACCGGTGATGCCCGGCAACACGGTGACGGTGATGCTCAAACCCTGGTACAACCCGGTCCAGGCGGACACCTATCTGTTCCAGGTCAGCGCCTGGCCAGCTGGCCCCCAGCCGGTGGCCAGCCCGGTCGGCACGGCAACCCTGCGGATCTACGACCGGATGCCCTGGTGAACGGCAGGCGGGTTCAACCGTCAAGATGGGCGGACTCCCGCCAAAAACAACGTGCAGGCTCAGTGGAACGGTCAGGTGCTGGCCAACAGCGATGACATCGTCACGGTCGAGGGCAATGCCTATTTCCCGGCTGATTCGCTGGATCCCAGCCTGTTCAGGGCCTCGGATCACCGCACCGTCTGCGGCTGGAAGGGTGAGGCCCATTACTACGACGTGCTGGCCGGCGGGCAGGTCAATGCCAACGCCGCCTGGTTTTACCCGGAACCCAAGCAGGCGGCCGAGCAGATCAAGGGGCGGGTGGCCTTCTGGAAGGGTGTCAAGGTGAGCTGAGGGGAATCGCCCGAACCCGCTGTTAGGACTGGGGATGGAAGACTCCATCGGGCCAAGCACCAAAGGTCCAGGATCCACTCCCAGAGTCATCCCCAATCGCCGGGCCTTGACACTAAAAGGCCATCAACACGACTGCTCTGATCACAAACAACACGTCCTGGTCGCTACCCCACCCACAGTCCGAGTTGTTGAATCTGACCGGTGGGATAAATTTTGACCAAATAATTTGACCAAAGAATCTGATCAGCCCAATCTGATCAGCCGAACCTGATCGGTGGCGGTCAGTCAATCCCTGAGCTCACACCCCAGGATGACGCAAAGTGCGCCAACCGCCGCTGGCCGTGCTGACCTCCACGCCGATCCCCACTGGGGACTGATCGGCACCGACATGGTCATGCCACCAGCTTTGAGCTTCCGACCAGGCCGAGTCAAGAGATTCGTAGAGATCATCAAGCACGGGGTGTGGTTCACCCTGCTGATCAACCAGACGGTAAAGGCGATTGATGGTTGGGCCTGTCTTGCTCATGGTGCTGACGGTAACGCTCTGGGTCCGAAGGAAGCCAGCTGCGGAGCTGGAGGCGGGGAAGGAAACGGACACGAGGAACACCATCTCGATGACTGGATCCTGACCCCTGTGCCAGATCCCGACTGTCACTGTTGCGACATTGGCGCGTCATCCCGTCGCCACAACCCAGAAATCCACAGCGGGATCCCCATCACCCCTGACAGCACGAATGGCCCTTCATCAGCCTGGCCCTGGCCAGGGCCACCTCGGCCCGCTGCAGCAGCTGCCTCGCCTCCTGGCTGGCTGGGCCTGGCAGGCTGACGGCCGTGGCCAGGCCGATGCTGACCCCCAGGAACGGCCCGACAGCCTGGGGATGGGCGATCCGCAGATCAAGGACCGCCTGCAACAGTTCGGCGGCCAGCTCCTGCAGCCGGGTTTCCGGCACGCCAGGCAGCAGCAGAGCGAAGGCATCGGAGCCACTGCGGGCGAGCAGACCAGCCTCGGAAGCAAACCGTGCCGACAGCAGACGGGACACCGCCAACAGCACATCATCCGCACAGAAATGACCGAAAACGGCGTTATAAGCGGCGAAACCATCAAGATCGAGCAACAGCAGGCTCAAGGGCATGGAGGCTGGAGACATCGACGCCACCGCCAACTGCACCTGCTCTTCAAAACGGCCGCGACTGATCAGGCCGGTCAGGGGATCGCGCGACTTCCAGTCGCCCGTACCGAAGTGAGGAGTGACCTGCAGCAGCTGGACCAGCGGCTTGACCAACCGGTAAAGACCGCGCAACTGCTGGCGCCGGAAGCCCTCACGATGACGGGTAGCGAGCGTGATGATCACCTGATGGGACCCCATCAACGGCAGGGGGTAAGCCAGATAGTCGCTGAAGTGTTGGCGCTGCAGATCGCGCAGCAAAGGATAAACGACCTGATCAGCATCCAGATCCTTCAACCTCACCCGCTCGGGATATTGTGTGATGGAAACATGATGCAGAATACTGGTGCGGTGGTCCGGCCCCTGAAAGAATTCGGACATGCGCAGAAAGGAACGAATCGCATCCGGCTCTTCCAATCGCCACCAGTACTGAATGCCATTGCAATCCGACTCCACAGGCACAAGAGCCAAGGACAAACGCTCTACCGGCAACATGGCGATTCGCAGTTGCTGAATCGCCCACAACAAGCAGTCTGCAGCAATCGGCGATGCAGTTGATTCCACCGAAATGAGAGACGCCCACTCAAGCGCCACTCTTTTAGCCGCAAGTCTGATGGGATCAAAGCCAGGCAACGTTAAAGCGGCAGAGAATACAGACTTGATTCAGGAATCTTACCAGTTTCACCCAGGCTTAATCTCCACCCGGCCACTGGCACTAAGCTTGCAAAGACGATGATGCCGGTCGCGCCCTCCACGATGAGCTCTGCCCCTGAACCGTCCAGCAGGGCACCTTCATCCAGACAAACCAAGCTCTCCTGTCTGGCACTGGTCAAGGATGTGCTGGCCATCCTCAATGTGCATGAGCCGGAATCCTCCACTCGGGCGATCGAACGCATCATTGCCGATCTCAATGCCGATCTGGGCGCCCTGCTGCATGGCGACCGGGTGGATGTTCTGATCGGCCTGCCGACGATCGCCCCTGCGCTTCTCCTCCAGGCCGCTGTCAACCAGCCCGAGCAACTGAAACTGGAAAACCTCCAGCTGGAGACCCACTGGCAAACCCTTGACCATGGTCAGACTCTGTTGATCGGCCGCCGCCAGCCAGCCTTCAATCGCGAAGAACGGCTCTTGCTGCAAACGATCAGCCAGGCCTTGCAGTTGCATTCCCAGAGCCGCCAGACCCTGCTCGAAGAGCGCCAGGCCCGACACGACGCCATGGAAGAGGCCAGCCGCGACACCCTCACCGGCCTGCCGAATCGCGGCCGGGCGATGGAGCACTTGCGGCAACAACTGATCGAAGCATGGGCCGGATCCAACCGGCGTCAAGCGGTGCTGTTCATCGATCTCGATAACTTCAAACAGATCAATGATGCCCATGGCCATACCATCGGCGACTATTTCCTGATCACCGTCAGTAAAATCCTGCTGAGTCTGACGAACAGTAATGATCTGGTTGCACGCTTGGCGGGTGATGAGTTCATCATTATCACCGATGAAAATCCCGTAGGTAAAGCGCGCAGACTTGCCGACAGCATCATTGAGGAAATCTCCAAACCCATGCTGATCGGCTCCACATTGCTCAGCCATTCCGCCTCCATCGGCATTGCCATCGCCGAACCGATGGATCTAGCCGAAACCCTGATTGAAAATGCGGATCTGGCCATGTACCGATCCAAGCAACTCGGCCGCGGTCGCTCCACCCACTTTGACCACCAGTTGCGCACCACAGCCAAAACCAAGGCCCATCTCGAAGAGGCCCTCAAACAGGCCGTCATCAATGGCCAGATTCAGTGCCATCTGCAATCGATTGTCAGCCTGCCCGATCAAAAGATCATTGGCTTTGAAGCCCTGGCCCGCTGGCATGACCCAAAGCGAGGATTGATCTCACCGGCCAGTTTCATCCCCCTTGCCGAAACCAGCAGCCTGATCACCGACATCGATGCGCTGATCATTCATCAGGCTTGCCAGACTCTGGCGGACTGGCGGGCCCTGGGACTGGCTGATGGGCTGCATGTCTCGGCCAATCTTTCAGCCAGAAGCCTGAATGATCAACGCATCGCCAGCCAGATTGAAGCTTCACTGGCGAGCACCGGCATCAGCAGTGATCTTCTCTTTATTGAAATCACCGAAACCATGCTGGTTGAAAATCTTGGCACTGCGGCCCGAACGCTTGAAAAGCTGCGCCAACTGGGAATCCGTCTGGCCATTGATGATTTTGGCACTGGCTACTCGTCACTGCGTTATCTCAAGCAACTGCCGGTGGGATTCTTGAAGATTGATCAATCCTTCACCTTTGGGCTTGGCAAGAATCAGCAGGATGATGTGATTGTGGCCGCCGTGATCCACATGGCGATGGCCCTAGGACTGCAAGTGATCGCAGAAGGGGTCGAAACCGAAGAGCAATCAAGGCTGCTCAGCGATCTGGGCTGTCATTTCGCCCAGGGCTATCTCTTTGGCAGGCCCAGCGACCCCGGCACAATGAAGCAGCTGCTGATGCAGCAGAAGGCCGCCCGGGTTGGCACTTCCAGCCTGAGCAATCAGCCCAGTTGAAGTCTGCCATTCCCCGGCGGCGGCAGTCAGGGCTCAGCGCTTGGGAATGCGGATCTTCTGGCCAGGGAAAATCAGATCCGCATCCTCGATCACCTCGCGGCTGGCGGCAAAGATCTCGGCATAACGGACCCCGCTGCCCAGCTCACGCTCGGCGATCCCCTAGAGGGTGTCGCCGGCCTTGATCAGAACGAAACTGGAATCCCAGGCAGCACCAAAAGCCGCCGCTTCAACCTTGGCAACCCCCTCCACATTGCCGGCAATCAACACCGTCTTTTCAAAGGCGGCAGCGTCTTTTGCCGTGCCACTGAGTGTGACCGTTTCTTCCTGAACCGCCACCGTCAGATTGGTGACACCGGGATTGTTTTTTTCTCTAGGCACAATCCCCGCAACAAACAAAAAAATCGCGTATCCGTTTCAGGCCACCAGCTCCAGCATGCCCATCAACCCTGCGGCCAGGGGGCGATGGCAGGCCTGCCGGAAACCGGCCTGCAGAGCCAACCGCTGCTGCTCCGAAGCCAGAGGGAGGTTTTCCAGACTGGCCTCCAGATAGGCGTATTGCTCCGGCAGCCCCACCCGACGAGCGGCGGGCACCACCAACCGGCGCAGATACAAGCGCTGAAAACCCGCCGTCAGTTGAGCCGGCAGGCCCTCGGAGAGGTCGGGCCGGTTAAAATCCAGCACCGCCGCCCTGGCACCGGGACGCAACACACGGCGCAGTTCATGCAGCGCCGCCGCCGGATCCGCGAGGTTGCGCAGCCCGTAGGCGATCACCGCCCCATCCTGGGAGGCGGCGTCCAGGCCCGTCTCCAGAGCATCCCCCTGCCGCCACTCCACAGCCAACCAGGGCTGGGACGCCGCCCGCCTGCGGGCCACCTGCAGTGGAGCCAGGGCCGCATCCATCCCGAGAACCCGACCTCTCGGCCGCACCTTGGCCGCCAGCACCAACGCCAGGTCGCCGGTGCCGCAGCAGAGATCCAGCAACTGCTGGCCAGGCCTGGGCCGTAGCCAGGCCACCGCCTGACGCTTCCAGAGCCGATGCAGACCCAGACTCAGCAGATCATTGAGCTGGTCGTAGCGAGGGGCGATGCGCTCGAACAGCTCACGCACCGCCTCCGGATCACCGGGTTTCAAGAGAGGGAGCCTGGACAAGGGCTGGATTGTCGTCCCAGGGCAGCACGATCGCATCGAGACTGATGCCACTGTCGCGATCCGGGCCCAGCAGCATCACGCCGCGGGCCGCCTCCAGCCGCGACGGGCTGGTGATGGTGATCACCATCACGGTGGCCAGACCAACGGCTGCGGAGCACACCATGCAACCGGCCAGCATCAACGAAAACTCCTGCCGATCGCTGGCGGCCTGCATCAGCTGGAGCGCCCAGGCCACCAAAGCCACCACAGCAGCCACCATCAGCAGAGCGATGAGGCTCAGCAGAGAACGAGGCAGGGCGAACAGGACAGTCAATGCTGAGCGTCGAAGAATGAGAACACTTTTAGGAATGTAACGACAGCCCTGCGCTCAGCGCGAGTGCTCAGCCTCCAGCAAGGGCCGCACGGGCAGGCCATTGGCCAGCAGGTCCCGCTTGATCTGCTCCACCGTCAGCACCCCATCGTGGAGCAGCGAGGCGAGCAGCGCCGCGGCCGCCTTGCCCTCCTGGAGCGCGGCGGCGATGTGGGCGATGCAGCCGGCGCCACCCGAGGCGATCACGGGCACCTCCACCGCCTCGGCCACGGCGCGGGTGAGCGCCAGGTCGTAGCCCGCCTGGGTGCCATCGCCGTCCATCGAGGTCAGCAGGATCTCGCCGGCCCCCAGCTCCACCACCCGGCGCGCCCAGGCCAGGGCATCGATACCGGTGTTCTCGCGGCCGCCCTTGACATAGACATCCCAGCCGGGAACTCCTGCCAGGCGCTGGCGGGCATCGATCGCCACAACGATGCACTGATTGCCGAAGCGGCTGGCCCCCGCCGTGATCAGCGCCGGGTCGCGCACGGCCGCCGAGTTGAGGCTCACCTTGTCGGCGCCGGCCCGCAACAGGTCGGTGATGCCCTCAACGCTGCCGATGCCGCCGCCGACCGTGAACGGGATCGTCACCGCCTCGGCGGTGCGGCGCACCAGCTCCACCAGGGTGCCGCGGCCCTGGTGGCTGGCGGCGATATCGAGGAACACCAGCTCATCGGCGCCGGAGGCGCTGTAACGACAGGCCAGCTCCACCGGATCGCCGGCATCGCGCAGACCGACGAAGTTGACGCCTTTCACCACCCGGCCATCGGCCACGTCGAGGCAGGGAATGATGCGCTTGGCGACCATGGGCTCACTGGTAAGGTTGCGCCACCAAAGACGACGCGTCGGCCATGTCCCAGGCTGCCATCACGATCGGCCCCAAGGTGCGAGTCACCCGGGTGCGTGATCGCATCCCCGCCGACCTTGTCGCCGCTCTGAAGACGGATGCCACCGGCACCGTCAAGGATTTCCGCGTCACCGACGGCAAGGGCATCGGTGTCGTCGTTGAACTCACCGCTGGCGGCACCAGCTGGTTCTTCGACGATGAAATCGCCCCTGCCTGAGTCCAGCTCCCAGCCTCCTTCCGGGGTGAACGCCATGGCCGCAGACGACGCCAGTAGGGACGAAGCCAGTACGAATCCAGCCAAGCCCGCCGTCTCGAAGGTTGGTGGTGCCAGGCAGCTGCTCGGCATGAAGGATGGCGGCAGCAGCGCCAACATCTGGGCGATCCGGCTGCAACTGATGAAGCCGGTCACCTGGATTCCCTTGATCTGGGGGGTGATCTGCGGTGCAGCCGCCTCCGGCAACTACCACTGGCGGCTGAGTGATCTGCTGGCGGCCCTGGCCTGCATGGTGATGAGCGGCCCCCTACTGGCCGGCTACACCCAGACGATCAACGACTACTACGACCGCGAGATCGACGCGATCAACGAGCCCTATCGCCCGATTCCCTCCGGCGCGATTCCCCTGAACCAGGTCAGGCTGCAGATCGTGGTGCTGCTGCTGGCCGGCCTCGGCGTCGCCTACGGCCTCGACCTCTGGGCAGGCCACAGCCGGCCGGTGCTGTTCCTGCTGGCCCTGGGCGGATCCCTGGTCAGCTACATCTATTCGGCGCCGCCGCTGAAGCTCAAGCAGAACGGCTGGCTTGGCAATTACGCCCTTGGGGCCAGCTACATCGCCCTGCCCTGGTGGGCCGGCCAGGCTCTGTTCGGCCAGCTCACCTGGACCACAGCCCTGCTGACCCTGGCCTACAGCCTGGCGGGCCTGGGCATAGCGGTGGTCAACGACTTCAAGAGTGTCGAAGGTGATCGGGCCCTGGGCCTGCAATCCCTGCCCGTGGTCTTCGGCATCGAGAAGGCCAGCTGGATCAGTGCCGCCATGATCGATATCTTCCAGCTGGCGATGGTGGCAGTGCTGATCACCATCGGCCAGAATTTTGCGGCAGTGCTGCTGGTGTTGCTGATTCTTCCCCAGATCACCTTTCAGGACATCTGGCTGCTGCGCGATCCCGTGGCCTTCGACGTCAAGTACCAGGCCAGCGCCCAGCCGTTTCTGGTGCTCGGCATGCTGGTCACGGCCCTGGCCATCGGCCACAGCGATCTGATTCAGCTCGGCGGCCAAGCCGCCCAGGCACTTTGAGCCAGGGGATCCCCGCCTCGGGCTCCGCCCCGAAAGCAAAGCCGGCCCCTCGCACCGGCTCGTCCCCCCCCAGTCCCGTGCCCAGACGCTTCATCGCCCCGGCCCTGGCGGTGGCAATCGGCGGCGGCGTCGCCCTCGGCCAGACCGCGCTGGTGGCCGGCATCGACAGCCTGCTGCCCGATGCCGATCGCATCAGCGCCTTCAACCGCCCGGGCACCCTCACCATCCTCGACACCAACGGCAAGGTGGTGGTCAAGGAGGGTCCGGCCACCCGCGAGAAACTGACCACGGGCAACATGCCCCTGTTGATCCAGCGGGCCTTCGTCGCCGCCGAAGACCGCCGCTTTTATCAACACGACGGCGTCGACCTGATCGGCATCAGTCGCGCCGTGCTGCGCAACCTGCAGCGGGGCTCCGTCGAGGAGGGCGCCAGCACCATCACCCAGCAGCTGGCCCGCACGGTCTTCCTCAGCCAAGACCGCACCCTGATCCGCAAGCTCAAGGAAGTGGTGCTCGCCGGCAAGATCGAACGTCAGCTCAGCAAGGAGCAGATCCTTGAGCAATATCTCAATTACGTCTATCTAGGCTCGAGCGCCTATGGCGTGGCCGATGCGGCCTGGGTCTATTTCTCCAAGACACCCGCCCAGCTGACCCTGCCGGAGGCGGCCCTGATCGCCGGCCTGCCGCCGGCCCCTTCGGTCTATTCGCCGCTGGTTAATCCCGATCTGGCCCTCAGCCGTCGCCGCACGGTGTTGCGGCGCATGCGGGAGGCGGGCTATATCGATGACATCCAGCTGGATCGGGCCGATGCGGCTCCCCTGGGCCTCAAACCGGCCGAACCCAAATATTTCGCCAACCCCGCCCCCTGGTTCACCAGCTGGCTGGAGCAGGAGTTGCCTGGGGTGCTCACCAAGGAGCAGCTGGAGGTGGGCGGCCTGACGATCCGCACCGGTCTCAACCAGGACTGGCAGAAGCAGGCCCAAGCGACCGTCAACAACCATGCCGGCAGCATGCAGGGGGCCTTGGTGGCCATGGAGCCGGGCACCGGCCTGGTCCGGGCGATGGTTGGCGGCAAGGACTGGGAGCAGACCCAGTTCAACCGCGCCACCCAGGCCCTGCGCTCCCCAGGTTCCACCTTCAAGCTGTTCACCTACAGCGCCGCGCTCAAATACGGCATGCGGCCCGAGGACACGGTGTCGGCGCGGGAACGCTGCTATCGCGAGGGTTGGCCGCCCAAACGCTTCTGCATTCCTGGCACCGGCGGCAGCCTGACCTTGCTTCAGGCCATCACCGGATCGGTCAACCCCGCCGCCGTCGCCATCGCCGAAAAAGTCGGCTTCCCCCGGGTGATCGGCGTGGCCCGCGACCTCGGCATCACCGGTGAGATCGGCAGCTACCCGGCCATGGTGCTCGGGGCCAATGAAAAAACCATGCTGGAAATGGTGGCCGCCTACGCCGCAGTCAACAACCGCGGCGTCTGGGTCAAGCCGGTGCCGTTTGAGGAGATCTACGGTCCCGATGGCGAGTTGCTGTGGAGCCGTCGCGTCGACGGTCCGAAGGCAAAGCGGGCCCTCAGCAGCGATGTGGCTGACGCCGTGATGTGGATGCTCCAGAGCGTGGTCCGCAATGGCACCGGCGTGGGTGCGGGTTTAGCTGATCGGCCTGCGGCCGGCAAGACCGGCACCGCCGAAGGCGGCCGCGATCTCTGGTTCATCGGCTCGATTCCCCAGCTCACCACGGCCATCTGGTTCGGCTACGACGAAAACTTCAAGACCGGTAGCAGCAGTGCCCAGGCGGCCGGGGCCTGGTCGAGCTTCATGTCCCAGGTCACCAAGGGCATGCCGGTGCAGAAGTTCCCCCCCAAGCCCACCCTGACGGGCTCCTTCATCCCCTACATGGCCCCGAAGCAGAAGCCGAAGCGCCCCCAGGGTCAGGCCGTGCGCCAGGAAAACTGGGAGTCACCAGCCCTGCCCGAGGCCGGAGGCAACCGACTGGAACCGCCACCGGAGCGCGACGACAGTCGCCTGGAGCCCCCCCAGCGGGAGCCCAGCAACTGGGTCCCCCCAGCCGAACCGACCCCCAGAAGAAGCGCACCGGCGGAGCCCGCACCGGCCGCACGCCCGCCCGAGCAACCTGCCGCAGCCACCCCAGCTCCAGCTCCGGTCGCCGCCCCACCATCGCCGCCACCACCGATCAATGTCCCACCGCCGGTGGTGGCGCCGCCGCCGCTCCCCTGAAGCCCTGCCTCAACTCCGGGGTTCCTGCAGGTCCAGAACGGCGACGAAAAAGCCGTCACCACCGCAGGAACCATCCAGCTCCTGGGCGGGCCACCACTGTTGCTGCTGCGCCAGAACCAGCTCGGGATGCCGTTGCAGCAACCAGGCGATCGTCTCGCCGTTTTCGCTGGGGTGCACGGTGCAGGTGGCATAGACCAGCCGACCGGCGGGGGCCAGCAATGGCAGCAACGCCTCCAGCAGCTGCCGCTGCAGGGCCACCAGCGTGTCGATCTCCTCGGGTTGCATGCGCCAGCGGGCATCGGCATGACGGCTGAGGGTGCCGAGCCCGGAGCAGGGCGCATCCAGCAGGATCCGATCAAAGCAGCCGAGCCACTCGGGCCGCAGGCTGCCGAGATCACTCGCATCGGCACTCAGCCGCTGAATCGACCTCAAGCCGAGGCGTTCAGCATTGAGGGCCACCCGCCGCAGCCTGGCCTCGGAGCGATCCACCGCCCAGATCTCTCCCTGGTCGTTCATCCACTCGGCGATCTGGGTGCACTTGCCCCCTGGCGCCGCGCAGGCATCCAGCACCCTCTGGCCCGGCTGGGGATCGAGCAGCGGCACGATCCGCTGGGCGCCGCGATCCTGAACGGACCAAAGCCCCTCGCCGTAGCCCGGCAGGGTGCGCAGATCGCCGGAGCGATCGAGCAGGGTGAGGCCGTCCACCGATTCGAACAGCGGCTGGGTGCGAATGCCGGCGGCAGCAAAGGCTTCCGCCAAGGCCTGGCGATCACTGCGGCACCGGTTGACCCGCAGATCGAGCGGCGGTGCGCTGTTGCAGGCCCGTCCAAAGGCCTCAGCCCGATCGGGAGTCAGCCAGCCCAGCAGATCAGCGGCCAACCATTCCGGCAGGGAATGGCGCAGCCCGAAGCTGAGAATCGGATCTTCACTCAGCGGCAAGCCCAGCCAGGGCTGCGCCGCCCCCGTCGAGGCAATGGCTGCGACCGGGTCAGCGGAGCCGGCGACGGAGCCAGCAACGGAGCGGCCCTCAGCCATCGGCCCGCCCGTGGCCGCCGCTCCGTCCTGCTCGCGGCGGCGCAGCACCGAGCGCAGTAGCCCATTGGCGACCGGCGCCAGGCGCGCCAGCCCCCCTGCTTGGCCAGATCCACCGTGGTGCTGACGGCAGCGGAGGCGGGGATGCGGGCCGTGAACAGCAGCTGGTACAGGCCGACATGCAGCAGCCAGCGCAGCAGCGGGGGCTGCTGCTCGGCCCGCACCCGCCCGAGGGCATCCAGCCAGGCGTCGAGCAGACGGCGCTGGCGGATGGCGCCATAAGCCAGTTCGGTGGCCAGAGCCCGGTCGGCGGCACTGAGCGATTGCCGCTTCAGTTCCCGCTCCAGGGCGGCATCGGCGTAGGCCCCGGCCGCCACCGCCAGCAGCACCTTCCAGGCCACCTCCCGGGCCGGCAGGCCGTTGGATCGCACGGGGTCAGGCAAGGGGGGAGTCCAGAGGTGGAACAGGCTCGTGCTGAGCGGGATCCAGATGTACTGGAGCATCGGGCCGCCAGCGATGGCGCGCCAGGGCCAGACGCCCCTGGCCATCGACCGGGATCCCCTCGCCGCTCAGCATCTGCCGCTGGATCCAGTCACTGCCTTCGCGGCCGGGACTGAGGCTGATCCGTCCCGCAGCATTCACCACCCGATGCCAGGGCAACTCCGAAGNNGATCCGTCCCGCAGCATTCACCACCCGATGCCAGGGCAACTCCGAAGGCAGGGGCAGGCGCCTCAGGGCCCAACCCACCTGGCGCGCGCAGCTCCAGGCACCGATCAGCTCGGCGATCTGCCCGTAGGTGGCGAGCCGGGCATGGGGAATGCGGGCCACCATGGCGTAGACCTGGCGATCAAAACTGGGGATCACCTCCCTCATCAAGACTGCGGCCGCAATCGTCCCAGCCTGACCCGCGACCGCCGCGATCCCCCCCTGGCCCCCCGCCGGCGACCGACCCCAGAGCCTCCGCCCAGCAACCGAGAGTACGATGCCCCTGCTGCCCCGCCGCTTTGAGCGCCTCAAGGCCGTGCTCAATCGCCGCATGGGGGACCTCACCGTGCTGCTGGAGCATGTGGACAAGCCCCACAACCTCTCGGCCATCCTGCGCAGCTGCGATGCCGTGGGGGTGATGGAGGCCCATGTGGTGAGCCTGCCCGGCCGCCCGCGCACCCTCAATGACACCGCCAAGGGCTCTCAGAAATGGGTGGAGCTACTGGCCCATCCCGATGGCGCCACCGCCCTGGGCCTGCTCAAGGAACGGGGCCTGCGCATCTTCGGCACCCATCTGGGCGTGGCGGCGCGGGACTATCGCGACTGCGATTTCACCGGACCCACCGCCTTCGTGCTGGGGGCGGAGAAGTGGGGCCTGAGCGAGGCCACCACCGGGCTGGTGGATCAGCCGATCTTCATTCCGATGCAAGGCATGGTGCAGTCGCTGAACGTCTCGGTGGCGGCGGCCACCCTGCTGTTCGAGGCCCTGCGCCAACGGCAGCAGGCTGGCCTGGTGCCCGAACAGGGCGAAGGCATCACCGCCGGGCGCTATCGGCAAACCCTGTTCGAATGGGCCTATCCGGAGGTGGCCGGTTGGTGCCGTCAGCAGGGGCGCGCCTACCCCGAGCTCGATCAGGAGGGGGCGATTCTCGAGGAGCTGCCCCGCACGCTCAGGTTGCGCTGCTGAACGCAGGCCTGCGCTGGTGAACGGTGGCCCGCTTCATACTGAGGCCCTGCAGATCTGGAATCGTTGCAAGCCCCCGAACGGCGCCCATCACCTGCCGTGTTTCTGGCCCGCCTGAGCGCTGACCTCTGGGCCGTGCTGGTGGCCAGCCTGGCGGCCCTGGTCTGGATTCCCACCCTGCTGAGGCTGGCCCGGCCCAGCGCCGATCAGGTGTGGGAGCGATTCGGCCTGACCATGGCCTGCCAGCCGCAGTTGTTTCAACTGGGCTGGCTCGGCGAGGGAAACGCAACCCAGTCCCTCGGCGCCTTCACCGGCTCGCTGCCCTCGGTGGCGGTGCAGTGGATCAGCTGCAAGATCGCCCTGCTCACCGGACTCGATCCGCTTCAGGCCCTGCTGATTCCGGGCCTGCTGCTGAGCTTCGTGCTCGCCGACCTCAGCTGCCGGCTGGCGGGCTTCCGCCGCGTCACCAGTCTGGCGACGGCGTTTCTGATCACAACCGCCCCCTGCTCCCTCTCGCGAGTGGGGCACCTCTCTCTGGCGATGCACTGGAGCGTGATCCCGGGATTGCTGGCCTGCCACGCTCTCTGGCGAGCCATGGCCCGCCGGCAGCGCCCCCTGAAGTTGCTGGGGGCCGGTGCCCTGGCCTGTCTGCTGTGCCTGCCCAGCCAGGAGTATCACGTGTTCTTCGTGCTGCTGCTGCTGGCCAGCAGCTTCGCCGTGCTGCTGCTGCTCGCCACGCTGCATGTCAACACGATCGGCGGCATGGCGGCGATCGTCGGCCGGGGAGCCCTGTTCGCCGCGGGATTCCTGGCGATTCTGCTGCTGCTGTTTCACGGCAAACTGGCTGCCGTGGGCCTGGACTCCGGCCTGCCGCCCGCTTTCTGGTCAGCCCCCCGCCATGCCAGCGAACAGTTTCAGTACGGGTTGCTGCCGTTCACCTGGATCATTCCGCCGCCGTGGGTGTCCGTGGTGCGCGCAGGCCTGACCAACGCCGGCATCCCCACGGATTCAGAGTCGTACTTCTGGTCCACCGGCAGCCTGCTGATCCCGATCGCCTGGATCGTGGCGATCCGCACCATCGCCGGCCATCCCAGTCATGCGCCGCCGCCGAGAGCCCGCGGGCTGGGCCGCAGCGATCTCCGATTCTTTGCGCTGCTGCTGGCGCTTACCACGTTGCTGGGCCTGTTCTGGATGACGATGGGCGGCGCCGGCACCCTGGTGGCCCTGCTCAATCCCACCCTGCGCTCACTCAACCGCTTCACGGCCTTTGAATACGGAGCCAGCGTGCTGATGCTCACCGCCCTGCTGGATCGGGTGATCAGCCGCCGCAGCCTTGAGCCCTGGCGCGCCGCCGGAGATTCACCATGACGCCGCGACAGCGCGAAGCCACCGATCCCCTGGTGGCCGGTTTCGGCCTGCTGGCGCTCTGGATCGCCATCGAATTGGTTTACAGCAGCGGCTGGCTGCGGATCCAGGCGATCCTGCGGGCAGCCGACTTCCAGCGGCAGAGCCAGATCCAGCAGCGAGCCAAGCCGACCCTGCAGGAGCTGCTGGAGGCCACACCGGCCGGCAGCCGGCAGGTGTGGTTTGCGCCCTACACCACCTTTACGGAAACCAGCGTGATCGAAAGCCGCCAGCGCCGCGGCGTTTATGACACCTTCCTGTCCTTTCCTCGCACGGGTCTCAGCAGCAACTACGGCGCACTCAACCTCTCCCCGGCCGACAGCCTGTTCGCCCAGGCGTCCAGCCAGGGCCTGATCGCAGAGGCCAACCTGGCCCGGGATCTGGGCTATCGCCACTTCGCCCTGGACCTCGGCGCCCTGGCCGATCCGCTTGCCGCCTACCAGCTCTGCAGCCGCACGCCGGGCTGCCGGCACAGCCGTGATGCCTACGCCCTGTTCCCCCTGGGTGGCGGCGAAACCGGCTGGATCACCCAGCTCAAAGGTCAGGAGCGCAACATCCCCCTGTTGCCCCAGATCAGCGCCGCCCGGCGCTGGGGTGGCCTGGTCGGCCATCCCGATCAATGGTGGCCGAGCACGGCCTCAGCCCTCGCCCCCGGCGACGGGCGCCTGCGCCTGCGGGCCAGGCCGCTCTGGCGTCTGGAGCTGTATCGCTATCCGCTGCAAGGGCTGCCGGCGCCGACCAGGGGCCTGCTCCATCCCCGCGGCCTGCGGGTGCGGGCCGTGCTGGAGCCAGGTCTGGAAGCGATCAACCTCTGCCTCCGCTCCGCCAGGGCTGAGGCGGCGGGCCAGCCCTGCAAGGCCGTGAATCTGCAGGCCAGCGACCCGGTGATCGACATCACCCGCTGGATCGAGCCCGGAACCATCACCCACATCGAGGTGGATCTGCTGGTCGGGCCCGATGGCTTCCCCGCCACCATGGACCAGATCACGCCGCCGAAGGACAACCCGAGCGAGCCTTCCCCCTTCAGCATCGAGATCATGCCGCCGCCCTCCAGCCCCCAGCACTGAGTCAGCAGGGCCCGCCCGTCGTCTCAAGGCTCAAGACCGCCACCGATCTGGCGTTCGCAGTGGAGGGCACTGGGCAGATAAAGGGCCAGGGCCAGCAGGGCGAGCTCCAGCAGCAGGGGCTGCCCGGCCACCACGACCACCACCAGCACCAGCACCCCCAGAAACTTCGTGAACAGTCCGATCACGTCGTCGCGGTGGCTGCGGCCCCGCTGCCACAGCAGCACCGCAAGACCAAGAAACAGCAGGACGGACCACCAGGGCATGACGGAAGGGAGGCGGGTCCGTGAAGATCCTCAACCCTAATGAGACCAGGGCTGGCTGAGCAACCCTGCCTTAGCAACCCTGGCTGAGCCACGAAGCAAAGCCATCTCAAGGCGGCGCGGGCTCGACAAGGCCGCGAACTCCGCGCCTCAGTCGCTGCGCTCAGGCTGGGCTGAAAGCCAACTCTCCAGCCCCTCGCCGAGGAAGGACAGGCCGAGCACCAGAACAAACATCGCCAGCCCGGGATAAAGCGCCGTCCACCAGATGCCGGTCGGTACGGCGGTCAACGCCTGCTGCAGATCCCCACCCCATTCGGGAATCGTTTCCGGCAGACCCAGCCCGAGAAAGCCCAACCCCCCCAGCACCAGCACCGCATCGGCGGCATTGAGCGTGAGCAGCACCGGCACCGAGGTGATCACGTTGCGCAGCAGGTAGCGGCGCAGAATCCAGAGCGGACCGGCTCCGAGCGAACGGGCCGCCTCCACGAACAACTCCGCCTTGACCTGGGCGGTCTGATTGCGGACCACCCGGAAATACTGGGGGATGTAGACAACACACAGCGCCGCGGCGGCATTGGGCAGGCCCCGGCCCAGCAGAAAAGCCAGGACCACCGAAAGCAGCAGCACCGGCAGGGTGTAGAGGGTGTCCATCAGCAACACCAGGGTGCGGTCGACCCAGCCGCCGAGATAGCCACTCA
This sequence comes from Cyanobacteriota bacterium, assembly GCA_026389285.1. Taxonomy (GTDB): domain Bacteria; phylum Cyanobacteriota; class Cyanobacteriia; order PCC-6307; family Cyanobiaceae; genus Cyanobium. The sequence goes on from JAPLID010000107.1 coordinate 16,507, forward strand.
CCATGCCCAGGGGCACGCCGATGGCCAGGGCCAGGAGCAGGGCGATCAGCACGACCTGCAGGGCCACACCACTGCCCGCCAGCGTTCGCACACAGACATCACGACCCAGCCGATCGGTGCCGCACCAATGGTGCAGCGATGGCGAGGCGTAGATCGGGCTGTCAAGCCCCGCATTCGGATCACTGAGCACACCGAGCTGGATCAGCAGCGGCGTCAGCAGGGCGATGGCGGCATACAGCAGCACGATGGCCAGCCCCCAGAACGCCATGCGGCCCGAAAGATTGGCGGTTGACCAGCGCGTGAACACCAGGTGGAGAAGGCGTTGGAGCCCCATTCAAACCCCAGGCGAGGTGGCTGGAGCAGGAGGACTAGAGTGAATCGTTAAAGACACCACAGAGCGGCGGCGACCCGGGCCCCGATCTAACCGATCCCATGAACCCTTACCGCCTGCTGATCGTCGATGACGACCCGGAACTTCGTAACTTTCTGGTCACCGAACTGTCGGTCGAAGGCTACAACTGCCAGGAAGCCGCCACCGGCCAGCAGGCACTCGGACAGATCCGTTCGGAATCCTGGGATCTGGTCCTGCTGGACTGGACCCTGCCGGATTTCAATGGTGTCGAAGTCTGCCGGCGCATGCGCCAGGGAGGTATCAGCACACCGGTGCTGATGATCACAGCCCGCGACGAAGTGCGTGAGCGGGTTGAGGCCCTTGATTCCGGCGCCGACGACTACCTCACCAAGCCTTTCTCGATCGAGGAGCTGCTGGCCCGGGTGCGGGCCAGGCTGCGGCGCACAGGGCTGAACGATCCCGAAGACGGCCTACTGCGCATCGGCGATCTCGTCGTCAACCCCGCCAGCCACGACACCATTCTCGATACGCTCTGGGGCGAAGACTGGACAGGCGACGACAATCTGTTGGACGTTTATGTGCGCTACCTGCGCAAAAAAATGGAGCGCCCGGGCCAGTCCACCCTGATTCAGACCGTGCGTGGGGTGGGCTTCATGGTCAAGGAAGGCCCTCCGCGATGAGGGCGCCAGCGACCCGTTGCTGAAGCGGATCGACCTGGCGGCCATCCAACAGCGGCAGATGCAACTGGAAATCAGCGCCGCCTCCGGGTGCATCCGAAACCATCACCAACCCACCCATCGCCTCCATCAGCAGCTGCACCACCGCCAGGCCGATGCCACTGCCGCGTGTGTTGACCGCAGCCTGCCCGCGGACGAAACGCCCGAAGATCGCCTGCCGCTCCGCGGGAGCCACCCCGGGGCCGCGATCGAGCACATGCAGCACCAGCGATGACGGCGTGGCTTCCACCGCCAGTCGCACCGGCGACGGTGCAGGCGAATAGCGCAGGGCATTGTCGACCAGCACGACCAGGCACTGAGCCAGCCGTTCCGGATCACCGGCCGCCAGAGGCAGGCAGTCATCATCTTGAGGGGGCTGCAGCCGGAGGCGCCCGTCGGCTCCAGCCACCAGGCGCTCGTAGCAATCGAGCAGCACGTCCTCCACATCGACCGACTGGCGCCTCAGCTCCAGGCGCCCCGCATCCTTGCGGGCCAGATCGAGCATGTCGCTGACCAGGCCGCCCATGCGACGGGCTTCGGCGCTGATCAGCGCCAGCGAAGGGCCGAGGGCAGCGGCGGCGGGCTGACGCTGCAGGCTCTGGGCATGGCCGGAGATCAGGGTGATCGGCGTCCGTAGCTCATGGGCGACACCATCGACAAAGGTGCGCTGGCGCTCCCAGGAGGAGGCCAGCCGCTCCTGCATGGCATTGAAGGTGGCGGCGATCGGTTGCAGCTCCTCCGGCTGACGGGCGACATCGAGAGGAGGTGGAGGCTCCGAGGGCGAGCGGTAGGAGGAGATCTGCCGGCTGAGGGCATCCAGGGGCTGGACCAGTCCGTGGGTCATCACCGGCCTCAGCAACAGGCCGGTCAACATGGCGGAGGCCCCGGCGGCGGCGGCCAGCAGCTGCAGAGAGAGATTCTGCTGGGCAATGGAGTCGGTCACGTCCTGGCGCAGTAGCAGGGAGCGCTGCTGGCCGTCCCGCAACATCAGCGGGCTGGCGCTCTCCAGGATCACGCCATCCTCCTGCCACTGCAGCCGCGGCTCGAAATCCGAGCCCTGCGGCAGCAGCTTCACCGCCAGACCAGGCATCAGCATCTGATCCAGCACCGGCGAGAACTGTTCCACATGGCGGACGCGCTGGATCAAGGCGATGGCAAGGCGATCGATGAGCTGCTGGTGGGCCTGGCGTCGCTCAATCCGGTTGAGACTCAGGGTGAGCACCACCAGCAGCGTGTAGCCGGCCAACACCGCCAGGATCGTGGTGCTCTGGATCCAGAGCCGCAGCGATGCAGCTGGCCGTGTCGGCGAGAACCAACGCAGAAGCCCACTTAACAAAGCCTGTAACAACTTTTTTTTAACTGTAAACCGACCCTAACTTCATTGTTGTGCAAAGGGAGCAGACGCTGCTAGACCAGTTGGGCGATCAAAGTAATGCCATGTACCACCTTTAAGCCGGATCAAGAAGCGCTGTGGCTCCGGGGTCCAAACCCTGAATCCTTGCTCCTTCACCACCCGCCCGGCAGCCACTGCCCTCGCAGGCATGCCCTCGCAGGCATGCCCTCGCAGGCATGTCCTCGCAGGCACTCTCCTCGCAGAGACTGTCCTCGCAGGCAGCGCCCTTCCAGACCCGTGGCTTCAACGGAGCCCAGATGGCAACATCCAAGGGACCCATCAGCCCGGTTCAGCCAAGTGCTTCCGTCAAGGTCGCGTTCATGATGGTGACGCCGATCTGCGACAAAGCGCTGCATGGCCTGCCAAGGCACCGCATGAATTTACGGACTGTTTACGGTCGACCACGATTTTTTCAAGAAAGTCCCCTGCAGCTTCGCATTTCGCCCCATCCTGAGCCTTCAGGCGCAGAGCTCGATTAAAGCCGAAAGCAGGTTCATTGCAACAAACCTTGCGATGACACATAGCCCAACCTAGCATCAGGAGAACGTCGCCTCAGTTCACGCTCAGCTTAAACTCAGAACAGGTTCATCAAGCCCCTTTACGCAACCCAGCCATGTCCCCAGCCCAAGCTCGTTCCCAAGCCTCCTTCCAGACGCGCCTGCTGATGCACATCTCCCGCCGCAAGGCCGGGCGCAGCGCCAGCCAGCAGGGTTTCACCCTGGTGGAGCTGATGATCGTTGTGGCGATCATCGGCATCCTCGCAGCCGTCTCCTTCCCGAGGTTCCTGGAAGCCCGCAACGCCGCCAAGATCGGCGCCCGGGTTTCAGAGGCGCTCAGCTTTTCCAAGCAATGCGCCGTCTATCTCAGTACCGAAATCGGCGCATCAACAGGCGTTACTGCCGTTCAGCGATCCGGAAGTTCTGGCGACGGGGTGACTGAGGTCTGCAACCCTGGCGGCGCAGACGGTGTCGCTATCGCAACCTGGGGGAGTGCCACGGCGGTAGGCGTCAGGTGCCTGACGGCTACCAGCACAATAACGTCGTCGAAGGCGACCATCACTGTCAACGCTGCTGCTACACTCACAACTGATAATATTGTTTGCTCATTCACCTAAGAACCATTATTGATCAATCATCAGCTTAAAATAAAATTTTAATCATTTGTTGATAAATTAGAGCTCCTCCCGTTAACGACTGCAAGTAAATACCCCAGGCACAATAAATAAACAGGGTGAAAATTAATCCCAAATTTTCACCCTGCTACATTATATTTTATTGTGCCCAAAGCCCGAGAGTCGATCAATTCAATGGCTCAGTCAATATAACTAATTTTTAGCCGTGAGACCTGCCAATAATTTGAAACCCTCCGCAAGCTGGCATTACATGCACGATTCCAACTCACACTGTACGAAAACGTAATGTAAAGTTTATTCGCATTGCCTGAGTAAATTAAGCTAAAACGCTAAACTTAATCATAGGAACTTGTTTCATCCTTGTGCTCCCTTGACAATCAGGAAGCTTAAGTTATTCTGCATTTATGGCCTTCCACGCGGTAATCATTGCCCCATCCGTGTTGGAACACCAAAATACAGTTTCGCGCAATTTAGCTTTTAGAAGCAAAAAAAATCGTACCAGTAACAACATAAATCGAAATAAATATTATCAAAAGCAACTTCTCAACTCCAACGGTTTCACGCTCATTGAGTTGATGGTCACTGTTGCCGTTATAGCCATCCTCGCCGCTGTCGTTGTCCCGCGTTTACTTGAGGCTCGCAATAGAGCCCTGATCTCCACCATGGTCAATCGAGGGCTCGCTTATGCCAAAGAATGCACCTTGATCACTGCCAGTGGCATCGGCAAACGCCCAGCCACCGGAAGCATCGATGCCCTCAGAGGCGGAGTCACGATCACAGAAGGATGCCTGTCGAAGACCCAGGACAACGGCGCCACCCTGGAGGTGACCTGGGGTTCGGCAAGGGCAGAGAGCGTGAGCTGCCTGAATACTCGCTCCACCCTCACATCAAGGAAAGCCCTGATCACGGTCACCACCAAGGCCGAAATCAGCTGTACCTTCATGAGCTGATCTGAGTTGGGCAAGCGCAAAGTCCCGCCATCCGCGAGAGCGGAGACGTCAGCCCGCTCCAAACCGGCCTGCTTCCTGATCAGCCCGTTGTCCGATGGCTGCGATCGGTGGTCCTTGGCTCTTCAGACCATCGCCCTCAGTTGTTCATCCCCAGCGCGGCCGCCATCTCCGCCTCGCTGACGATGGTCTGAAGATGGCCGTTCAAGGGCTTGAATTGCTGGGTCAACTGCAGATGCAGCCGCCCTGAGCCCGTCATCGTGCTCTCCAGGCCGCGGCTGGTCAGGCCATCAATCACCACCCGGTTCTGAGCCTCTCCCAGCCCGAGCTGACCATCGAGAGCGAAGGCAGGTCCACAGCGCATCAGCACCTGTCCCCGCCAGATCGCGCTCGGAGCCGATCCCAGCGAATAGGTGATCGTGCCCTGAGCCGTCTGCAGCCGCAGCAGGGGCTTGCGCCCCCCCAATACACAACGGGGCAGGATCGATCCGCTGGCGCCCAGCTCCACCCGTTCGGCCAGCAGCAGCTCGCTGCGGATCAACTCCAGGGTGCGACGCTGCAGCGTGCGCTCCCGCAGCAGCCGCATCAGCCGCTCGCTGGTGGAACCATGGGCCAGCAGGGCCTGCACCATCAGGGTGAACAACAGCAATCCCAGTCCCAGGGCGAGCAGCAACTCCAGCAGGGAAAAGCCTGAGATCGGGCGAGGGTGACGTCCCATTCCTTTCATCGATAGCAGGGGTCAAAGGGCGGCATCGGGCCGGCAGTTGCTGTCCAGCCAGCGCCCGACCCGCACGACACCAAGAGGCAGCGACATCACCAGGCAGCGCACCAGCTCGGTGCCAGCCGCAGCGATCCGCACCGTGCCCCCATCCAGCACCAGGCCATTGCTGCTGAAGCGGACCTGATCAGGCAAGTTGTGCTCGATCCGCACCGCCGGATCGACGATGCCTTCGCCCAGCCCCAGACGTTCGTCCTGGCAGGCCGGCAGGCTGCCCATTGCGGGGGCCTGCCAACCGCTGTCGCTGAGCCTCAGGGCGCAGGGTCGCCCCTGGCGGCTGGCGGACACCCTGCCCAGCTCCAGGCCCAGAACCAGCTGCCGGCTGGCGCTCTCCACCCGTTCGCGGGCGAAATCACGAGCCGCCTGCATCAAACCGACCGTGGTGGCACCGCCGACCAGCGCCGCCACCACCAGCAGCTCCACCAGGGTGAAGCCGGCGCTATCGCGCCGCTCAGAGGGAGGCACGGCTCACCTCCTGGCTCGTCGGCGTCGGGCAGAGCCCAAAGGCGGCGGGATGGTAAGCGCGCTGCCGGGTCTGGCTCAGGCCAGCAACCGCGAGCCGAAGCTGCAGCGCCTCACCGGAGGCCGACAGACTGAGCTCCTGGCGCAATCCGCGCCCGGGCGCTGGCGATTGCAGAGCCAGCAGCCAGCGCCCGGCCACCAGCTGGCAGTCCGCCATCGGTGCCATCTGGCGAAGCTGCTGGCGCAACCGCCCCTCGAAAGCCACCAGCTCGGACTCCAGCTGATCCGAACGCTGCTGGTGCTGCTCCTGCGCCAGCACCGAGACCGACGCCAGTTCCAACAGATGCAGGGACGCCGCCGCAGACAGGCTGAACACCAGCGACGCCATGACCGTTTCGATCAGCGTCATGGCGCCGTGCCCCGCAGGCCGAGCAGGCGCAGATCCCTGACCCGTGAAGGACTGCCCTCCAATCCGACTGCAAAGGCCGACCGCAGTGCCGGTTCACCATGGCGGGGCCGCAGTTCCAGCAGCAGCTCCGCCCCGTCAGGCCCCGCAGCCGCTGGCAGCGCCGCGTTCGCCTGCGGCTGCCAGGCCAGGAGCTGATAGGGCACGGAGTCCACCTCGCCCATGGCGAGATCTGACAACTGGCTGCTGCTGGCGCAACCGCCCGCGGACCAGCGCGCCATAGCCAGGGGCAGCAGGCAGCGGTGCTGGCTCTGCAGCCTCGCCACCAGGAGCTGGGCCGCCGACATCAGGCTGTCTTCCGCCTGCCTGAGCTGGGCCAGGGCGGCCAGGCGCCTGGCATTTTGCAGCGCCACCGACTGCATCGACAGACAACCGAGCAACAGCACCAGGGAAGCCAGCGAGGCCAGGGGCAACAGAAACCCCGCGGCGGTGCCACGCCCTGGGCTACAGCCCCGGTACCTCCCGAACCGTCGGTGAAGACGAGCCGCCATGGCTGCAACGTGAAGGCAACGACGTGGTCAGCATTCCCAGAGCCGGACGGGGGCCTTGATCCGGCCAGCGATCGGGCCTTCAGGCCCCGGCCGCTCGCACTCCCTGGTTACTGATTCAGCTTCAGAACGGCCATAAAGGCCTCTTGGGGCACGTCGACCTTGCCCATGGCCTTCATGCGCTTTTTGCCTTTGGCCTGCTTCTGCAGCAGCTTCTTCTTGCGGCTGATGTCACCGCCGTAGCACTTGGCCAGCACATCTTTACGGATGGCGCTGATGCTTTCGCTGGCGATCACACGGCTGCCGATCGAGGCCTGGATCGGGATCTTGAACTGCTGGCGGGGGATCAGCTCCTTGAGCTTTTCCACCAGCCCCTTGCCGACGTTATAGGCCTTGTCACGATGAACAATAGTGATCAGCGGGTCCGCCTTCTCAGCATTGATCAGCACATCGAGCCGCACAAGTTCATTGCGGCGATAGCCGATCAACTGGTACTCCATCGAAGCGTACCCCTTGGTGCGGCTCTTCATCTGATCGAAGAAGTCGGTCACCACTTCCGCCAGGGGCATCTCGTAATGCAGCGTGACCCGATCGGTGGTGATGTACTTCAAATCAATGAACTCACCCCGCCGCTCCTGACATAGCTCCATCAGGGCACCGTTGTAAGCATTGGGCGTATAGATTTCGAGCTTGACATAGGGCTCTTCAATCGATTCGCGCTTTTGTGGATCCGGCAGCATGGCTGGATTATCGACCATCATCATGCTGCCATCTAGCATCTTGACCTGATAGATCACGGAGGGGGCCGTGACGATCAGGTCCAGGTCGTATTCGCGCTCCAGGCGCTCCTGCACGATCTCCATGTGCAGCAGACCCAGGAAGCCACAGCGGAAGCCGAAGCCCATGGCACTGCTGGTTTCCGGCTCATACTTCAGCGCCGCATCGGAGAGCTGCAGCTTGTCGAGCGCTTCCCGCAGATCGGGATACTGATCGGCGTCGGTGGGAAACAGGCCGCAGAACACCATCGGCTTGGCCTCGACGTAACCCGGCAGAGGCGCATCAGCAGGGTTGTTCAACAGCGTGATCGTGTCGCCGACACGCGCATCGGCGACAGCCTTGATTGAGGCGGACAGATACCCCACCTCACCGGCATGGAGGCTATCCACCTGGCGCTGATCGGGAGCCATCACCCCGACTTCATCAAGTTCGTAGGTTTTGCCGCTGACCATCAGCAACACCTTGTCCTTGCGGGCGATCGTGCCGCTGATCACCCGAAAGTAAACGATCACACCGCGGTAGGGATCGTAATAGGAGTCGAAGATCAGGGCCCTCAGGGGCTCGCCCATTCGATCGGGAGGAGGTGGCACCTGATCGACCACGGCCTGCAGAATCTCGGGTATGCCAAGGCCGGTCTTGGCGGAACAGGGAATGGCATTGGTGGTGTCGAGGCCGATGATCGATTCGATCTCTTCACTGATGCGTGCCGGATCAGCACCGGGCAGGTCAATCTTGTTGAGCACCGGAATGATCTCAAGATCATTTTCCAATGCCAGGTAGACATTGGCCAGGGTCTGGGCTTCCACCTCCTGGCTGGCATCTACCACCAGCAACGCCCCTTCACAGGCCAGCAGCGAACGGCTCACTTCATAGGAAAAGTCGACATGACCGGGGGTGTCGATCAGGTTTAGAATATAAATCTCACCATCGGCCGCTTTGTATTCCATTCTTGCCGCCTGCAGCTTGATCGTGATACCACGCTCGCGCTCCAGTTCCATGTTATCGAGGAACTGCTCCTGCATATCCCTGGCCGCCACGGTGCCCGTGGCCTGCAGCAGACGATCCGCCAGGGTCGATTTGCCGTGATCGATATGGGCAATGATGCAGAAGTTACGGATCCGCTGAACGGGAACGTCGGTCATCGCGGCTCGGTCATGGCGGTCGGGTCGATCAAGGCAGGGCTGTCAGGCACCGGTTCCCGGGCGCAAAGGCCAGGGACAGACCTGGCGTGAGCAGGCGCTGCCAAGGGTGGCCTGATCCTAGGCAAGCGCTACGGCGAGCCCCGTGGCCATGGCGAACCAGGCCTGGCGGCTCAGTGCTGTCGGCGTCTGGAGGCGCATCCGGCGGGAACGACCGGCACCAGCCCCGCAGCCAGCTTCCTAAAGTGATGGCAAATGCAGGGCCACCGATGACCACCGCCGAGACCACAGCCAGCCAGAGCCCAGCCAGCGCCGAGGCCGCCGATCCGCGGGCACTCACCCTGGAGAACGTCGAACGGGCGCTGGATGAACTGCGCCCCTACCTAATGGCCGACGGCGGCAACGTCGAGGTGGTCGAAATCGATGGCCCGATCGTCAAGGTGCGGCTGCAGGGGGCCTGTGGCTCCTGCCCCAGCAGCACCATGACCCTGAAGATGGGCATCGAGCGCAAACTGCGCGAAGCCATTCCCGAGGTCAGCGAAGTGGTGCAGGTGCTTTGATCGACGACTGGATTGAAAGCGCGGAGGGATCTAACCGCTGATCTGCCCACCTGCCTGGGCGATCGCCTCCATGGCGAAATCAGCAAACCCCTCCACCACATCCTGGCGGTCATAGAGATGCTGGCCAGCCAGTTCAGCAATCAGGCGCCGCAAGCTTGCCAGCTGTTCCGGATCGGCCATCAGCGCCACCGCCCAATCGATATAGGCCTCGAAGCTGTGAGCAACAGGCGCCTGCTCCAGCCCCATCAGCCGGTAGGCCCCGGCCACGAAGCGCGACCGGAGGAATTCACCCTCCAGGGTGACGATCGGGGTGCCGGTGTGGATGGTCTCGTAAAGGGTGACGCCGCTGCCGAAGTAAGGAGGATCCAGCAGCACATCGAGGCAGCCGGCCAGGCTGATGAAATCCTGCCGGTTCATGCGACTCAGCAGAATCAGTCGCTTCGCCAATGTCGGTGCAGAAAGGGCAATCCGTTCCATAAAGATCTGGGTGTAGGAGGTCACGTCGCCCTCCACAAAGACAAACCAGGCCTGGGGTACCCTTTGGGCAATCTGCTCGAGAATATTGTCAAAATCGGGATGAAGTTTCCAGAAGCTCTGCAGGCAGCCGAACAGGGGTTCATCCTGGGGCAGGAAGAAATAATCCCGCCCCTTCGTTGCTGGCACAAGATTTTCAGCCAGATAACAACAGGGCAATCCTGGCAGCCTGACAAGACTTTCAGTGTACTGACAATCGGATAACGGACTTTCGACAAGCTCACCGGAGATGTAGTAATCGATTGTCGTCAGGCCACTGGTCTGCGGCACTCCCCAGCCGGCGACCTGCACTGACGCCGATCGATGGGAGGCCAGCCACATCGCCATGGGATGCATGCCGATATCGGTGAAGAACAGCAGATCAAGATCCAGGCCTACAAGCTGTCGTGCCGCATCTTTAAACTTTCCGCCCAGCACAACAGCCTGATCAACGCAAGCATCTATGCGATCACGTATCGCATCGGAATGGGAGGTGGACAGATGAATGACCACCACCTCAAAGCGACCACGATCGAGATAACGAATCAGACCTTCAAAAGCAGAGCTGTTGCTGTGGGCATAGAAAAATCCAGAAAGAAAGCCTATCCGTCGCCGCCCAGTGGGCGGCCGTTGCGATCGCGCAGCCGGGACCCCCAGGCTTTGCATCGGCAGGTTGGCCAGCCTGCCATAAGTTTCCAGGACAGCCCGATCATCGCAGTTGTGATACATCAGGTAAAAGGGATGGTGACTCATGGCATAGTCGCCCAACTCCAGGCTTTGCGCCTGTTTTTCCAGTTGGTCCAGCCCCGCCAGGCAACGCTGCCGCAGCTGCTCGATCTGCTGCGACGACGTCGCCACGATCGGCAGCACGAACAAATGGTTGAGGTTCAGAACCAACTCCTTGGGGCGCAGGGCCAGGGCTTCGCCATGCCAATGGATCGCGGCCTCCGGCAGCGACATCTTGCGAAACAGGTTGCCCAGCTCCGTGCGGCAGCCGACGTCGCTGGGATCCAGGGCAGCGGCCTGCTCGTAGACCCTGACCGCATCGCCAAGGCGCCCGGACTGACTGAACACCTCTCCCAAGCAGAACCAACCGGAGGCCTGATCCGGTGCCAATTCAATGGCCTCCAGCGCACAGGCCTCGGCCTCCGCCAGCTTCCCGGCCTGCAGCTGCAGCTTCGCCCTGCTCAGAAGTTCGTCGTTCGTCATGAAGCCGATTCTGCCTCCAGTACGCACCAGCCCAACCCACGCCGGAGCAATAGAACAGGGTGGTCAAGCCACAGGCCAACAAGGGTTCAGGTGCGTGGCATACCTGCTCGCGATTCACAGCCGGGCCGTGACCTTCAAGGCCCTGGCCACGGGGCCAGCCGCTCGCCAAGGGACAGCCGAGCTATCGAGCCTGGAAACGCCACCGTGAGCCCTTGGCCAGGCTGTTGCTGCCTTTGGCCCAGGCTTGGAGCAAGGTCTAGGCTTCGCCCCAACGATGTGACATCCCGTGCTCGATCAGCGCCTGCTGCGCGACCACCCCGAGCAGATCAGCGCTCCGCTGGCCCGCCGCGGTCTGAAGCCCGACCTCGGCGAGCTGCAGCGGATCGCTCTGCAGGAACGGGATCTGGAGGAACAGCGCAGCAATCTCCAGGCCGAAGGCAATCGAATCGGCAAGGAGGTGGGGCAGCGCATCAAGGCCGGAGCCAGCCCCCAGGGCCCGGAGGTGCAGGCCCTCAGGGAGCAGGGGAACCAGATCAAGCAGCAGGTGGCCGGGCTGGAAGAGGCGGAAAAAGCCCTGCAGGCCCATCTGCATGAGCAGCTGCTCGCCCTGCCCAATCTGCCCTCCGAGCTGACGCCGGACGGCCGCTCCGAAGCGGACAACGTCGAGGTGAAGCGCTGGGGAGAACCGCGGCTGGCGGGGCCCGGCGAGCAGCTGCAGGAGCATTGGCAGATCGCCGAACGACTGGCCCTGGTGGACAGCGAGCGCTCGGTGCGCATTGCTCAGAGCCGTTTTGTGACCCTGCGGGGCATGGGCGCCCGGCTGGAGCGGGCCCTGATCGCCCTGATGCTCGACCTCCACAGCAAGCGGGGCTACACCGAGCTGTTGCCACCGATCCTGGTGAACAGCGCCAGCCTCACGGGCTCGGGCCAGCTGCCGAAGTTCGCCGAGGAAAGCTTTCGCTGTGCCGAGGACGATCTCTGGTTGACCCCGACGGCGGAGGTGCCGATCACCTCCTTCCACCGCGATGAGGTGATTCCGGCCGACCAGCTGCCCCTGCGCTACGCGGCCTATACCCCCTGCTTCCGGCGGGAGGCCGGCTCCTATGGCCGGGATACCCGGGGGCTGATCCGGCTGCATCAGTTCAACAAGGTGGAGCTCTACTGGTTCACCCAGCCCGAAGACTCCGACGCGGCCCACGAGCAGCTCACCCGCGACGCCGAGACCGTGCTCGAAACCCTGGAACTTCCCTACCGGCGCATAGAGCTCTGCAGCGGTGATCTGGGCTTCTCGGCCGCCCGCACCTACGACCTGGAGGTCTGGCTGGCGGGGGCCGGCGCCTACCGGGAAATCTCCAGCTGCAGCACCTGCCGCGATTTTCAGGCACGTCGGGCCAATATCCGCATCAAGGCAGACAAGGGCACCCGGCTGGCGCACACCCTCAACGGCAGCGGCCTGGCGGTGGGGCGCACCATGGCCGCCCTGCTGGAAAACGGCCAGCAGGCTGATGGCAATGTGCATTTGCCCCAGGCCCTGGTGCCCTATCTCGGCACGGACACGATCAGCGCCCCCTGATCACAGACGACACGAATCTTCCCTCTCGGCGGAGAGAAGGTCTTGAGGCGGGCATAGCATGAATTCATTCGAGATGACGCATGAGGGCTGGTGCCATGACGAGGCCATCAAGCGGGTGTCCAGGGTTCGTTAGCGCAACCCCATACGCCTTGGCCGAATCTACCAGTGCAAATGGGTTTGCATTCAAGGCCAGGCACGGCAGGAGTCCATCACCATGAGTGTCCCCACACGATGGATCCAGCGGTTGATCCTGCAGGCAGCTCCAAAGCCGACAGATCAGCAGAGCGATCGACAAGACGCAGGTTCCATTCTCCTAACCATTCTGATCGTGGCCCTGGTGGCCATGGTCGGTGCAGCCACCCTGATGAGCAAGAGCATCAACTCGCTCAATGCCTCCTCGGATGCCTCGGATGTTCAGACAGCCAAAGAAGCAGCAGAAACCGGCTTCAATGAAATTCTGGCGGCCCTGAATACAGACCAGCGGAGCTATCTGCTGGTTACAAAACTGGCCAATTGGGCCAACGGGGGCGTCAGCGCCACCGATCTGGATAACTGCAACATCTACCACCCATCCTCAACACTGGCCGGCACGCCCGCAGGCCACCCAACCAGCACCTCGTTCTACCAAACCCCCAGCTTCAACGGCACTTTTACTTACAAGCTGGAGGCCTACGAGCCACCGATCAGCATCAGCAGCTCAGGCACCTGCGCAAAATTCGGCAACCTCTTTGGTGGTTCAGCAACGTTCACGGTCGTTGGCACGCTGACTCGCAATGGCAAGCAGCAGTCAACATTCAGGCTCAAAAAAGTTGTCTTTGTCAAAGGACCCTTCACCGAATCCAGCCAACCATTCAATGCGCCCCTGATGATTACGGGCACGGGTGGCAGCAGCAATAATGATGTGACAAAGATGGATCAGAAAAAATTCGGCATGTCCTCGATCCCCGACGCCTGTATCACAGCTAATGATCGCAAATGCAAGAGTCCGTCTCCGGGCCTGCAGACCACCTACGTGGTCTGTTCCGGCAATGCGAAGTGCATCCCCCCCACCTCCAACATCGGGCCGCTGAATGCCTTTGGTCTCAACCTGCCACCTTTCCCCACAGGGCCAGCTTATTTTGATGACAAGCGCTCAAGCGAGGAATTCGACAAAGATAAGGCGATCGTTTACAGCTCAACGCTCTGCAACTATCCCTATTCCGGCGCCACTGGCTGCCCTACTACCGCCAACGCCTCAAGCTTTATCAGAACGCAACTCGAAAAAGGATGTTATTACAACGTTTCCGCCCAGCCTGGAAACTCTGACAGCACCCCCCGTAGCACCCAGAACAGCACCGCATCAACGGCGATCAATTGCGTCGTGAAGACCATGAACAATCCCAATATCATGGTCAACACAGCCGGCCTGCCGATCAATGTTTTTGTCAAGGGCGAAGATACTGTTATCGATGTGCGAACTGGTAACTTTAGCAACCTAATCCCGTTGAACTGGGCTAAGCTGCGGATTTACGGCACAAGTGGTGACGGATCGAATTGCACAGAGCAACTGATTAAGATTGGCGTGCTTCAACTGGATGGTTTGTTCATCTGGATGCCGGAGGGCAAAATCATCTATCCAAGCCCCGGTGGTGGAGGTGGCAACAATGGGCCCTATGGGGTGCGCTGGGTCTGCGCCTTTGATTCCAAGAACTCTGCCAACCTAGACATCATCGGGCCTGGCGATGCCGTAGCGGGACTTGCAACCATCTTCCCCAATTTCTTTACTGCTAATAAGCTTGATACATCTTTTGTACCCAGCTCAATTCCCAGCAATATCACCAATTACCGCGCCTACGGAGTCACGTACTGAATCATGGCCAGGTCGCTTCGCTTGCACGCCGATCCGCCGACTCGTTCCGGCCTTCTTGCCAGCAATCCCCAGGCGAATCAAGCTGCCTTCACGATTCTAGAAGTGGTGCTGGCCGCAGCCATTGCCATTGTCTCAGCCAGCATCCTGTTTCCATTGTTCAATGAATCCTTACTGGTTGGACGACAGTCAGTGGATCGCAACTTAATTGAGGCCGCCACTTCACTAGATCTGAGCTGGATTAAACGCTACGCCAAGTTCCGGAAGATGAAAAGTGGACCCTATCCTCTGAGTAGCTCCCACACCAAAACGACAGCAGCCTTTCAGACATCACCGGTTCTGGATTACGAATGTGCCAACAGCGATCTAACCACTACAAATTTATCTCAACAATTCATCAGCGATGCTGTCAGCATTGCCAGCACAGCCGACGATGTTGTGCCCAAGCTTCCCTACGCCTTCAGCTCAACCACCAGCAGCACAATTCCGATCAGCAACATCAGCTCAGGTTATACACTCAGTCGATCCGTGGATACATCTAATCCAAATCGCGTCTATATCATCTACAAAGTCTCTTCAACCAATCAAAAGCCAATCAATTTCGTACGCGAAGCATCGATCGTCATGGAATCGGTAGCATGGTGCACACCGACATGAGTACTCGACAACTGCTGCTCCCAGTCAGGCAGGAGCCGAAGGGTTACACCCTGATTGAGCTGTTGATGGTCGTGATTGTGATCAGTGTGTTGGGCGGCACTTTTCTGAGCACACAGTCCTCGTCGTTTGTGGGTTTCAGCAGGCTGAAGCTTGGCGCTGCTGAATTATCTGGAGCCATGGCCAAAGCACGTGATATCGCCGCCAAAAATATCAGCATTGACACCAATTGCAGCATCGTTCAAACCGTTGATCAGTCGACCACCAATATCACCACATCACTGTCTCCGGCCAACTGCATCACCTCATCCCTGTTGCCCAGTGCCATCAACCTCAGAGCTCGCAGTGGCGCAAGCAATCTAACCTTGAATCAAGGTGCCGTGTTCACCTTTCGTTCAGAAGGAATGAGCACCAATACCGATGCAACAGTAACGGATCAAACCATACGCCTTTCCGATCCCCGATCCAACATCATTATTTGCATTAATCTCTCGATACCCACGGCCATGATCCGCCAAGGCTTGATTCAACAGGGCAAAACCCAATGTGATTATACAGCCAAATGAAAATCCATCGCCGCAACCACCGCCATAGCCGCCTGATCCTGCCATCGCTGGTGATGCGGGAACTGCTGCAATCAACCAGGCCCCGATCTGGCGTCAAAGACCAGGGGCTTTCGTTGATTGAATTACTGGTAGCGCTGATCATCAGCCTGGTCCTGATTCACGCCATGGCTCATATCATGGTTTCCGAGGTTCAATTAACCCAGTCGTTCGAAGAACACTCCAATATCAAGGACTCCACCATCAGGGTGGCCGCGATGATGCAGAAAGAGATTTCCTATGCCAGCGACTTATCAGTGCCCGCCAGTGATCCGACGAGTTGCGGCCTCAACGATCCCTTGGTCATCACCGGACCTCGCAAGATGTGGACCATTGTCTACGGTTTTGCAGCTCAGAATCCTCCCAGCGGCTGGGTGGGGCCCATGACGTTGTATCGCTGTGGACCTGCCTATGACACCAATGGTAATCTCAACACTGCTAGCGGGCAATCGGTCAAGTCTGTCGTTTTGGACAAACTGGCCAAGGCCAGCCCTTGGGACACGGTGATCAACAGTGGCGATCTCGCCAATCTATCCAACTCCCTCTCCCGTGGCATCAAAGTTCAATTCAACATGACCTCCCTCCGCGGTGAGCTCAAGCCCTACGTGTTTGGTGCCCGCTCTGCGATCAACCCCCTCTACGCCTTCGGCGATCAGGTGGCCAATGGCAGCACCTACCTGACAACGGCACCCAGCGCCTGTGACGATGGCAGCGCCACAAGCGGCAGCACCAACATCTTGAACAACATTTGCTATCAGACCGTCACAAATCATCAGATCATCTACAACAACACCAATCAAAGTGAAATTGATAAGCGCCAGCACTTTTACATCGCTCCCAACCCCGGCACACTCACAGTTGTGGGCTCGCCCCTTTTCGAAGACATAGTTTACCTTCCAAACCTCCAAATTGCTTACACCATCCAAAGCACCGCCAGCTCAAGCGCTCAGTGCACGCGCGCCAGCTGCTATGTCATGTCCGGCATCAACGAGAAGGTATATATGCAAAATATCAATTACCTGGTTTTCCCAGATGCTCAGATTGGCATCTGATTGGTTACGCGCATCAGCAATCAGCTGAACCCACAGAAACAATGCGATGGCCCTGCAAACGCCAGGCTCAGGCTCGCTGCACAACAGCGGCAGGAGTCCCAGTCAGGCAGGCGCAAAGATCGAAGCCCCAGGATCAGGAGATCGACCGCCGGACCTGGGGGGAACGCCAGCCCCGTTCCCTGCGCGACAAGGCCCACAATGGAGACCTTGCGAGGCTTGGCTGGAATGGGAGTTCTCACCGCACTGGCAATCCTGGCGGGACTGATCGTGGTGCACGAGAGCGGTCATTTTCTGGCGGCCCGCTGGCAGGGCATCCGGGTCAGTGGCTTCTCGATCGGCTTCGGGCCGGCCCTGCTGCAGCGTCGCAGCGACGGTGTTCTCTATGCCCTGCGACTGATCCCGCTCGGTGGCTTCGTCTCCTTTCCCGATGATGACGAGGACAGCCCGATCCCGGCCAACGACCCCGATCTGCTGCGCAACCGCCCCCTGCCCCAACGGGCCCTGGTGATCGCCGCCGGCGTGCTGGCCAACCTGCTGCTGGCCTGGTCGGTGCTGGTGGCCCAGGGATTTGTCGTCGGCATCCCCTCGGGCTTCAGCGCCACGCCGGGCGTGCTGGTGGCGGTGGTGCAGAGCGGCCAACCCGCCGAGGCGGCCGGCCTGCAGCCGGGCGATCGCATCATCGGACTCTCAGGCCAGACGCTCGGCGGCGGCCAGCAGGCCGTCGAAGCTCTGGTGGAACGCATCCGCCAGGCCCCGGGCCAGAGCCTGCCGCTGGAGGCCGTGCGCAACGGCCAGAAGCTCAGCCTTTCACTGAGCCCTACCGAGGTGGGGGGCATCGGTCGCATCGGCGCCCAGCTTCAGCCCAACGGCATCGAAGCCTTCCGGCCAGCTCGAGGCCCCCTGGAGCCGATCCGCCATGCCAACCGCGATTTCACCCTCCTGACCCGACGCACCGTTGCTGGCTTCGTCACCCTGGTCACCCACTTCGGCGAGACCGCCGGCCAGGTGTCCGGGCCCGTGAAGATCGTCGAGATGGGCGCCTCCCTGGCCAAGCAGGGGGGCGGCAGCCTGTTTCTGTTCACCGCCTTGATCTCGATCAACCTGGCGGTGCTCAACGCCCTGCCGCTGCCACTGCTCGATGGCGGCCAGCTGGCGCTGCTGCTGGTGGAGGGGGTGCGCGGCCGGCCCCTGCCCGAGCGCTTCCAGATGGCCTTCTTCCAATCCGGGTTCGTGTTTCTGGTGGGGCTCAGCCTGCTGCTGATCGTCAAGGACACCAGCCAGCTGCCGGCAGTGCAGCAGTTGCTGGGTCGCTGACCCGCCTCTGCACGGGCCTCTTGTCGATGGCAGCACGGCCCGATTGCCGCGCTCCGTACCAGGCACCCCGGGCGGTAGAGTAGAAGACTACAAACGCTGCCCAATCCAGCCGCATGGCGAAGAAGTCAATGATCGCGCGTGATGTGAAGCGCAAGAAAATAGTGGAGCGCTTTGCCGTCAAGCGGGCCGCCCTCAAGGCCGCGTTCAATGCCGCTGCCGATCCGATGGAGCGGCTGGAAATCCACCGCAAGATCCAGAATCTTCCCCGCAACAGTGCCCTGGTTAGGGTGCGCAACCGCTGCTGGGCCACCGGCAAGCCCCGTGGCTATTACCGCGATTTCGGCCTCTGCCGCAACCAGCTGCGCGAGCGGGCCCACAAGGGTGAACTGCCTGGCGTCGTCAAGTCCAGCTGGTGAGTCCATCCAGTCTCCAGGCCTGATCCGGGCCTGGAACCATGGAGTAGGCAAGGGCGTCCTGAGGGCGCCTTTTTTGATGAGCCAGCGGTCGTGGCTGCGTCCGACCCCTGGTCTTGGACGTCGCTGCGGGGCTGGGAGCTGGGCCATCCCTACAAAAATCCAGGGTTTCCTACGGCTGGTGATCACCGGATGGCATGATGGTCTTTGACAACAAAAGGACATAAATCCAAGTGCAAGGACAAACTCAGTCGATCTCCTTCGATGGTCGGGAGATCCGGCTGACCACCGGTCGGTATGCCCCCCAGGCCGGGGGCTCGGTGATGGTCGAGTGCGGTGACACCTCGGTGCTGGTCACCGCCACGCGCTCCAAGGGCCGTGAAGGCATCGATTTCCTGCCCCTGATCTGCGACTACGAGGA
>JAPLID010000183.1:0-3733 GCA_026389285.1 Cyanobacteriota bacterium
GTCCGCTTCTGAAATCCCAGCTGGTGGGGTGCCCATCACAACCAACCTCTGCTTGAGATGCAAACGGGAATCAGGCCGCCGTCAAGGGTTCAGCAGGGATGAAGTTTACGGAGAGCTGTCCCGACCCCTGAATGGGTACTGTAAATCTAAACCAGTCAAAAAAGCTAAACGGACAAAAGAGGGTAATGATCAGCACGGAAACCGCAGCTGCTATTGACGCAAATGTAATCAAATACTTCCAGGCTGCGAGGCTCCTGGCGGGCAAGACGTAGCCAAGTCCAAGGCTGCAAAAGATGGCGAGCATCAGGCCGGGCAGTGGGGATGTCACAAACACAACGCCCGTGACGATTGCTGCGATGTAGAAACAAGCGCTTCGGGTTGCCCCCTTAAAAAAAGCCCAGAATGGTGCAATCAGAATCAAAGGAATCAGATGTTCTGGCCTGCCTTGCAGGGCAACTGCAGCGATGCCTGCCATCACGCCAAGCGCAAGACTCGCGGGCAAGCTCCAGAAGCCTTGACGTTTCAGGGCAAGGCGGAACAGCAGGGAGTAAACGCCAAAGGTCAGGGCATTGACGAGTCCCTGCAGAAACAGGAGTGAAGCGTATGTCTTTGCCTTGAATAGGGCACCGAAGACCAGGACGGGCAACACGCCATGGGCATGATACGAACGATCTGTATTGATTAATGCGATGAGCGGAAAGTCATCAATAAGCCAGCCTTCAGAACGCCCAACGTTCAGCACCGGCGTCGCATAGAGCGCAGCATCCCAATGCAGCCCTGGCCAGCCGATCCATCCCAGTAATACAAATGAGGCGCTGATAACAAGTATCAATAACCACCATGATGATTGGATCAGTCCATGCCATGGGATCGTCAACGGAAACCTGGATTTCGATGGTTGCGCGCCGCTCATCACCAATCCACTACTTCGGCAATATTATCATACTTGGTACATTCCAAGGCCAGATCAGTCTTTCGGGACAGTGCGACTTTTATGCCCTTCTTAAGGAGCTACTTGATGCATCACGCCTGAAGATCAGCGACCTCACAGTGTCGACGCAGTTTCGCATCACCGGCTGCCGCTCGCGACAGGCCGCGCCATCATTTCCCTCGGATTCGACACCCAGAGGCTGGGATCAGAAGCCCACCTGAACACGGCAAAAGCCATCGGCCGGCGAAGATTGATCCCTGCACCGTCGCGCGAGGGTTGCCAAAAAGTCTGTCCCAACAGTCCTTGGCGAGGCTGCCAGCATTGGATTCGGTCGCGGGTCTTAGTGTTTCTGATGCCCGAAACCTACTCTTTCCCAGTCGATCAGGCCGCAGCGAAGGACCTGCCCTGAGCCTGCAGCGAAGCTCCCCTCCAGCTCCGACTTCAGCGGTAGTTCTCAAACTGCAACGGCACCTCCAGATCTTCGCCCTTGAGCAGCTGGATCACCTGCTGGAGATCGTCCTTGCTCTTGCCGGTCACGCGCAGGGTGTCACCTTGAATCGCCACCGTCACTTTCTTGAGTTCGTCGCGCACTTGCTTGGAGAGTTTCTTGGCCAGCTCCTGGCTCAGCCCCTTGCGCAGCTTCACCACCTGCTGCACCCGTTTGCCACCCACCGGTTCCGGCAACTGGAAGTCGAGGATCTTGAGCGACAGATTGCGTTTGGTCAGCTTCTGGCGCAGCACATCGGCCACCGCGTCGAGGGTCATGTCGCTGGCGGTGGTGATCGTCAGGCTGTCCTCCTCCAGATCGATCTCCGTTTTTGAATCCTTGAGGTCGTAGCGCTGAACCATTTCGCGGCGCACCTGATCGAGGGCATTGACCAGCTCCTGGCGATCAAAGTCGGACACAACGTCGAAGCTATAGGTGTCAGCCATGGGGTGGGTTCGTGGTGCGGCGCTGAGCCAGCCTAGAAAAGAGCCCTCCGCCTTTTCCTGCCGCCATGTTCCTGCCTTTTGCCCACCTCGCTCAGCTGGCCGCCGTATCCCTGCCGGTGCAACCGTTGGGAACAGCGGCCTCCGGCGCTGCTTATGCCTGGTCGCTGGTGCTCTCGGGCGCGGTGGTGGTGGCCAGCCTGATTCCCCTGGGGGCCGCCCGCTCCCAGGCCGATTTCACCCCGGCGGACCTGTCCGCACCCCGGGCGATGTTCGAGCGCCTGCCGGCCTGGGGCAAACGGGCCAACTGGGCCCATCAGAATTGCTTCGAGGCCTTCAGCCTGCATGCTCCCGCCTGCTTGCTGGCGCTGGTGACGGCCCGGGAGGGTTCGGCCACGGCCGCCGTGGCCCTGGCGGCAGCCTGGCTGCATCCAGCCCTGCGCCTGGGCTACATCGGCGCCTATGTCGCCAACCAGGCGCCGCTGCGCAGCCTCTGCTGGGCCGGCGGCATTCTCTGCACAGCCTTGCTCTACAGCGAAGGGCTGCGCGGCGTGTTGCGGGGCTGAGCTCAGCCCTTCTCCTGCAGCCCCTTGAGCGCCGCCAGCAGCGAGGCCGGGCTCTGGGGATCGACCATCAGCACACTGCCTCCCGGGGAGCGGGCCATTTCCTGGCCCATGGCCATCCAGTCCTTGGCCAGCAGCAGACGCAGGCTCTCGGCCGCTGCCGGCTCAGCGCTGATCACCCGCGCCAGTTCGGCCGCCGCCTCGGCCCGTGCCTTGGCCAGCACTGTCTGCTGGCGAGCCTGGGCATCGGCCTCCAGCAGCAGGGCTTCCTGCTTGGCCTTGGCATCGAGCACCAGGGCTTCGGCCCGGCCCCGGGCCGCATTCACCTGGGATTCCCTTTCCCCCTCCGAGCGCAAAATTGCGGCGCGCTTTTCGCGTTCGGCGGTCATCTGCTGCTCCATTGCCTGCTGCACCCCGTGCGAAGGCTTGATGTCGCGCATCTCGACCCGGGTTACCTTCACCCCCCAGGGATCGGTGGCCTGATCGAGCTCCCGCAGCAGCACTTCGTTCACGTCCTGACGGGTGGTGAAGGTCTGGTCGAGATCGAGTTTGCCCATCTCAGCCCGGATCTGGGTCAGCACCAGATTGACCATCGCCGCCTGCAGGTTGTCGAGGGCGTAGTAAGCGCGGGCATGCTCCAGCAGCTGCCAGTACACCACCGCATCCACTTCGATCGAAACGTTGTCCTTGGTGATGCATTGCTGCGGCGGGATGTCGAGCACCCGCTCTTTGAGCGATTCGTGGCTCACCACCCGCTCCACCCCTGGCAGCACCAGCGAGAGGCCCGGTTTGAGCTGGCGGTTGTATTTGCCGAGGCGCTCCACCAGCATCGAGCGACTGCTGCTGGTGACCTTGAGGCTGCTGACCCCGACGGCGGCCAGCACCGCCAGGACCGGCACAATCAGAAACTCCATCCCGCTCTCCCTAAGGCCCACAACTTAGACAGGATGGGCTGCTTGGTCAGGCCAGCCCTGAAGTGATGTTCACTCCTCCCCTGATCTGGCTGCTCGTCGGCGCTGCGCTGCTGCTGCTGGCGCTCACTGGCTTCGATACGGACGGTCTGCTGTTGATCGGCGGCCTCAGTGCGCTGGTGTTGACCCTGGCGAGCGTGCTGATGGGGCTGCCACTGGCGCTGCAGATGCTGCTGTTCCTCGGCCTGGTGGGCCTGGGCTTCGGCTGGTTGCGCCGCTGGGACGGCCGCCAGCGGGATCGGGCCCTGCACGCCAACCCCCGGGCCGAGCGGGCCGAAGTGATCGAGGCCTTCGCCGCCGATGGCGCGGGGCGGGTGCGCTGGCAGGGGCAGAGCTGG
>JAPLID010000183.1:3753-8208 GCA_026389285.1 Cyanobacteriota bacterium
GCCATGAACCTGGAGCCTGGCCAGCCCCTGCCGCTGGGGGCGACGGTGCGGGTGATGGGCCGGGAGGGCACCAGCCTGCAGGTGCTGCCGATGATTCTGCTGGCCGACGCAGCCGCGGAATCGGGCTGATCCGGTTCAATCGAAGAACATCAGGGTCACCACCTTGCCCATGTCCTCGGCGGTGCGGCAGCTGCTGAGCAGGGTTTCGCTGTCGTGGAAGGCGTAGCAGATCAGCTGGTCACAGCGGCTGATGATTTCGTGGTTGCAAAGGCTGCTGGCCATCGGCAGCGGCAGGTCATCGTGCTCGGGCTTTTCGACCAGATGCAGCACCTGCTCAAGCTGGTCCCGCGATTCCAGGGGCTGGCGTTCCATGCTCTGGGGCAGCAGCACGGTCAGCCGGGCCGGATCCACATCCAGAACGCTGCGGATCACAGCCGAGTTGACCCCCTGGGCACCGGAGGTGATCAGGTTGTGGCCTTCCTGGGCCAGGGAGCGGGCNNATCCGGCGCTTGCCCCGGTCCTGGAGCATCGCCAGTTCCTGGGCCAGGGTGTCAATCCGGTCGAGAGCCGGAAGATCTAGGGACCGGGTCACCCGTTGCCGACTTGAATTGCTTTGAACCTAGCAGTGTTGCCGGGGTTCGGGCTTTCAGGCGCGCACCGGCAGCCTGAGGCGCTCGAACAGACGTTCGAACCGGCAGCTCTCCTCCACCAACCGGATCGCGTAGGTGGCCTTGACCGCTTCGTGCAGGCGCACATGGCCGATCGCCGCTTCGATCACCTCCACCGTCATCAGGGTGTCGTGATCGACCTTGAGCACGGGCACCTCCAGTTCTTCGGCCCGGTTGATCAGCTGGGGCAGGGGGTCGCCGGCGCCGGTGAGGATCAGGCACTGGGTGGAGGCCTCGAGGGCGGCCAGCTGGATGTCGGTGCGGTCGGCTCCGGTGACCACGGCCATGTTGCGGCGGCGGCGGAAGAACTCCATCGCCGAGTTCACATTCATCGCCCCGATCGAGAGGGTCTCGACCAGCAGATCGGTGCGGTCCTGGCAGCAGAGCACCCGGGCCGCCAGGCGCCGCCCCAGTTCGCTGACGGTGACGCTGCGCAGCAGGGGGCTGCGGGGCATGATTCCGAGCACGGGCAAGCCGAGCCGTTCCAGGGCCGGTTCCAGCTCCTGGCGCAGTTCGGTCACCGCTTCGGGAACGACGGCATTCAGCACCACCCCGGCCAGCAGGTCGCCCAGCTGTTGGCGGGCCTCCAGCAGCGGATCGACGCTGCGGCTGTCGTTCCAGTTGTGGACCAGCACCACTGGCGCCTGCAGGGCCCGGGCCATCTGGGCCAGGCCAAGGCCGAACAGCTGCCCTTCGCTGAGGGTTCCCGCCGCCTCCAGCAGCACCAGCTGATCCCCGGAGTCGGCGATGCGTTGCTGCAGCTCGGCGAAGCCCGTGCCCGGGGCCAGGTCACCGCTGAGCAGGCGGCGGTGCACCGCTCCGGGCGCCTGCACCTGCAGCGATGGCAGCAACTGACTGGCCGGCAGGCCCAGGGTGGCGCCGATGAAGCGCACATCGGCATCGAGAATTGGAGCGCCGGCGCCGCCCGGCTCAGCCGGATCAGCGCCCGGGGGCACAGCATCAAGATCGTCGATGCAGGTGGCCAGCGGTTTGCCGAACACGATCGAGATGCCCCGGCGGCTGAGCTGGTGCGCCAGGCCCAGCACCACCGCCGACTTGCCGCTGAAGGGTTCGCACGAGCCGATCAGGAGGGGGGGCTGGGCGGAAGTTGGCATGGAGCGACCTCGCCGGGGCCTGTGGATTGGCAGCCAATCTAGGCAAGTCCAACTACTGAGCCCATGGTGGAGCATTCTCAGCCGACGATCACGGTGGCGATCACCGGGGCCAGCGGCGCCCTCGGCCAGGCCTTGTTGCGCCAGTGGCACCGCCGCGGCGCCCGCCTGATCGCCCTCACCCATGGCGAGAGCGCCCTGGTGGTGCGAGAGGGAACCGGCGAGGCCATCCCCCTGCAGCAGGTGGGCTGGCAGGTGGGCCGTGAAGCCGATCTGCGCTCAATCCTGGAGACGGTGGATGTGCTGGTGATCAACCACGGCATCAATCCCCATGGCGACCGCAGCGCCGCTGCCACGGGGCGGGCCCTGGAGGTCAATGCCCTCAGCGCCTGGCGGCTGCTGGAGCTGTTTACCGAGGTGGTGCAGCAGCGCCAGTCGCTTGCTGCGGCCTGCGGGGGCGGCCCCGCCCGGTCCCGAGCGGAGGTCTGGATCAACACCTCAGAGGCGGAGATCCAGCCGGCTGTCAGTCCGCTCTATGAGCTCAGCAAACGGTTGATCGGTCAGCTGCTGAGCCTGCGGGCCCTGGATCTGGCCGGCACGCTGCGCCTGCGGCGGCTGGTGCTGGGGCCGTTCCGCTCGGCGCTTAATCCGATCGGCGTGATGACGGCCGACTGGGTGGCCGGCCAGGTGCTGAGGCAGGCCGTGGACTGGAACTGCTCCCTGGTGATCGTCACCCCCAACCCCCTCACCTATGTGCTGATGCCGCTGACGACCCTGAGTCGCTGGGCCTACTTCCGGCTGACGACGCGCCCCTGATTCGGGGCTTGCTGAGTCAGAAGTCCCGGTCGGTGAGGATCTCGCAGCCGTCGCTGGTGACCACGATCGTGTGTTCCCACTGGGCCGACAGGGAGCCGTCGACGGTCACCACCGTCCAGCGGTCCTTGAGGGTGCGGCAGTCCTTGCTGCCGGCGTTGAGGATCGGCTCGACCGCCAGGGTCATGCCGGCCCGCAGGCTCATGTTAGGCAGGTCGCGGGTGCGGAAGTTGAACACCGAAGGCTCTTCATGCAGGTTGCGGCCAACGCCGTGGCCCGTGTAGTCCTCGACCACCGCATAGCCGTGGGCTTCGACGTGGTCCTGCACGGCTCCGGCCAGCTCCAGCAGGGTGCTGCCGGCTTTGACCGTGGCCAGACCCTTCATCAGCGATTCCTGGGCCACCCGGCTGAGGCGGCGGGCGTCCTCGCTGGCAGCGGCGCCGATGGGGATCGTGACGCAGCTGTCGCCGTGATAGCCCTCGAAGTAGGCGCCGGTGTCCACTTTGAGCAGATCGCCGTCGCGGATCATCTGGCGCTCGCCTGGGATGCCGTGCACCACTTGGTCATTGATGCTGGCGCAGATGCTGGCCGGGAAGCCGTGATAGCCCTTGAAGCTGGGGGTGGCGCCCATCTCGCGGATGCGCCGCTCGGCGTGGCGATCGAGATCGGCGGTTTGATCTCCACGCCGCGGCGACCCTTCTGAATGCGGGGGCCGGTCTGGGTGGTCAGACCGCTGACCCCCTGCCCTGTCTGGGCACTGGCCAGCAGATCAGCAAAAAGATTCATGCGGCGGGGGCCTGAGGGAAGTGGGAACGGGTCATTTCAGGTTATCAATGGCGTCACACCGGCTGTTGTGTTCGCCGTGCTCCCCGAGTCCTCGCCGGCTGCGGCCCTGCCCCTGGGGGCCCGATTGCGGCAGGCCCACGCCAGCCTGGCTCCGTTCGTGCTGGCACCGCTGCTGCTCACGGTGATCAGCGGGGTCAGCTACCGCCTGCTGCGGGACTGGGCCGGCTTCGACAGGGACCAGACCCATCTGCTGATGGTCCTGCATGAAGGGGAATGGCTCAAGGGCTGGTTCGGGCCCAACGGCGAAACGATTTATGTGCTGCTCAACGGTCTGGGGCTGCTGTGGATGCTGGCCAGTGGCGGCTCCATGGCCTGGCAGAGGCTTCAGCGCCAATATCGGCGCCGCTGAGGAGGGGGCACCCAAGCCGGTACACTGGTGGTTTGGCAAGGCGTCGCGGAATCGGGATGGCAGCGGAAACAATGGAGCAGAACATGTCCGAGCAGGAAAACCAAGTGCTGGAGAGCGATCCCCAGGATTCCGGAGAGCAGGCGACCACGGCTACGGCTGTGAAGGCCACCACCGGCAAACTGTGCGCTTACGACCTGATCAAGGCCTTCGAGGCCGAGCAGCTCAAGAGCGATCTTCCTGACATTTATGTCGGCGACACCGTGCGTGTCGGTGTGCGAATCCGGGAGGGCAGCAAGGAGCGGGTCCAGCCCTACGAAGGTGTGGTGATCGCCAAGCGTCACGGCGGCCTTAACGAGACCATCACCGTGCGCCGCATCTTCCAAGGGATCGGCGTTGAGCGGGTCTTCATGCTCCACAGTCCCCAGGTGGCTTCTGTCAAAGTGGAGCGCCGGGGTAAGGTTCGCCGGGCGAAGCTCTTCTACCTTCGTGACCGGGTGGGTAAAGCCACTCGGGTCAAGCAGCGATTCGATCGCTGACTTAGTTGCCGCCAGTCACGGCTCGAGCGCCAGTTTCCCTGGAACCTTCAGCAACGAGCCGTGTCCCTCTGTCCCCAAGGGCCATCGCCTTGCGCCGTTAGTTCAGTTGGTAGAACGCAGGTCTCCAAAAC
>JAPLID010000091.1 GCA_026389285.1 Cyanobacteriota bacterium
ATCTGCAAGGTGGTCAAACCCCTGGTCTCGACCAACCGCATTGCTGATTTTGAACACAAGCATCTGCAGGTTGTGCTTGATGGCAGCACTCAGAAGGTGGCGGTGGATGCGGTGGGCTGCATCCCCGGTGACTGGGTGATCTGCGTCGGCAGTTCCGCTGCCCGTGAGGCGGCCGGCAGCAAGTCCTATCCCAGTGATCTGACGATTGTGGGCATCATTGACCACTGGGATCCCGATGCCGGCAAAGCCCCAGCGGCGTCTGGAGGTGGCTGATGGAAATCATGCAGGTCACCGGTTCCCTGGTGTGCACCCAACGGGTGGCAGGTTTGGGTCATTCCAATCTGCGGATCCTGCGCAGCCTCAAGGGCAAGCTGAGTGTGGCCGTCGACCCGGTTGGCGCCTCCCCCGGCAACTGGGTGTTCACCGCTAGCGGCTCAGCGGCTCGTTTTGCCTGTGGTAATCCTGAGGTCCAGACTGATCTGACGATCGGTGGAATCATCGACTGCTGGGAACCGGACGGGTGAACCTCCAGGCCTGCCGCTCACCCCCGTGCATGGCCCATCCCCGCCGCTCCAGTTCCTCTCCTCAACGTGAACGATGGCCAGCCGAACCGCTCGAACTCGATCTTCCGCCAAATCGGGTGCCGCCGCCCAGGTGGTTCCTGGGGCGGCGGCGGCCAGCCCCGCTGTGGCCGCGATCCCGACCAAGGGCACTGACGTCACTGCTCCGGCGGCGGCGGCCACCTCGCCACCGGCGCCAGTCGTCACAGCAACGGTGAAAGCCGCTGACGTGGCGGCCCCAGCGCCGCTGTTGACCCCGGTCCCCACCACCACGGTTGCGCTGACCTCGGCCACTCCTGTGGCCGCTGCGGCCAAGCCGTTGCCGGCGATCGCCGCCAGCCGCCAGTCCCCCGCTGCCCGCCCGACTTCGGCCGGGCAGCGGATGGCCGCTGCATCAAATCGGCCCGCCGCCCGCAGCGCCCCGGCCTCCTCCGGCCGCAGCGGCGGCTCCGGCGCTTCCACTCCACCCCCATCCCCTTCCCCCCAATCGTCCTCCATGGCACCTTCCGTACAGGGCATCGCCCTCGGCATGATCGAAACCCGGGGTCTGGTGCCGGCGATCGAAGCGGCAGACGCCATGACCAAAGCCGCCGAAGTCACCCTGGTGGCACGTGAATTCGTCGGTGGCGGCTACGTCACCGTGATGGTCCGCGGTGAAACCGGCGCCGTCAACGCCGCCGTGCGCGCCGGGGCCGATGCCTGCGAACGCGTTGGTGACGGTCTGGTGGCCGCCCACATCATTGCCCGCCCCCACGGCGAAGTGGAGCCCGCCATCGCCGCCAGCGGTGTGATCCGCCGCCTTTGATGGCCATGGCTGCCGTGCATCCGCGGATCCTGGGTTATCTGGGCCGGGCCCTGAGCCTGGAACTCTCCGCCGTGCAGCAGTACATGACCCAGGCCTCGCTTGTGGAGCTCTGGGGCGAGAACGACGCTGGAGCACGCTTCCGCCAGGAGACTGTCGAGGAGCTGCACCATGCCGAGCGCATCGTGCAGCGAATGCTGACTCTGGGGGTGGCACCAGCCGCCTCCCAGCTGCGTCCGGTCCAACATGCCGCCGATCTGCCCGGGCTCTTGAGCCTCAATCAGGGCCTCGAGAACGACCTGATCCAGCTCTATAGCGATGCCGTTCGCTTCAGCGTTCTGATTGGCGACGCCGAGAACGCCGACTTCTTTCGCGCCCTGTGGAGGGACGAACAGCACCACGGCCAGGAGCTCAGCGCCTGGCTGCAGAGCCTGCAAAGCCTTAGCTCTGAACGCTTTGAGCGGGCTTATTTCTGAGTGGGCCCAGCCGGAAAGGCTCGGCCTGCTTCGAACCCAGCCGGCGCCGAACCAACGTTGCCTGCAGTCCTGAATCCGGGCGATCCGCTGTGGCGCGTTGTGGCTGATTAAAATCTCCGCCAGGCATCTGCCTCCTCTGGCCCCCGGGGGGCCCTCCATCCATCCCTTGCAAGACGCCCTTCCCCTGCCGATCCAGCTGGCCTGGCTGATCCCCCTCTACGGGTTCAGCGGCATGGTGCTGTCCCTGCCCTGGGCCACCGGCTGGATCAAGCTCAATGGACCTCGGCCGGCCGCGTACCTGAACCTGCTGGTGACCCTGGTCGCCGTTGTCCACGGCAGCCTCGTGATCCGGGAGGTGTTGAGCCTGGGCCCCCAGCATCTCGACATCCCCTGGTTTCATGCCGCGGATCTGGATCTGCGCATCGGCTTCGAACTATCGCTGACCAACTTGGCGGCCTTGGAGCTGGTCACCACGATGAGCCTGATCGGCCAGGTGTTTGCCCTCGGCTATCTCGACAAGGAGTGGTCCCTGGCGCGCTTCTTCGCTCTGGTGGGCTTCTTCGAGGGTGCCATGGCCGGTGTGGTGCTGAGCAGCAATCTGTTCATCAGCTACTTCCTGCTGGAGATGCTCACCCTCTCCACTTACTTGCTGGTCGGCTTCTGGTACGCCCAACCCCTGGTGGTCACGGCCGCCCGCGATGCCTTCCTGACCAAGCGCGTCGGCGATGTGTTGCTGCTGATGGGTGTGGTGGCCCTCTCGGCCTGGGCCGGTTCGACTGAATTCGACGACCTCTATATCTGGGCCGCCCAGACCCCGCTTTCGCCGCTGGCGGCCAGCCTGCTGGGCTTGGGGCTGATCGCCGGACCGATGGGCAAGTGCGCCCAGTTCCCGATGCACCTTTGGCTCGATGAGGCCATGGAAGGGCCGAATCCAGCCTCGATCCTGCGCAATTCGGTGGTGGTCACCTGCGGGGCGGTGGTGCTGCTCAAGCTGATGCCCGTGGTCCGGTTGTCTCCCCTGGCCACCACCGTCCTACTGGCGGTGGGCACGATCAGCGCCCTCGGCGGCGCCCTGGTGGCGATCGCCCAGGTGGATCTCAAACGGGCGTTTTCGTATTCCACCACCTCCTATCTGGGCCTGGTGTTCATTGCGATCGCCTTTGAGCAACCGCTGCTGGCCCTGCTGCTGCTGTTCACCCACGGCCTGGCCAAGGCCCTGCTGTTCATGAGCGTGGGCAGTGTGATCGCCACGACCAACTGCCAAGACCTGACCGAACTGGGGGGCCTGGGCCGGCGCATGCCCGCCACCACCTCCGCCTTCCTGGTGGCCGGTGCCGGTCTCACCGGTCTGCTGCCCCTGGGTTGTTTCTGGGGCTATGGGCTGCTGGTGCAGACCCTCATCCGCGAGCAGCCGCTGCTGGCGGCTGTCGTGCTGCTCACCAATGCGCTGACGGCCCTCAATCTGGTGCGCGTGTTCCGCCAGGTGTTCCTCGATGTGCCCCATCCCAAGACCCGCCGTGCGCCGGAGGTGAACTGGCTGATGGCGCTGCCGATGGTGACGCTGTCGGTTCTGGTGCTGGTGACTCCCCTGGTGATTCAGCGCCTCGATTCGCTGCATAGCCTCACCGACTTTTCTGGGCTGACCACGATCCTGGTTGTCGCCAGTGGCGCGATCGGGCTTGTGGCCGGCTGCCTGATCCGCCTCGACAAGTTCTGGTCCCGCTCGGTGATCAAGCCACTGCGTTGGGTTCAGGATCTGCTGGCCTACGACTTCTACACCGACCGGATCTACCGCGCCACGATCGTGGCCTTCGTCGCCGGCCTGGCCTCGTTGACCAACAGCGTCGATCGGGTGCTGGTAAACGGTTTGGTCAATCGCATCGGCAACGCTTCACTGGCCAGCGCCGAAAGTCTCAAATTCGGAGTGAGCGGCCAGCTGCAGAGCTACGTGCTCACGGTCCTGCTGGCGATTGTGCTGTTACTGGGCAGCCTCTCCTGGTTCCACGGATGAGGACATTCCCATGCTGAGCATCCTGCTTCTGATTCCCTTCCTGGGAGCCTTCCTGCTGCTGTTCTGGCCGGGTCAGCCGGTGCCCGGCCGGATGCGGGTGGTGACGATCGTGGTCCTAGGCCTGCAGCTGGCCTGGAGTCTGAGGGTGCTGCTGGCCTTCGATCCGGGCGATGGCGGCATGCAGCTGCAGGAATCGTTCGCCTGGGTCAGCAGCATCGGCCTCGACTACCGCCTCGGCATCGACGGCTTGTCCCTGCCCCTGGTGCTGATCAATGCCGGCCTGACCCTGGTTTCGGCCGTCTGCACCCGTGACATCAGCCAGCGGCCACGCATCTATTTCGCCCTGCTGCTGTTGATCAGCGGCGCCGTCAACGGCGCCTTTCTGGCCGAAAACCTGCTGCTCTTCTTCCTCTTCTACGAACTCGAGCTCATTCCTCTGTGGCTGCTGATCTCGATCTGGGGCGGCACCCAGCGGGCCTATGCCGCCACCAAGTTCCTGATCTTCACGGCGGTCTCCGGCGTCCTGATCCTGGGTGCCTTTCTCGGGCTGGCGCTGCTGACGGGCACGGTGGATTTCAGTCTCACGCCGGTGCTGAGCGAACGGCTCTCGATGGGCAGCCAGTTGCTGTTATTGGGGGCCTTGCTGATCGGCTTCGGCATCAAGATCCCGCTGGTGCCCTTCCACACCTGGTTGCCTGACGCCCATACCCAGGCCTCGACGCCGGTCTCGGTGCTGCTGGCCGGGGTATTGCTGAAACTGGGAACCTACGGGTTGCTGCGTTTCTGCCTAGGCCTGTTCCCG
This sequence comes from Cyanobacteriota bacterium, assembly GCA_026389285.1. Lineage (GTDB taxonomy): Bacteria > Cyanobacteriota > Cyanobacteriia > PCC-6307 > Cyanobiaceae > Cyanobium. The sequence goes on from JAPLID010000091.1 coordinate 4,652, forward strand.
GAAGCCTGGGCGCTGCTGGCCCCCTGGCTAGCCGGCTGGGCTGCGGTGTCGGTGCTCTATGGATCCCTGGCGGCGATCGCCCAGCGGGACATGAAACGGATGGTGGCCTACAGCTCCGTGGGTCACATGGGCTACATCCTGCTGGCGGCCGCCGCCGCCACACCGGTGAGCCTGCTGGGAGCTGTCTTTCAGATGGTCAGCCACGGGCTGATTTCGGCCCTGCTGTTTCTGCTGGTTGGCATTGTCTACCGCAAGACCGGCACCCGCGATCTCGAGGTGCTGCGCGGGCTGCTCAATCCCGAGCGGGGCCTGCCCTTCACCGGCACCCTGATGATCCTGGGGGTGATGGCCAGCGCCGGATTGCCGGGGATGGCCGGCTTCATCTCCGAGTTCCTGGTCTTCCGCGGCAGCCTGGAAGCCTTCCCCCTGGCCACCCTGCTGTGCATGGTGGGCTCCGGCCTGACGGCGGTCTACTTTTTGCTGCTGGTCAACCGCGCCTTCTTCGGCCGCATGGCGATCACGCCCCCCAGTGATGATCCGGTGGCGGATGCCAGGCTCGACATCCGTCTGGCGGCGGTGGCGCCGCGGGAGACGATTCCGGCCATGGCCCTGGCCGTCGGCGTGGTCCTGATTGGATTGCAGCCGTCCTGGCTGGGCCGCATCAGCGAGGCGGCGAGTACCACCATGGCCCAGCTGCCAGGCTTGCTGGCCGCTCTGCAGGGCGGAGGGATGGGCTGATGCCGATTATTTCCGCCGATCTCACCCATTCCGGCGGCAGGCCCACGGCCGCTGAACTCGAAGCCCGGTTGCTGGCGGGGCAGCCCCTGCTGGCCGAGACCACCAACCATCTGATGCAGGTGGTCGATGTGCTCGAAAGCTATGGCGAGGTGCTCGATGCCTACAGCATCAATCTGATCTACCAGGCTGAACACCAGTTTCTCAATCCGGTGCCCGCCTTCCGCTACCTCGACGGGGACCTCAGCCCGGCGAAGATCTGGCGCCATCTGATTCACGACCGCATCAACTTCGAATACGCCGAGTACTGCCAGAAGGCGATGTTCTGGCACGGCACCGGTGGCCTGGATGCCTACCTCGACTCCGAGGCCTTCCGCAGCGGCTGTGCCGCGATCATCCGCCGCAAGACCGGTCGCGATCCCCTGCTGGCCCTGCTCAATCCCCTGTTCCCCGATTTCCTGCTGGAGCTGATCCGCTCGGCCGCCACCACCCATGCCCTGGGTCAGTTCTGGCGGGTGATGAGTGATCTGTTCCTCGATCTGGCCAGGGCCGAAAGGGATGGGCGGGTCAGCTCCATCGCGGCAGTGGTCGACTTCCTGCGCCAGGGTCTGGTGGCGGCCGCTGGCAACCCGATCACCTACGCCGTGGAGGTAGCGGGCGAGCGCTTCTGGATCCTGCCCCCGGAAGCCGGCCTCACCTTCCTGGCGGATGTGGCCGTGCCCTATGTGGAGGCGGTTTTCCTGCGCGGTATGCCCTTTCTCGGCACGGTGTCGTTCAATGCCCAGGCTCAGCAGATCTCGCCGGACCAGAGCACCTTCGCCTACGGCGCCCTGTTTGCCGACGTCCTGCCCACCATGGGCTCGGGCATCCCCCCCAGCCTGCTGATGCAAGACATGTACCGCCATCTGCCGGAGCGGCTGCACCAGTGGTACCGCCAGACCAGCCGCAGCGAGGGAGATGTGCGGGTGAAGATCTGCCTCAGCTTCCAGAAGTCGATGTTCTGTGTCACCAACGCCGCCATCGCCGGCACCTTCCCCCATCCACTCGATCACGCCGATGCCGCCGCCCAGGCCGCCAACCGCGCCTACGCCGCGAGCTGGGCAACCCGGCTGAGCAGCGCCCGCACCGATTGCCTGGATGCGGTTGAACTCTGAGGAACGGCTGGGGTCGTAAGGTCAATCTCATGGATCAGCCTTGGAAGCAGCGGCCGAGGCCTGACCGGCTCGAGCGCCGGATTGAGTTCGACGACTACGAGACCACCCGCACCTTTCTGGAGCGGCTCAATGCGCTCTCGGAGCAGCAGGA
>JAPLID010000062.1:0-17987 GCA_026389285.1 Cyanobacteriota bacterium
AGGAGTTCCAGGAACTCTCCGGCCGTGCCGCCACCGTGCTCAAGCTCAAGGAAGGGGTGGAACTTCAGCGGGTAGTGGCCTGCCGCGACGACGAAGAGCTGGTGGTAGCCAGCAGCACCGGCCGCCTGCTGCGACTAGCGGTGAACGAAACCAACCTGCCGCTGATGGGCCGCACCGCCCAGGGGCCGATGCTGATGCGCCTGTTGCCAGGCGAAACGGTGGTGGGGGCAGCGGCCGTGCGGGCCGATGGCACCGTGCTTCTGGCCAGCCGCCGGGGCCAGATCAAACGACTGCGCGTCGACAGCCTGCGACCTTCGGAGCGGGGCGACCTGGGCCAGATCGGCCTGCGCTTCCTGGAGCGCGACGATGACCTGGTCGATCTGTGCGAGGACCGGGGCAGCGTGGTGGGTGTACGCCTGGTCAACGGCGAAGGCCGCAGCCTGCGGCTGCGAGTCGGAGATCTGGAGACCGAAGACTGCACCGGCACCGGCCAGCTCCAATCATTACCGAAGGACGACGCCATCCAGCAGCTGGTGCCCCTGATTGCGAGCTGAGATCACCAGGCCAAGGCGGCAGCAGCAGCTGCCGAAGCCAGCTCACGATCAAAGCCGCTCCACCGCCTTCAAGAATACCGACGCCACCTGATCCCAGCTGTAACGGCGGGCATGCTCACGACCGAACTGCCGACAGCGATCCCGCAGAGCCGTATCGCCGAGCAGGGTGAGCATCGCCTCCGCCAGGGCCGCTGGATCCCGCGGCGGCACCAGCAGACCCGCCTGACCATGGGGAACCACCTCAGGAATGGCCGTGGCCGTGGTGCTCACCACCGGCAGACCACTGGCCATCGCCTCAAGGAAGACGATGCCGAACCCCTCCTGAATCGATGGCAGACAGAAGATCGAGGCCCACTGATACCAGGCCCGCACCTCCTGATCGGAGGCGAGGGCACCGAGCAGCTGCACCGAAGCGCCGATCCCCAGATCGGCCACCTGCCGGCACAGGGCGACGTGCTCGGGTCCATCACCGATCACCACCAGTCTGGCCTCAGCACGCTGGGCCAGCACCTGCGGAAAGGCCGCGATCACATCGGTGACCCGTTTGCGGGGATACTGACGCGCCACGCAGAGCACGGTGCAGGGTTCGCGGCGGGCATCGGCGGCCGCGAGAGCAGCGGCCTCGCCGATCGGGCTCCAGAGATGGAGATCGATCCCCTCCGGCACCAGAGCGAGCCGTTCCACGGGCACGCCGTAATGGCCCTGGATCCGCTCGCAGCAATAGCGACTGGTGGACAGCACCAGGGGAGCGCGGCGAGCATTGAGACGCTCCAGGCGGGAGAGCAGCCAGAGCATCAACCGCGGCCAACCCCGTTCACAGCGGGACTCCTCCGCCAGCACCCCCTTGATCGAGCACACGTAGGCCAGCCCGGACCGTCCGGAGACACGCACCCCGTCGATATCGAAGCCGACGCAGAGGTCGTAACGAGCGCGGGCCAGCCTGCGAGGCAGGCTGAGGTTGAACCAGAGACGGCGCAGCAGCAGATTGCGGGGCCAGCGCCCCAGCGGAGCCAGACGCTCCACCTGATGCCCCCGTTCGATCAGGCTGCGGGCCAGACCGCCGATCGCCACGGCAGTGCCGCTGCCGCTGGCCGCATCCTGCAACCAGGAATCAAGGAAAGCAATCCGCATCAGATGTCTGGACTCAACAGCAGTAGAGAATGCACCGGCTGATCACAACCTCGACGATTGAGAGGGTGGCGATTGAGTAAGGGTGTGGATTCAGGGCATGATCAATCAGAGGGTGGCGGCGATACCGGCAGGTTCGAGCATCAGCTTGCTGGCCCGCACCGAGGGGTCGAGATCGATCGGATAGTTGCCATCAAAACAGGCCGTGCAGAACTCTTCATCGTTGGTATGGGCCGCCTGCACCATGCCCGCCTTGCTCAGATAGGCGAGTGAGTCCAAGTCAAGATGCTGTTCGATCTCGGCCAGGGTGAGTCGGGCGGCGATCAGTTGATCCTGGGTGTCGGTGTCGATGCCGTAGAAACAGGGATGGGTGACGGGCGGCGAACTGATGCGCATGTGCACCTCCGTGGCGCCCGCATCCCGCAGCGCCTGCACGAGCTTGCGGCTGGTCGTGCCGCGCACGATCGAGTCATCAATTACCACCACCCGTTTACCGGCGAGCACATCGGGCAGGGGATTGAGCTTGACGCGGATACCGGCCTCGCGCATCGCCTGGGTGGGCTGGATGAAGGTGCGACCGACATAGCGATTCTTGATCAGACCATCGGCGAAGGGAATGCCGCTGACCTGGGAATAGCCGATGGCCGCAGGTATGCCGGAATCAGGAACACCGATCACAATGTCAGCAGCAATCGGATTTTCCCGGGCCAACACTTCGCCGATACGCACGCGATAGCTGTAGAGCGATTCGCCGAAAAAGCGACTGTCAGGGCGGGCAAAGTAAATCATCTCGAACACACAGAGCTTGGCCGGCTCCTGGCACCATTGAATCCGCTCAGGTGTCGGATCTCCCTGGCGGAAGTGAATGATTTCACCGGGCTTGACATCATCATCAAAACTGGCGCCGATGATGTCGAGTCCACAGCTTTCACTGCTCGCGACCCACTGGGCCTGGCTCGATTCCCCCAGGTGCCCGAACACCAGCGGCCGCACTCCATGGCCATCCCGCAAGGCGAACAGTCCCTCCGGTGTGCCGATCAGCAGGCTGAAGGCACCACGGCACAGGGAGGCGGCATGGCGAATCGCCTGACTCCAGCCCTGGCCGCCATCGACCGCCTGCTGCAAGGCGAAGGCGATCAGTTCGGAGTCGGTGGTGGAGGTGAACTCGCTGGACAGATGTTCAAGGGCGAGCCGCAGCTCAGCGGCATTGACCAGGTTGCCGTTGTGGGCCAGGGCAAAGGGCCCGATCCGGGTCATCAGCACCACAGGCTGGGCATTGCAGGCCTTGCTGCTACCGGTGGTGGAATAGCGGTTATGGCCGATCGCCAGCTCGCCGGGCATGCGCTCGAGCACCTCCTGGTCGAATACCTGGCTCACCAGGCCCATGTCCTTGTGCATGCGCACCTGATCGCCCTCGAACACAGCGATCCCGGCCGACTCCTGGCCGCGGTGCTGCAGGGCATAGAGGCCGAAATAGGTGAGGTTGGCCACGGCTTGGCCCGCCGCCATCACCGCAAACACCCCACAGGCTTCCTCGGGCTTGTCGGGCCGCTCGTTCAAAAGCGACTCGCCACGGCCGGCAACTATCCCCCCTTCGACGGCGACACCGGCTGAAACGCGGACCGGCTCAGGCTCGTCCATGGGCACGGGGCACATCACCGTCTTCGGCACTCATCCTGACGCATGGGCCTGCTTCAGTGATCTGGAGGCGGACCGGCCTGACCCAGGCGCCGGGGAAGGCCCTGCTCAAAGGCCTGTTGCAGATCGGACACCGGCAGCTCCAGCAGGGTCGCCCCGGCCTGCACGACCGTGAACTGGCGGCCCGACTCCACCATCCCCAGGTACTGGGCGGGAATGGCGGCCCCGGAAGCCGCGGCGGCGTCCAGCGCCTGCTGCCAGGCGACAGTCCTAGCCGGTGACACCGTGACCAGCAGCCGGGCACCGCCCTCGGCAAATAGCAGGCGATCGAGCCGGGCGCCACTGGCAGCGATCTCCAGATGGGCTCCGAGACCGGAGCCGATGCTCGCCTCCGCCGCCGCCACCAGCAGGCCACCGTCGCTGAGATCGTGCGCGGAAGCAACCAGGCCGGCGGCGATGGCCTGGCGCAGGAAGGCCTGCACCGTGCGCTCCAGATCCAGATCCACCTCCGGCGGGCGGCCGGTGAGCTGGCCATGGATCACCTGCAAATAGCTGCTACCCGCCAGGGACACGCGCGGATCGGACGCGCGGGCGGCGGCCTCCCCGGCCTCCAGGGGCACTCCCAGCAGCCAGATGGCGTCGCCGGGCTGCTGCCAGGCCAGGCCGGTGACGTGGGCCAGATCGTGAACCAGGCCCACCATGCCGACTACCGGAGTGGGATGAATCGGCTGCATGCTGCCGTCCGGCAGGCGCGTTTCGTTGTAAAGGGAGACGTTGCCGCCGGTTACCGGTGTGTCGAGGGCAGCGCAGGCGGTGGACAGGCCACGGCAGGCCAGGGCCAGCTGCCAGTAGCCGATGGCGGTTTCGGGGGAGGGGAAGTTGAGATTGTCGGTGACCCCGAGGGGTTCAGCGCCGACGCAGCTGAGATTGCGGGCCGCCTCGGCCACGGCCGCCATGCCGCCGCGCTCCGGGTCAAGGAACACCCAGCGATTGGGGCAATCGACCACCGCCGCCACGCCCCGGCTGGCCGCCTCCAGGGAACCCTCGCCCTGCTGGGGGCGCAGACGCACCACAGCCGCATCAGCGCCGCCGGGAGGAATCACGGTGTTGGCCTGCACCTGGTGGTCGTACTGGCGATACACCCAGCGTTTGCTGGCGATCGTGGGGTCATCGAGCAGCCGCAGCAGCACATCGCTCCAGGGCAGATGGCCATCCCCCAGGACCACGCCATGACCGGTGGCCTCCGGCAGGGAGGCTTCACGCCATTGCCAGTGGCGCAAGATCGCCTCCGGCGGCTCCGCCATCAGTTCGTGATGGTTGATCGGCGTGTCGTCGGCGAGGGCATTGGCGGGCACCTCCGCCGCCACCTCACCGTTCTGCAGCACCCGCACCACGTTCTCCGCCAGCACCCGACCCACCACAGCCGCCTGCAATCCCCAGCGGCGGAAGCGGGCCATCAGCGCCTCTTCGCGGCCGTCCTGCACCACGAACAGCATCCGCTCCTGGGATTCGCTCAGCAGAAACTCATAGGGGGTCATGCCGCTCTCGCGGGCGGGCACCCGATCGAGATCGAGCTCAATGCCCAGTCCCCCCTTGGCGGCCATCTCGGCACAGCTGCAGGTGAGACCGGCAGCGCCCATGTCCTGAGCCGCCAGCACATCGCCACTCTGGAAGGCCTCTAGACAAGCCTCGATCAACCCCTTCTCCAGAAAGGGATCCCCCACCTGCACGGCGGGCCGGTCATCGAGCGAGGCCTCGGTCAGCTCGGCTGACGCAAAGCTGGCGCCGCCCATGCCGTCACGACCGGTGGTGCTGCCCACATAGACCACCGGATTACCCACACCGCGGGCACCGGAGCAGACGATGTCGTCGGTTTCCATCAGCCCCAGGGCCATGGCATTGACGAGGGGATTGCCGCCGTAACTGGGATCGAAGGCCACCTCACCACCGACGGTGGGCACGCCGACACAGTTGCCGTAGTGAGCAATGCCGGCCACCACCCCCTCCATCAGACCGACGTTGCGCTCGTCCTCCAGGGGCCCGAAGCGCAGGGCATTGAGCAGGGCGATCGGCCGGGCGCCCATCGTGAAGATGTCGCGCAGGATGCCACCCACGCCGGTGGCGGCGCCCTGGAAGGGCTCGACGGCGGAGGGGTGGTTATGACTCTCGATCTTGAAGGCCAGGCGCTGGCCCTGTCCCAGGTCGATCACGCCGGCGTTCTCCCCCGGGCCCACCAAAACGCGAGGCCCCGTGGTCGGAAACTGGCTCAGCAGGGGTCTGGAGTTGCGGTAGCAGCAGTGCTCCGACCACATCACCCCGAACATGCCCAGTTCGGTGCGGTTGGGGGCCCGACCGAGCCGGCGCACGATCTCCTCGTAGTCGCTCTGGCTGAGCCCTTCCTTGCGCAGGGCCTCGGGCACCGAGAAGGGGGAAGAGGGGGTGGAGACCAACGCAGGCCGCTGCAGCAGACCCCCAGTATCAGATCCAGGGATCGTCGTCAGAATCACGACCCCGGAAGCGATCCTCCCTTGGCTCGGATCGCCGCGGCCGCTCCGAGCCAAGGCGCTCACGCGGTCGCCTCTCAGGCTCGTCCAAATACCGAGACTCCCGGCCCTCCAGCGGCTCGGACCAGTCCTGTGCCTCGGATTCGTAGCGCTGCGGTGGTCCTTCCTCCAGGGGCCAGTCGTCGAGCGGATCGATCTCCGCGGATCCGGAGGAGCGCTGGGGACGCCGTGGAGAGGCCTCGAAACCTGCATCGTCCTCCCCGTCCCAGGAAGCTGGTCCGGCAGCCGGGGGGCGCTCCAGCCCATCCCAGGGCGGCTCCTCCAGCCAGCCCTCCAGACGCTCCTCAAAGCGACCGCTCACGGCCTGAAAGCGATCGCGCAGGCGGGTGCTCTCTTCGCCCATCTGATCCCGCCAGCGCCGAGAACGCTGCAGAAACTCCTGGCGCACACTGGCCCGGGCCAGGGGCAGATCATCGAGCCCCTGGAGTGCCGTGACCACCCGGCCGGGCTGCTGATCGACGATCCGCTCCAGACTCAGTCGCCAACGGCTGCTGCCCGGCAGGCGCGGATCGCTGCGGGAGACCAGATAGTGGCGGATGCGGCCGCTGCGCAGATCCACCGCCGCATCGCTGACCGTACCGAGCAGCTCCCCGTCAGCGCCGAGCAGCGAGGCGCCCATCAGGGTCGGGAGCCGTTCGAGCACAGCCGGTTCGGTTTCAGCGGCAGGCCCCTGGACATAGAGCTCCAGTTCCCCCAGACCCCGCAGTTGATCCAGCCGCCAGACCAGCCGGCGGCGCGAGAGGGCAGACGGACGGCTGACCCAGCCCAGCAGGCGATGCACCGGCGGATGCATCCAGCCACTGACGCCGCCGCCATGGTCGAGGCCCTGATCGCAGCGAACCTTGCGGCGCAGCAGATCGCTCAGCAGCAGCTGCTCGGGAAGGGACACCGGCTCAGCTGCGGATCTGGATCGGCATGACCAGATAGGTGAACGGGTTCTGTTCGCCTACTGGCGCCAGCACCGCCGGGGTGGTGGGGGCATTGCACTGCAGCACCACCTGATCGGCGTTCATCGCCTTGACCCCATCGAGCAGGTAGCGGACGTTGAAGGCGATCTCGATCTCCTCGCCGCTGATCTCGGCCGCCAGCGACTCGGAACCGCTGCCCACGTCCTGGGCATCAGCGCGGATCATCACCTTGCCAGCCGCCGGATCACTGCTGATCTTGATCACGTTGTTGTGCTGATCAGCCAGCACCGCCACCCGCTCCAGGGCGGAGACGAAACCACGGCGATCGAGAACGATGCGGCGATTGAACGACTCCGGGATCAGCTGGCGGTAGTTGGGATAGGTGCCATCGATGGTGCGGCTGGTCAGCACCTGATCGGCCCAGAGCACCACCACCTGGCCCCGATCGCAGAACAGGCTGAGGGGTTCTCTGCTGGGACGACCCGTGAGCAGCCGCTCCAGCTCCCGCAGCGAGCGGGCCGGCACCGTCACAGCGAAGGGTTCACCTTCCACCGGCTCAACGGCTGTCGCCGCCGGCTGTTCGGTGATGTTCGCCAAGCGCAGCACCGCCAGGCGATGGCCGTCGGTGGCAGCGCACTCCAAGCCATCGTCATCGAGGCGCAGATGCACGCCGGTGAGCAGTTGCTTGGCCTCGTCACTGCTGCTGGCGAACAGAGTGGCGCGCAACCCCTTGACCAGTGCTTCGGCATCGATGCGGATCGGCGTGCCGCTCTGCACCAGGGGCAGGTCGGGAAAATCATCGGCGGGCATGCCCCGCATCTGATAGCTGCCCGAGAGGCTGGTGAGTTCCACCAACTCTTCGGCATCGCCGCAGCTGAGGGTAATCGGGCTGTCCGAAGACAGGCGGCTGATGATCTCGCTGAACAGACGCGAAGGCAGGGTGATGGCGCCACTGCTATCGACCGCGGCCGCCAGGCTGGTCTGAATGCCGAGGTTGAGATCGAAGCCGGTGAGGCTCAACCGGCCCGTAGCCGCATCGGCTGTGAGCAGCACGTTGGCTAGCACCGGATGGGTCGGCCGTGAAGCCACCGCCCGGCTCACCAGCTGGAGGCTGGCATTGAGTTCGGCCTGGGAGCAGACCAGCTTCATGGGTGGGGGTCCTGGCCTGCCCGGGGCGATGTCATGGGCGGGCCCACGGTTTCACACGCTGGTCAAAAGCGCAACGTCCCTGACCGGCCAGCTTGTGCTGTTCTTCTACTCAAGAAGGATTGATCTCCAAAAAACAAACAAGTCTTTAGACGTAGTAGGGGTGGGGGAAAACAGCAGGAAAGTACCAGAACCTTTGTCATGACTGGCTTTTTTCGCTATCAGTCCTGGGGAATTAGCGGTTGGACTGATCTTGGTAATCAGCTTTTCCACTGTTTCCCGGACCTGGGGAAAACAAGGTGAACTTGCGGCTCTGACTAGTGCCTTCGTTTTGCCCGGAATCAGGGTCGAATTCCCCAGGGGATCTGGGTCAATTTTTCAATTGGCTGTTCCTCTGGGTCGCGGTTCTGAGAGCGTCTGGCGCTACCGCCGGGCCTCGGCGGCTCTGCCTGCACATCTGCCTGCACAGCAGTCGGATCAGGCCGGTCTGGTCCAGGTCATCACCGCTCAACCGGGAGGCTGTCGCGGCCCGCTCGGAGCCAGATGGCCACGCCTGCCACCGGCGAACCTGATTGCACGCCAAAGGATTCCAGGGGAGCCTGATCAGATGTTCGCCGCTCGCTCGGGCGCTGCCTGGCTGAAGGCGGCTCCGATGCACCTCTCTATCCAGCCTCCTCCCTCCTTCACTCGCGGAGCGGCCATCTGTGGCGGCTTCTGTGCGTGTTGAGGTGGTTGCGGCCGTCGGCTCAGAAGCCCATCACCTTCGCCACGACGTCCGTGTCCGGGGCTAGGCCGGTATGGAAGGTGGAGTCGTTGTTCTCGATCGCGGTGGTCGGATCCTTGAGGCCATTGCCGGTGAGCACGCAGACCACCGTTGCCCCCGCCGGCACCTCCTGGTGCCGCTTGAGCAGGCCCGCCACCGAGGCGGCGCTGGCTGGCTCGCAGAACACGCCTTCACCGCTGCCCAGCAGCTTGTAGGCGTCGATGATCTCGGCATCGGTGACGGCCATGAAGCCCCCCTTGCTCTCGGCTTCCACCTTGAGGGCTTTCTCCCGGTTGACCGGATTGCCGATCCGGATCGCCGTGGCGATGGTGTCCGGCTGCTCCACCGTGTGTCCCAGCACCAGTGGTGCCGAGCCGGCGGCCTGGAAGCCCATCATTCGCGGCAGTCGGCGGCAGTGGCCAGCGGCTTGGTACTCCTGGAAGCCCATCCAGTAGGCGCTGATGTTGCCGGCGTTACCGACGGGGATGCACAGCCAGTCCGGGGCTTCGCCCAGGGCATCCACCACCTCGAAGGCGGCGGTCTTCTGGCCCTGCAGCCGATAGGGATTGACCGAGTTGACCAGGGTGACCGGATAGCGGTCGGCCACATCGCGCACGATCGCCAGAGCCCGGTCGAAGTTGCCCTTAACCGCCAGCACTTCGGCGCCGTAGAGCAGGGCCTGGGCCAGCTTCCCCTGGGCTACGTAGCCATCGGGAATCAGCACGAAGGCCCGCATGCCACCCCGGCGGGCGTAGGCGGCCGCCGCGGCCGAGGTGTTGCCGGTGCTGGCGCAGATCACGGCTTCCGAGCCGGCTTCGCGCGCCTTGCTGATCGCCATCGTCATGCCCCGGTCCTTGAAGGAGCCGGTGGGGTTGAGGCCGTCGTATTTGAGGAAAACCCCTCCCTGAGCGTGATCACCGGTGTGGCAGCGGAAACTGGCAACCAGGGCCGGTAGGCCTCGATCAAGCCCGGCCAGTCCTGCATCGTGGGCCTGTGGCCCAGGCGCTGCAGAGCTCGAAGCAGGGGCACGGGCGGTGAACGCGGAGCTTGAGCGAATCTACGTTGCCAGTTCCTGCCCGAACCGGATCAGCTCCCCGGCGCCGGGGTTGCTGCCGGAGGCTGGGTTGCCGCCGGAGGCGTGGTCGCCGCCGGAGGCGGTGGGGTGTTGCTGTCTGCGCTGGTCTTGTCGCCGCGCAACCCATCGAGGGGGGATTCCGAGAAGAAGCGCACCAGGTCGGCGATCGAGCTGGCCTTGCTCATCAGCCCCATCAGCGCCGGCAGGCTCACCGCCAGCTCCTGGGTGGGGTAGGCCTGCAGGAAGGAGATGGCCGAGAGCCCTTTCTTATTGTTGGCAATGCCCAGGATCACCGCTGAGCGCAGGGCCGGCAGGCCCACGCTGGCTGCATTCAGGGGGAAGATGATCTGGGCGAGGCGGTTCAGGAGTGCTTCGCCGATACGGGTGTTGAGCAGCCGGCTGACCAGCACCACGGACAGGGACACGGACTGGTTCAACAACTTGGCGATGGCCTCCGGTTTCTGATGGCTCAGCTTCAGGACATCACCGAGCAGGCCCCTGGCTTCGCCCGTAACGGCTAGGTGTTCGAGATCAGCGACGGGGATCGAGCGGCGGAAGGCGCCGCTCACGAAGACCACGTTCTCGGCTGCCATGGCAGCCGGAGAGGCGCAGCAAAGTCCAAGGCCGATCAGTGCCGCCAGGAGCCGTTGCCGTTTGCGCAAGCCGATCACCGGAAATTGGACTCTGAATCTAGGGTGAGCTGCCGTTTGTCCTTCGCTTCAGCTGGTCGCGAGTTCGACGCTCTTCCGCACATCCGGAGTCACCAGCACATCCCGAAGCAGGTGCACGACGCCGCGCTCCGCAAGCCCCCTGGCCAGATCCAGTCCCATGCGCCGCAGGTCCGGTTCTCCCAACACCCTGGGCAGGCGCCGCAGCAGCAATCTCGGCTCGAATCCCGGCAGGTCCTGCAAAATCGCCGCCAGCTGACGCAACGGCTCCAGGTCGAGCAGGGGACCGCCGCTGCTGAACATCTCCCTTTCGTTGCTTTGTCGCAAACCCGGCGGCTGCAGTGAGCGGGGCAGGCGGCGACCCAGTCGCAGGGTCGTGCGCCAGGCCAGGTTGTCCATTCGTTCCACCGCCGCATCCACCAGTTGCTGGCGCAGCAGGCCGCCGTTGGCGGAGAACAGGAAATCGAGCACTTGATCAAGCAGGCCTTCGATATCCAGCTCGGCCTGGAGCGAGGCGCTGCTGATCAGATTCTCAAGGCGCTGCCAGCGGAACTCCTCACCGTCAAATAGCATTTCGCGCAGGCTGCGCCGCAGCGAAGGATCGGGATCCTCCATCAGCCGGCGGGCGAAGTAGGGGTAGGCGGCACCCAGGATCTTGAAGGCGGGATCCACACTCAGAGCAATTCCCTCCAGGGTGACCAGGGAGCGAATGATCAGGGCGTAATAGGGCGGCACCCGGAAGGGAAAGCGAAACATCACCCCGGAAAGATCGTCGGTGACGGCCTTGAAGTCCATCCGGCTCACTCCCATCTCCAGAGCCTGGCCAAAGACCTTTTCAAACGCTGGCACGATCGGCTCAAGATCCACTTCTTCACCCAGAAAACCCAGGGAGACGAAATCCTTGGAGAGGGCGCCGAAATTACGATTCACCAGATGCACCACTGCCTGAATCAGGCCGGAGCGCGATTCACGGGTGACTTCGCTCATCATGCCGAAATCGAGATAGGCAAGCCGCCCATCGGCGAGGGCCAGCAGATTGCCCGGGTGGGGATCGGCGTGGAAGAAGCCGTGTTCCAGCAGCTGCTGCAGGCTGCAGTTCACGCCCACCTGCACCATGTCGTCCGGATCGACGCCGATGGCGCGTACGGCTTCGAGGTTGGTCAATTTGACCCCCTCGATCCATTCCATCGTTAGCACACGCCGGCTGGTGGCTTCATGGAAGATGCGCGGTACGGTGATGCGGCGATTGTGGCGATGCAGCGCAGCGAATCGCTCGGCGTTGGCCGCTTCGTTGAGATAGTCCATCTCTTCGAACACCCGCTTACCGAGTTCATCAATCAGCGCTACCAGATCACTGCGGATCAGTTTCACATTTGTGTTCATCCAGGCGGCGATGTTGCGCACGATGTACAGATCCAGCGTGATCTGCTCCCTCAGACCCGGGCGCTGCACCTTCACGGCTACCCGTTCGCCGTTGTGCAGCCTGCCGCGGTGCACCTGCCCCAGGGAGGCGGCCGAAATCGGTTCCCGGTCGAGCTGGCTGAAGATCGCGTCCACCGGAGCCCCCAGGTCCTCCTCGATGCAGGCCATCGCCAGGGCGCTGTCGAAGCCGGGCAGTTGGTCCTGCAGCTGGGCCAGTTCCTCCAGCAGCAGCGGCGGCACGATGTCGGGCCGGGTCGAAAGGGCCTGGCCCGCCTTGATGAAGGCCGGTCCTAGCTGGGCTAGCAGCTCGGCGCATTCGCGGGCCCGAGCGCGGGCTCGATCCTTGATGTTGAGGGCGCCGCTGATCCAGTCGAAGCCCACACCCAGCAGATAGAGGCCGATCGGCACCAGGGTCTGCCAGAGCCGCCGGATCAGCCGCTGGGGATGGCCGGCGTAGATGCGGGTGATGGCGTCGGGGTCGTAGCTCAGCAGCCCGGCCGCCTCGATGAAATCCCCCAGATCAACTGGGGTGACAGCTGTGGCAGCCGCATTGAAACTCGGAGTGGCAGCCGGGGCAGGGCCGGTCTCCTCTGCATGGGGCTCGAGTGACTTCAGGCTGCTCTGAATGGCTTGGGGAGAGCTGACCATGGCGATCGGGTGCCATGCCACACGGAGCGGACGGCGTCAATTGGATTGTGACCCCCTTCTAAACGAAAGCTGCAGCCGCTACGGTCGGCACTCACACCGACAGCGCTGCGGAGGCTGGCGTGCTCACGGCCCTGAGCCTGGAGAACATCGCCCTGATCGAGCGGCTTGAGCTCGTGTTCGAGCCCGGCTTCACAGTGCTCACCGGTGAGACCGGGGCGGGTAAATCGATCCTGCTGGATGCCCTTGATGCGTTGCTCGGCGGTGCCCAGGGCGCCCAGGGGGGGCGACTGTTGCGGCGGGGGTGTGAACGGGGCCGGATTGAAGCCTGCTTCCGCCTTTCCCCGCCAGTCCGGGCTTGGTTGGAGAGCCAGGAGCTGGAGGTGGAGGAGGAGTTGCTGCTCAGCCGCGACTGGCGCCTGCAGGATGAACGGCTCAACAGTCGGCATCGGCTCAATGGCATCGCCGTCAGCCGGGCCCAGCTGCTCGAACTGCGGCCGCTGCTGCTGGATCTGACGCTGCAGGGCCAGACCCAGCAGCTGGCCCGTCCCGGCCAGCAACGCCGCTGGCTGGATCGTTTTGCGGGAGAGCAGCAGTTGCCCCTGCTGGAGGCGGTTCGTACGTCTTACCGGCATTGGCGGGCCGTGGCCCATGAACTGGCCGCCGCCCTGGCCGATCGCGAACGGCTGCAGCAGCAGTGGCTGCAGCAGGAGCAGCTACTGGAGGATCTGGAGGCGGCGGTCCTGGCCGATCCCCTCGAGGGCGAGCAGCTGCAAATTGAGCAGGATCGCCTGGCCCATGGCGTGCGCTTGCAGGAGGGGGTGATGACCCTGCTCGGTCGCCTGGTGGAGGGGGCGGAGGCGGCCCCTTCGGCCCTTGATCACCTGGCGGCCTGTGAGCAGGAGCTGCTGCAGATGCAGAACTTCGACGCCAGCGTGGCGGTCCTGCGCGAGACCTGCACTGATGGTCTGGTGGCGCTCCAGGATCTGGCCCGGGAGCTGGATCGCTACGGGGCCTGTCTGGAGAGTGATCCCGAGCGCCTGGCGGAGCTGCAGGAGCGCCTGGCCCAGCTCAAGGGGCTGGAGCGGCGCCACGGCCAGGATCTGGCTGCTTTGATCCAGCTGCGAGACCAGCTGCGCCAGAACCTGGTGCCCGGTGCGCTGGACGCATCGCTGCAGGTTCTGCAGCAGCGGCAGCAGGAGGCCCTGCAGCAGCGCGATCGCTGTGCGGAGGCCCTCAGCCGGGCCAGGAGGGCCGCTGCAGTGGAGCTGGAAACCCGGTTGATGGAGGCGCTCCGGCCGATGGGTCTGGCCAATGTGCGCTTCGCAGTGGCGATTGAGGCGGCGGAGCCAGGAGAGGAGGGGGCCGATGCGGTGCAGTTCCAGTTCAGCGCCAATCCCGGCCAGCCCCTGGCTCCCCTGGCCGAGGTGGCCTCGGGTGGCGAGATGAGTCGTTTTCTGCTGGCTCTCAAAACCTGTCTGGCGGCTGCCGATCCCCATGTCACCCTGCTGTTCGATGAGATCGATGCCGGGGTCAGCGGTCGGGTCAGCGGGGCGATGGCCGAGCTGTTGCGGCGCCTGGCGGGACAACGGCAGGTGTTCTGCGTGACCCACCAGCCCCTGGTGGCAGCAGCGGCTGATCACCATTTCCGGGTCAGCAAGACGGTGGAGGGTGGCATCACCCAGACCCAGGTGTCCCAGCTGCGGGACACTCAGGCTCGCCAGGCTGAGCTTGCTGAGTTGGCGGGTGGGGATTCCGGTGAAGCCCAGAGTTATGCCGCCAGTCTGCTGGACAGGCATGTGGCTTAGCTCGTGGAGAGGAGCTCTCAGGAATTGGGTCAGGGATGGGTATGTTCTTGGATCAGTCGCCCTTACGCCTGGACCTTGGCGGGTTCGGCGCTGGTCAATCTACTGTTGAGAGCACAGATTCTTTATTACTATTTAACACAGCGCTATAAGTTTAATATTGCATTAAACTCAATTCGCGATGTATTGCAAGTCGTCTACTTAGGTTTATTCATAAGTTTTTTGTATTTATTTTTTTGTTGCTGGTTGCCAAATACGCGTCGACAGCGACCGATACGCCGAGAATTGATGCGTTCGCTTGGGGTGGTGGCTTCACTGCAATTGGTCACCAATATGATTTCGGTTAATATTACAATTTACCGCTTGCATATTGACTCCTATGAACTGCTGATGGAGTCGTTAGCTCTTTATCTGGCCATCAACTTGGTTTTTGTTTTTTGGTACTGGTATTGGGATTATCCATTAAAAAATGATTTGATTGATAGGGGTTCTACTTCTTATATTCCCCAGGGTATTTTGTTTCCTGAGGAGCAAATGGAAGCAAGGGTTTTAAATACCGACAACTGGCTACCAGGACCCATTGACTATTATTATTTTACAATACTTTCTAGCAATTGCTTTGGCTCACCTGAAGGGCACATGCTAATTGGTAATCGACTAAAAACTATCCAGATTATTCATACATTATTCATGATCTTCGTTTTCATTATTTTTATTGCTCGCGCTATTAATACTCTCAGCTGAGCTGTTTGCTCATTTCGGCCCCGGATTGCCTGGTCCGCCCTGGGTGGTTGGGCTGATGGGCGAGCGGCCATTCCAGGGCCTGTGCGTTCCAATCCCCTCGATCGTTCCGCTGTCGGCTGACAAGGGCCCCCAACCGTGTTGACGACGACCTTTTGGCGGCCCTTCGGCTGCTGACTGCTGCTTTCTCGTAGGATCAAACGTTGACGTAGATGCTGGATGCCCCGCGCGAGCGCCGGTTCCGGGCCCAAGACCCCTGCCGCCAAGCGGTCGGCTAGCACCAGTACCGGGAGTGAGCCTCCGGCCCTCACCCTTCACGACAAGGCGGCTGCGCTGGACGCTAGTCGCAGCCTCAGTGGCGGCTCCCTGGAGGACGTGATCCGGGTGCGGGGCGCCCGTCAGCACAATCTCAAGAACGTCGACCTCACCATCCCCCGCAACCGGCTGGTGGTGTTCACGGGGGTGAGCGGCAGCGGCAAGAGCTCCCTGGCCTTTGACACGATCTTCGCTGAGGGGCAGCGCCGCTACGTCGAGAGCCTGTCGGCCTATGCCCGCCAGTTCCTGGGCCAGGTCGACAAGCCCGACGTCGATGCGATCGAGGGGCTATCGCCAGCGATCTCGATCGACCAGAAATCCACCAGCCACAATCCCCGCTCCACCGTCGGCACGGTGACGGAGATTCAGGACTATCTGCGGCTGTTGTTCGGCCGCGCCGGCGAACCCCACTGCCCCCAGTGCGAGCGCTCGATCCGGCCCCAGACCATCGATGAGATGGTCGATCACATCGTCACCCTGCCGGAGGGCACCCGCTATCAGCTGCTCGCACCGGTGGTGCGAGGTAAAAAGGGCACCCACGTCAAGCTGCTCTCCGGCCTAGTGGCGGAGGGCTTCGCCCGGGTGCGCATCAATGGCGAGGTGCGTGAACTCGCCGACAACATCGAGCTCGACAAGAATCACGCCCACAACATCGAGGTGGTCGTCGATCGTCTGGTCGCCCGCGAAGGGGTGGCGGAGCGGCTCACCGATTCCCTGCGCACGGCTCTCAAACGGGGTGAGGGTCTGGCTCTGGTGGAGGTGGTTCCCAAGGCTGAGGAACCTCTGCCTGAGGGGGTGGACCGGGAGCGGCTCTATTCGGAGAACTTCGCCTGTCCGGTGCATGGCGCCGTGATGGAGGAGCTCTCACCGCGGCTGTTCTCCTTCAATAGTCCCTATGGCGCCTGCGCCGATTGCCACGGCATCGGTTTCCTGCGCAAGTTCACCATGGAGCGGGTGATACCCGATCCCAGCCTGCCGGTCTATGCGGCGATCGCCCCCTGGAGCGATAAGGACAACTCCTATTATTTTTCGCTGCTCTATTCCGTCGGCGAGGCCTTCGGCTTCGAGCTCAAGACTCCCTGGAACAAGCTCAGCGAGGATCAGCGTCAGGTGCTGCTGCATGGCAGCCAGGAACCGATTGCGATTCAGGCCGACAGCCGCTATCGCAAGGGTCAGGCCTATGTGCGCCCCTTTGAAGGCATCCTGCCAATTCTGGAGCGCCAGCTTGGCGATGCCAGCGGCGAATCGATCCGCCAGAAGCTGGAGAAGTTTCTGGAGCTGGTGCCCTGCGCCAGTTGCCGTGGTCTGCGGCTGAAGCCTGAAGCCCTGGCGGTCAAGGTGGGCCCCTACGCCATCCATGAGCTGACGGCGGTGAGCGTGGGCGAAAGCCTGCGCTGTATCGAGGCGCTGATGGGGGTGGGCGCCAGCGAAAAGGCCGGTCCCCTGCTCAATGCCCGCCAGATTCAGATCGGCGATCTGGTGCTGCGCGAAATCCGCATGCGGCTCCGCTTTCTGCTGGATGTGGGCCTCGATTACCTGAGCCTCGATCGCCCCGCCATGACCCTTTCGGGCGGGGAGGCCCAGCGGATCCGGTTGGCCACCCAGATCGGCGCCGGCCTCACCGGGGTGCTCTATGTGCTCGATGAACCCAGCATCGGTCTGCACCAACGCGACAACGACCGCCTGCTGGCCACCCTGATCAAATTGCGCGATCTGGGCAATACCCTGATCGTCGTCGAACACGACGAGGACACGATTCGCGCCGCCGACTATCTAGTGGACATCGGACCCGGCGCCGGCGTGCACGGTGGTCACATCGTGGCCCAAGGTTCTTTTGCTGATCTACTGGCGGCGGAGGACTCCCTCACCGGTGCCTATCTCAGTGGTCGCCGCTCGATCCCCACCCCAGCTCAGCGCCGCGATGCCGGCAGCCGCCGCCTCACTCTGCTCAACTGCAGCCGCAACAACCTCTGTGGCGTCGATGTCGAGATCCCACTCGGCCGGTTGGTCTGCGTCACGGGGGTGAGTGGCAGCGGTAAGAGCACCCTGGTGAATGAGTTGCTGCATCCGGCCCTGGAGCATCAGCTGGGTATGAAGGTGCCGTTCCCCGCCGGGCTGGGGGAGTTGCGGGGCATCAAGGCGATCGACAAGGTGATCGTGATCGACCAGTCACCGATCGGTCGCACCCCCCGCTCCAACCCTGCCACCTACACCGGCGCCTTTGATCCGATCCGCCAGGTGTTCGCGGCCACGGTGGAGGCCAAGGCCCGCGGTTACCAGGTGGGCCAGTTCAGTTTCAACGTCAAAGGGGGGCGCTGCGAGGCCTGCAGTGGCCAGGGGGTGAATGTGATTGAGATGAACTTCCTGCCCGATGTTTATGTGCAGTGTGATGTCTGCAAAGGCGCCCGCTACAACCGCGAGACCCTGCAGGTGACCTACCGCGGGCACACCATCGCTGACGTGCTGGAGATGACCGTGGAGCAGGCGGCTGAGGAGTTCAGTGCTATCCCCCAGGCGGCCGATCGGTTGCGCACATTGGTGGATGTGGGCTTGGGTTACATCAAGCTTGGCCAGCCGGCCCCCACCCTCTCCGGCGGTGAGGCCCAGCGGGTGAA
>JAPLID010000062.1:17994-32893 GCA_026389285.1 Cyanobacteriota bacterium
GACGACAGGCCTGAGCTTCTACGACGTGCACAAGCTGATGGATGTGATGCAGCGCTTGGTGGATAAGGGCAATTCGATCCTGGTGATCGAGCACAACCTCGATGTGATCCGCTGTGCTGACTGGATCGTGGATCTCGGCCCAGAAGGGGGAGACAAGGGCGGTGAGATCGTCGCCACGGGGACCCCGGAAGAGGTTGCTGAGCATCCCAGCAGTCACACGGGCCGCTATTTGAAGCAGGTGCTGGTGCAGCATCCGCCTGATCTAGTTGAGCGGTGATGGCCATAGGGAGGATGATGCGCTGGCTGGATTGGGGTAACCATCGCGATGGAATCTGTAATCGAGATCGGAACTGTTGCCGAGATTGATTGTGTTGCCGAGCTCGGGGTGACGCCGGGTCAGATGTCTTTTGTTGCCATTATCACTTTCTTGGCGAGGTGTCAATGCGCGAGGCATGATGGCTATGCATTGATGGAAGCGTGCCGATTCATGGATGATATGCCTATCCAGGTATATTCATTCATTCGAGTGCAAGCCATTCATTTGCAGCTTAGCTCTGTCGGAAATGATTTTTTCTATGGCGATGATCGTATCCTTTCGTGCTGAGACCCCTGGCTTGCCGACGCCTTGCCGAGGCGCCCTTTAGGCTAAGTTGTCAATGATGCTGATCGAATCCTGTGGCTATTTTGACATTTGGCTCGCCTGCGGCGCGTCGTGCCTATGTCTCGGCGATGCGGATGGCTGCCACCGCTTTAGGTACAAGGGCCTTTGAGGGACCCCAGGCTGAACTGGTGACGATGTTTGCCGGCCTGGTCGGTTGCTCTGGCTGTCATGGATTTGAGCAGTCGCTCCAACTTTCAGATCTCTTGGGTCCTGATGAGCCATGGCCGGATGCTGAGCAGGGCATCGCTGCGATTGCTGAGGCGATGGCAGACATGCAACAACGCCAGGAAGCCGTTCATGCAGCTCTGATGGTGTCGCTTTATTCTCCGGTATCAGATCCTCAGGGTGTTTCGGCAGCGCGTTGGATTGGTAAAAAGCTTGGGGTAAGTGATGAGCTGCTGTCCCTAGTTGAAGAAGTCGCTCATCATAATGCTGCTGAAGCCAAAGGCGATATCTTCCGCAGAATGCTTTCGGAGCGTACACCGTTTCAGCAGCAGCAGATTGCAGATTATGCGGCTTCTGGCGATCTCGCCTCCCTCACCGACACCGTGATGGCCAAACGATTCCATAGCCTTGTCGAATCGGCTCCGGAAGGCTCTTTGGGTGCGGAAATGAAGGCTTTCTATGAATCGGCCGGCTTTGAGATGCCCGGCAAAGAAGGCTCACCTTTGCCTGTTGAGTTCCTGGCCGTCCATGATGTGCATCATGTCCTGGCTGGATACGGCACCAGCGCCCATGGTGAGGTTTATACAGCGGTCTTCAACGCCGCCAATTCTCCCGATGGCATCGGTTGGTTGACCGTGGTCTTGATCCAGTGGCATCAGGGGATCAAAATGGGAGTTTTCCCACCTGCCCATGCGCACCTGAAGCCGGCCACGATGGCACTGGCCGCCCAGCGAGGTGCCGAGCTCAACGAGGATATCTGCAAGCCTGATTGGGATTGGCTGAGCTTGCTCAATCAGCCATTGGGGCGGGTGCGCAAGGGCCTCAACATTCCCGATGGTGGTTATATTAAAGACGGCGAAACCTGGCATCAATAACTATTCTATTTGTACTTTATCGCTGGTTGCAATATTCAGCTTGTCAAGGTTGGAGGTAGTAGGTTGCCGTGTACTAGCTTGACGATAGTACCGATGATCAGCAAGGTAAGTACGCCATTGGCAAGGATAAAAAGGGCCGGTGCAAGTTGGGCGGCCAAGCCATTGTCCCCCCTCAAGATGAAGACAATGGCGTCAAAAGCTATCGCCGTAATGCCGAAGCTGAACGCCCAGTAGCTTGCTACAAAGCGTTGGGTCGTGATCCAGGGCATCATGCGGACCAGCAGCAGCAACTGGAACAGGCCGTAGCCAAAGAGCAGCTGCGGGAACAAGCCGGGCTTGGCGCCCTCGATTCCGCCTGTCACGAACAGATAACCGATCAGACCTACCACAGGGGGAGCTAAAAGAATGCCGAGGCTCGGTCGTAAGGCCACGGGCAGTGATTTCCCATAGTTCAGTCTGCCGTTGATTAGTGATTCAAGCGACAGCCATGACAAGAGTCCGGCCCCAAAGAAAATAATTCCTAAACTTGTGAAGTGCAGGTAGCCAGCCACAAAGCTGCTGACAAAATTTCCCGCCACTGTTGGCAGGTACAGCGCCGGCGAAATCAGTGACACCTCTGAATTCCCTTGCAAAGAGCGGCCTGTGAAGATGAGCCCATAGAGCAACTGTGCCGTGCTACCTACGGCAAAAAGCACAATGGCAAGGCCATGGAGATAGGGAGCGATGGCCACGGCGGCCAATGCGGTGCTCACGCCGGACAGGCCGATGTAACAGCTCTGGAACGGATGCCGCCATTCGGCAATGGCTTCGTTGCGTTGCCAGATCCATTTCGTGATGTAGAGCCCCAGCAGCAGAACCCAGATGCCGAAGCTGGCAAGCATGATGGTCTCGCCTGCCCAGTGGGGTAGGCCCCAGGCATGGTGGGCGACCCTCCAGCAATCACCAAGGCCGACGAGGCCCAGAATGATGCCAAAAAAACTGGCGGGAATGGATCGAGATCCCGATGATGCTTGTGGCGCTTGGCTTGGCATCATCAATGAAGCTTGCTTGATTGATTGATTCTAGTCTTCTCGGTCCTATCTTTGGTTCTTGTCATAAAGAGATATGCCATGCATTGGTGGTCTGGTGATTGCTTTGTGACGGTCTGCGATGAAGGTATTGCTGTGCATCCCGTGTCTGTTAGGCCATGGCCTTGCATCGCGTCAGCCGCAGGTGACTCAAGATCCTTTGGCTTCACATTGGCCTGTTCTGCGGCTTCGATTGCTTTCTCCAGAGCCGCTCCGAGCTTGGCTTTTGCCGGCTCGGCTTTTTATTCAGCGCGGCCGGATCAGACGCCGGTTCATCTGTGTTTTGGGGCAGCAACTTCTTTTGCCGTAGCACCGGTTTTCCTGGGCATCGATGATCTTGGCCTTCTGCACCAAGGCTTTGATCTTCTGCTCCAGTTGCTTTGCCGCTGATTGCATCGTAGAAGCCCTTCGGGTCAGACTGCTGCAACCGGATTCGCCGCCTTGTCATCGCCAAGAACACCCGGAGGTTCGTCGATGACGTAGGCATCGAACTGACGCATGCCGTTCAGCTTCCTCCGCGACTTGAGGCGGCTTGCGTAAACTTGGCTGTTTCAATGCCTTTAGCTTAGCGGTTCTGCACACCTTCTGTTTTTTGGCGTATCAGGCAATGTCTTGGTCAAGATTGTTCGATGTGGGTTTTTGAATTCCAATTAAATTAGCCAGTGAGATGGTGGATCTGGATCTTGGCTTCACGGTTATCACTCAGTTGATCCTGATTCTGATGCTTTGCGTGGAGGCCCTGTTGTTCGGGCCCAACTTCTTGGCGAATTACCAAGAAATCCTTCGTTTCAGGACGCTGCTTGGGCGTTTGGTGCTCAACTATATTTGCCTCAATTTTTTTGTTAATGGCCTACATTCTTACTCATTTTTGGCCTGGTGCCACCGAAGAGCAATACCGTGCTGAGGTTGCCTCGGTTCATCCCAATGCTGGCCAAGGCTTGCCAGCGGGTCAGCTCTATCACGCAGCTGGTCAGACGGAGGGTGGTGTGTTGATTGTGGCGATCTGGGATTCCAAAGAGTCATCTGATCGTTTTGTCGCTGAGGTGCTGATGCCCCATGTGCCGGAACCCGGTGGATTCTCTGGTGAACCTGTGGAGCGTTCAGCAGAAGTTTTCAATCTGTTGACCCAGTGATTTGATGAGGCTTTTGCTGCTTTGATGAGGGCAAGAGCTTTTTTTAATCTCATCATGTGACTTGATTCCCCAGCAAGCGCTGTGATATTCAATGGTGCATTGCGTAGCAAATGCCGCACAGCCCGACCGTGGCAGATCGCAGGTTAGAGATTGAGGCTACGGACTTCCTGTGGGTCATCAAATCATCCGATGATTCGCGTAATTGCTGATCTGTCTAGCCGTAACAGCATCTTACTGCTTTTGATGTTTTCCGCTGCTGCCTTGGAGGTAAGAGCAGATCCCCATTCTGTTCATGGCGTCGAATCGCGCCCACCCGCGCGACACCATCGCGCAGCTCATCCGACCACCTCTCTGCTTACCCTGACTGGTCTTGTTGCCGTGAGGATCTGGTATTGACACCGGTTTTCAGAGGCAGTTCATAGGGCCCTGCGGATGGTTTGCGTTGTTCCAGGTCTATGCGAGCCTGGTGAATGCCTGACTGCTGTCACCTTGCCGACTCGTCTTCACCGTCGTCGGGCCTTGAGCCTTGGTCTGCTGGCCCTGGTTGGGGCGTCGAGCCTCTGGGGCTGTCCGGCCCGCGCCCTTGAAGAGATCCAGCTTCGCCTGCCCCTGCTGGAGACCAAGTTCACCATCAAAGTCAGTGAGCTCGCCAGCCGCCAGCTGCTCAGCCAGGGCAACAGTGATCTGGCAGAGCTGGATCGGGCCAGCAACGGCGCCCTGGGTCGTCAGCTGCAACAGCTGTTTGATACCCCCTTGCCGTTGCCGGTCAAGAAGCTGGTGGCCAATTCCGCCGGCACGCCTCTGTTTGAGCAGGCCCTGTTGGTGGCGTCGATTCTGGGCAAGGTCGATGGGCTGCCGAGCCGGGTGAACGGTGAGCAGCTCAACCAAGCTCTGGAGAAGGCCAAGGTCAACGGTGAACTGACGCTTCTGGGCCTGATTCAGGCCTTGCCGGGCCGCACGGCCACCCTGGATTTCGAGCCTGCTGCTCGCGGCCTTCAGCGTCTCAAGCGCCAGCAGACCGAAGCTCGGCAGCTGGCCTCCGGCGCGCCGGTGCCGGTTGACCCCCGCCTAGCTGCCGCCGGTCCGCTGCAGGCGCTGGTCAGCAAGGCCTCTCTGGTGGTCAAGCACCGCCCGTCCCCCCTGGAGAGCGAGCTGATCCGACCCTCCCAGGGGGGCAATGGCCAGCTGGTTGTCATCTCCCATGGCCTCTGGGATGGGCCCGAAAGTTTCGCGGGCTGGGCCCGGCATCTGGCCAGCCATGGCTACACGGTGATCCTGCCTTTCCATCCCGGCAGCGATCAGAGCCAGCAGCGGGCCATGCTTTCAGGCAGTGCCCCGCCCCCGGGTCCGGAGGAGCTCAAGCTGCGTCCGCTCGATATTTCGGCGGTGATTGATGCTGTCGGCGAGGGCCGGATTGCCGGCCTGAGCGGTGTCAAGAGTGATCGCGTCGTGGTCATCGGCCACTCCTGGGGGGCCACTACGGCCCTGCAGCTGGCGGGGGCCACCCCCAGTTCCACGCTGCTCAAACAGCGCTGCAACAACCTGGCTGATCCGGATCGCAATCTCAGCTGGGTGCTGCAGTGCAGCTTCCTCGATGCGGCCGATCGCGCCGGTCTGGCTGATCCGCGGGTGATGGCGGTGGCGGCGGTCAGTCCGCCGCTGCAGCTGTTGTTTGCTCCGGGGTCCTCGATGGGGTTGCAGGCCCGGGCGCTGTTGGTCAGCGGCAGCCAAGACTGGGTGGTGCCCTCGGATCCGGAGGCGATCACCCCGTTCAGCTCCTCAGCTCCCGGTGGCCATGACCTGGTGCTGGTGGAAGGCGGCGATCACTTCAATATGCGGGGCCCGCAGGAGACCGCTGGTGGCCCTCTGCGAGCCCTGTTGCTGGCCTGGGTTCAGGGCGCCTTCTCGGCCGGGTCTGGCGTGCGGCCTGATCCGGCGGCGACCAGCCTGCTGCCTCCGGTGGGTTGGGGTGATGTGGAGATGGATCTGGTGCGGGTGCCGCGCTGAGTTTGTGAGTCTGCTGGGTGTGATCGGGCCGTCACTGAACAGCGCAGCCCATCAGGCTGGAGAGCCGTTTCAGTACGTGGGCTCTTGGCCGCTGCCGGTGGGATGGAGGGCGTTCGTCTCCGGCATCCAGTAACTGAGATCGTTTTCCCAGTAGAGCCGTCCAGGCAGGCGCTTGGTGCTCAGCTTGGTGTGGGCCATGGTGCCCATCAGCTGGGTGAGCTCGATCGGCGATAGATCGGTGAGGATGTCATCGCCAGCGATCTTGAGCAACGCTGGCAGCTTGGTCAGCGTGGCGGGCTGGGCCAGTTTTTCAAACACCTTGGCCAGCACCAGCCGCTGCCGTTCCATTCGGCCCAGATCGCCGAGTTCATCGTGGCGGAAGCGCAGGAATCCCTCCAGGTTCTCGCCCTGGAGGTTCTGCAGACCCGGCTGGAGGTCGATGTACAGACTCTGGGCGTTGTCGACGTAGTACATGCGCTTGGGCACATCCACTTCGACGCCGCCGAGGGCATCAGCCAGTTTGCTGACGGCATTGAGGTTGAGCTTCAGGTGGCGATCCACTGGAGCGCCCACCAATCTGGAGACTTCGGCCTTGGCGGTGGCGATGCCACCGAGCTCAAATAGGGCGTTGGCCTTGACTGTGCCCAGTTTCTCCGTTTCGACATAGGTGTCTCTCGGCACTTGGGTGATCTGGGTGATGCCGTCCTTCACCTCGATGGTGAACATCACATCGGTGTTGTCGGCTACGTTGTCGCGGCCCAGAATCAACACCCGGTGCTGGTTGAATCCGAGTGGATTAACCATCTCCGCCAGGCTCCTGGGGCCGCGACTCAGGCTCGCCAGCACTTGGCCGGCAAGTTGGGGGAGCTGCCAGGTGTAGGGGCTGGCAAGGGCGTAGCCCAGGGTGAGACCCAACGCAAAGGTGATGATCCCTCGGGGGCGGCGCGGTCTCGATTTTGGTGGCGGTGAAGTCTGACGACGGGTCAGAAGCTCGGGCACGGTATTGGGTGGCGCTTCGGACACGGAACGTCCAGAGCGGCCCCTGGCGCGCCTGGACGACGGTGGGGTCGGGACTGTCGGAAGGGGAGCGGCCTGACCCATCATTCTCCTGGCTGGCAGCACCTTACGGCTCAGAGACAGGCAAGACCAGGGGTGTCGACTGGTTTAACGGCTGGCACCCACCCGGATGAGACCGGCGGCGCTGTCGGCCCGCTCGCGGGCCTGGGCTTCATCGTCGCCGCGGGCCAGGGCCACACCCATGCGCCGCAGGGGCCTGGCTTCGGCCTTGCCGAACAGCAGCACCTGGGTTTCGGGGATGGCCAGGGCTGCCGCCACGCCGTCGTAGCGGACCTCGCTGGCGGTGGCTTCGGCCAGGATCACCCGGCTGGCGGCGGGACCCATGGAGCGGATCTCAGGGATCGGCAGTCCAAGGACCGCCCGCAGATGTAACTCAAATTCGTTGAGGTTCTGCCCCACCAGGGTGACCAGGCCCGTGTCGTGGGGGCGGGGTGAGAGTTCCGAGAACACCACCTCCTCCTGACCGGGCTGGCCGCACAGAAAGAACTCCACACCAAACAGGCCCGCGCCTCCCAAGTTTTCGGTGATGCTGCGGGCCATGGCCTGGGCGGCCTCCAGTTGGCTGGCCCTGAGCACGGCCGGTTGCCAGCTGCACTGATAATCACCCCGTTCTTGGATGTGGCCGATCGGCGGGCAGAACAGGGTGGGTCCCTGCCACTGCTTCACGGTCAGCAGGGTGATTTCCAGATCAAAGCGCAGGAACTCCTCGACGATCACCCGGGCCCCTTCCCCGCGGGCCCCGGCCATGGCCGCATCCCAGGCGGCGGCGATCTGCTCCGCTGCAGAGACGACACTCTGGCCTTTGCCGGAGGAGCTCATCACCGGTTTGACGACCACGGGCCAGCCGAGGGCGGCGGCGGCGGCGGCCAGTTCGGCGGCGCTTTCGGCGTAGGCGAAGCGGGCCGTGCGCAGCCCGAGGGGCCCGGCGGCCAGATCGCGGATGCGATCCCGATTCATCGTCACCGCCGTGGCCCGGGCTGTGGGGATCACGGTGATGCCCTCGGCTTCGATTTCCGCCAGGGCATCGACGGCCAGGGCTTCGATCTCGGGAATCACCACATCGGGCCGGTGGCGGCGCACCACGGCTTTGAGAGCCTCGGGGTCCGCCATCGCCACCACCTCGGCTAGGTCGGCCACCTGCATCGCCGGAGCCCCCGGGTAGCGGTCCACCGCGATCACCGTGCAGCCGAGCCGCTGGGCCGCGATCGCCACCTCCTTGCCCAGTTCACCGCTGCCCAGCAGCATCAGGGTGCGGGGGAAGGAGCCTGCTTGGGTTGCCATGGCTGTGTCGTCAACTGTCTGATCCTGCCCTGCGACCTGCCGGCGGAATCGGCCTGGCGTAGCGTTCCGCGATGCTTCTTTCTGCCCTCAGCCTGCCCCTGGCCCTGCAGACCGCTGGCGATGCGGTCGGCGGCGCCCTGCCGTTCGGCCTGGAGATGGCCGATCTTCAGACCTGGACGCTGATCTATCTGGGCTTGTCGTCCCTGGGCTTTGTGGCGGTCTGGGTGATTGGCCTGCTGCGGCGCTGAGGCTCAGTTGAAGACCGTCAGCTGGCGTTCGGCCTTTTCCTCGCTGATGAAGCCATAGGCCTCGAATACCGCCGGATCCGGGTGGGTGATGCGCTGGCCCTGGCTGTTCTTTTCGAGCCGGAAGCCCTCGCTGGCCAGGCGCCGCATCAGGGCCGCCGCCTCTTCAAAGCGGGCGGCCATCGAATCGAGGCTGGCGCAGTCGGCCGTGAGGCCCGCTTCTCTCCAGGTGAAGTAAGCCATGGCTGAACTCCTGAATTCGGTGTGTGGGGAGCCGCCTGTCGGGCCGGGAGCTGACTGCTCAGGGCAGCAGCACCAGGCCCAGCAGCACCAATAGCAGGCTGACACCCCAGAAGCCGATCACCACACCCTGTTCGGGGATTCCTGCCAGCTCGAAATGGTGATGCAGCGGCGCCATGCGAAACAACCGGCGGCCCTGGCCGTTGGCCCCTTTGGTGGACTTGAACACCCATACCTGCAGGATCACCGACAGGGATTCCGCCAGAAACACGCCACCCATCAGCAGCAGCGGCCAGAGGCTGTTGCTGAGCAGGGCCACGGCGCTCAGGGCCGCGCCCATCGCCAGGGAGCCCGTATCCCCCATGAACACCCGGGCCGGATGATGGTTCTGGCTGAGGAAGCCCAGCCAGCAGCCCGCCATGGCCAGAGAGAAGGCCGCCAGGGCCGGATCGCCGCCATGGCCGCGCAGCATCAGCTGCAGGCCCATGCCGGTGAACACCACGGCACCACAGCCGCCCGCCAGGCCGTCGAGGCCATCGGTGAGGTTGGTGGCGTTGCTCTCGGCCAGAAAAACGAACAGCCCCAGCGGCCAGATCAGCAGCCCCAGGGGCAGGATCCAGCCGAGCGGCAGGGCCACATCGCCGGGCACACCTCCCCCCAGCCAGCCGCCGAACCCGGCCCAGAGCAGAAAGCCCACGGCCGCTGCGCCTTGAAGCAGCAACTTGCCCCTGGGAGTGAGGCCCGTGTTCGTGCGCTTGGTGAGGCTGCGCCAGTCATCGACGGCACCGATCGCCATATAGGCGAGGGTCACGGCAGCCACGGCCAGCAAGCGCGGATCGCCGGGGCTCACCAACGCCCCGATCAGTACCCCCACCGGCACCACCAGCAGGCCTCCCATCGTGGGGGTGCCGGCCTTGCGGTGATGGCCCTGGGGCCCTTCGGAGCGGATCACCTGGCCCAGCTTGAGCTGGCGCAGCCTGGGCACTCCCCAGCGCGCGACAGCAGCACTGATGCCAGCCGAGAGCAGCAGGGGCAGGCTGAGCATCGAGTTGGCCACCAAGCCATCGCTCAGCAGGCAGCCAGCAAGAAGAATCAGGCCGAGAAGGCCGGCCGCAAGTCGGCCATCGGGGCGGTGCATGGAAACGGCCGGGTTCAGTCTTCCCAGTCTCCTTCGGATTGCTCGTCGGCCTGGTTGTAATCCTCTTTCTCGCCCATCAGCGCCGAAAGCTCCTCCTCTTCCACCGTGCTCACATCGGTGCTGGCGGTTTCCTCATCGGCCACCAGCCGGCCGCTGGCTTCCAGCAGACTGAGCAGATCTGGTTCGTCCCTCAGGGGCAGCACCGGTGCCGGTTCATCCCGGCGATAGCGCGTCAGCGATGGGTTGATGGTGTCAAGAATGCTCATACCGCCTGCCTGGCTACCGATGGACCGATCCACCACCTTACCTTGCTATGTCCATGCTCCTCACCAAGTTCCTTCGGGTGCTGCAGCTCTGGGCGCTTGCCCTGGCCATCAGTGCCGCCCTGGTGGCCGCGGGTCAGCGCTGGAGTGAGCCTCCGCCGATCGGGGACTCGCTGGTCTGGAGTCTGCTGCTGGTGCCCTCGTTGTTGCTGGTGCTGCTGTTGCTGGGGCGCTGGTCCCTGCCGGCAGGGACCGCATCGATCCTGACCGGCCAGGGGGGAGAATCGGACGATTCGAATCAGGAGCAGGACTGATGGTGGGTACGGGGCAGTCGGCGCAGCCAGCGAACCAGCCAGCGAAGCCGCCATCTCAGCGTTTATGGCAGCAGCAGTTGTGCCCGCAGCCGAATCAGGAGCCTTCGGCACTGGCATCGCGGGCCCGCAAGGCGGTGCTGGCCTATTCCGGCGGGGTCGACACCAGCGTTTGTATTCCTTACCTGAAGCAGGAATGGGGAGTGGAGGAGGTGATCACCTTCGCCGCCGACCTGGGCCAGGGTGATGAACTCGAGCCGATTCGTTTGAAGGCGCTTGCTTCCGGTGCCAGTCAGTCGATCGTCGGCGATCTGATTGAACCGTTCATCACGGAGTTCGCCTTCCCGGCGATCCGTGCCAATGCGCTCTATGAGGGGCGCTATCCCCTCTCCACCGCTCTGGCCCGGCCGTTGATTGCCCGCCGGTTGGTTGAGATCGCGCGGGAGGTGGGGGCCGATGCCGTGGCCCACGGCTGTACGGGCAAGGGCAATGATCAGGTGCGTTTTGATGTCGCCATCGGCTCCTTGGCTCCCGAGCTCAAGGTGTTGGCACCAGCTCGCGAGTGGGGCATGAGCCGCGAGCAGACGATCGCCTATGGCGAACGTTGCGGCATCGCCGCTCCGGTGAGCAAGAAGTCTCCGTATTCGATCGACCTCAACCTGCTGGGCCGCTCGATCGAGGCCGGCAGCCTCGAGGATCCCGATGTAGAGCCGCCGGAGGAGATCTATGCCATGACCTGCTAGATCGAGGCTGCCCCCGCCACTCCCCAGGTGGTGGAGATCGGCTTTGAGCACGGCAATCCGGTGAGTCTTGATGGTGAACGGCTCGATCCCGTCAGCTTGATGCGGCGTGCCAACGCCCTGGCCGGCAGCCACGGTTTCGGCCGTCTCGACATGGTGGAGAACCGGGTGGTGGGCATCAAGAGCCGGGAGATCTACGAAACGCCGGGGCTGTTGCTGCTGATCAAGGCCCATCAGGAGCTGGAGAGCCTCACCCTCGCGGCCGACGTGCAGCGCTACAAGCGCCAGGTGGAGATGAGCTGGGCCGATCTGGTGTACCAGGGCCTCTGGTATGGCCCGCTCAAGCAGGCCCTCGATGGCTTCCTCGATCGCACCCAGGAAACCGTCAACGGTCGGGTGCGGGTGAAGCTGCAGCGGGGCAATGCCACGGTGGTGGGCCGCAGCAGCATCAGCGACAGCCTCTACGTGCCCGACATGGCCACCTACGGAGCCGAGGATCTGTTCGATCACCGTGCCGCCGAGGGCTTCATTTACGTCTGGGGCCTGCCGACCCGCCTCTGGGCCGCCCGTCGCCGGGCTAACTGAAGCGGTCTGGATCGATCGGCCCGGAAGCGGTGTCAGGCCGCCCCAGACGGAGGACCCGGCGCAGGGTTTCGCCCAGTGGGCTGCGCCGCTGCAGGGGGGGCATGCTGGGTTGGGTCGCCGGCAACAGCAGCCGGCTGGGCCTGGTTTCCACCGCCGGAGCACCCGGCGCCAGCATGTAGAGCTGCTCGCGCAGGGCCTGGTTGTCGCTCAGAAGCCGCTGCTGTTGTTCGAGAATCGATTGCAGGCGTTGATGGAATTTGCGCTCGAAGATCTCCGGCAGATCCTCGAGCATCTCGTGCAGGGCCGTTGCCTCATCTTGGGCTGCGGCCAGTTCCAGCTCAAGGCGTTGCACGGTGAGCGCGTCCTGGCTGGCCTGGGCCGCTGCCTGGGCCAGCTGCGCCGTTCCATCGACAGCAGCCATGTCGACTGGCAACCCCGGGATGGGCTTTGTCTCAGCGGTGAACGTTTCAGTGCCTATGGCATCGCCGGGGCCCTGGGCTGCTGCCCTGAACCAGTCCGGGTTCAGGGGCGGGGGTGGCGGCGGCGGACGGAAGGCTGCAGCAGCAGGCTGCTGGCCAGGACCATCCTGTGCGTTCGCTGAGCGCCTGGTAGGGGATCTTTCGCTTTCATCGGTTTCCCACCAGCGGCGATCGACATTGCCGGCGTCCAGAGGTTGGCGCGAATCGGACGGTGTGCCCTGATGGTGACGTCGCAAGCCGGAATTGGCTTCTCCTGAATCATTCATGCCCTAGACGCCCTGATTGGCGGACTGTAGGGGCTTTGGATTCTGTTTACAAGAACAGGGCCGCACGGTCGTGCTCCTTATCTGAAAGACCGCCGTGCGGGTCCTGGACCTGCTCGGGCTCAGGCCTCGACGGTTTCCGTGGCTGCAGCTGCACTTTCTCCGGCACCGCTGGCGCCGGTGGTCAGGGAGCGGGGGGTGGGCAGGGGGCCGTCCTGCTTGACGGTCAGGTAGCGGATCACGTCCTCGGACAGGCGCATGGTCCGCTCCAGAGGGCCCACCTGCTGGCCGTCGCCGTTGTGGTTGAGCTGGACGTAGATACCCTCGCGATGCTTGGCGATCGAATAGGCCAGGCGGCGCTTGCCACGCATCTGGGTATCCAGCACCTCGCCACCCGCCTCGACGACAATGTCGCGATACTTGTTGACGTGATTTTCAACTTCCTCTTCCGGAATATCCGGGCGGAGGATGTACATCGTTTCGTAATAAGGCTGGCTCATGGTCGGTAGCGTCGTGGTCGCCTGCGCGAGGGGCTGATGGAGGATCCATCAGCGACGGATAGTGAACCCTAGCTCAGGGCTTGCCGGCCCCTGGCCCGCTCGGGGGGCTGAGGGATCGCCAGCCTTGCCAAAACGAGATCATCAGCCGGCAAGCCTCAGTCTGCGGTGGTGCATCGGCTGCAGGGTCGCTCCCCTGCAGCCATCTGTTATGCAGATTTCAGGAGAGCTGCATTCGCACCGCCTCGGACACCGTGGGGATTTCCGCCTCCTTGCCCCGCAGGCTCTGCACCATGGCGAACAGCACCAGCACCAGGGAGCCCAGGAAGATCGTGTTCTCCAGCGTTCGTACCGCGAAGCTGCCGCCCAGGGAGCCGAGCAGGGTTTCGAAGGCCAGGGTGAGCAGCACCAGCACGATGTCCAGCAGGATCGCCTGCAGCACGTTGAAGCGGATCAGATAGGGCACCTTGTTGTTGCGCACCACCAGCAGGAACAGCACCAGGAACAGCACCAGCCCCCCGAATGGAATCGCCTGCTGCACGTAGGTCAATGGCAGGGCGGGCAGAGCCAGCAGCTGCAGCACGGGAAATTGCAGCAACAATGCCTTGCCGAAGGGGATGGCGTCGCTTAAGGGCAAGAGGTAGGCCAGGGCGGCTAGCAGCCGCTGCCAGATCGGCGGATCCTGCATGGGGGGAGGCGATAGGGCGCAAGCTGGGGACCAGGCTAGGGGGCCTGCAACCGAGCCAGGGCCGCCTCGCGCATCGTCGCTATCGGCACGTCGTTGAGACCGCTCCAGAGGCGCAGGCCGGCAGCGCCTTGCTGCACCAGCATCTCCAGGCCATCCCAGGTGCGGCACCCCCGTTCTTCCGCCCCCCGCAGCAGGGCCGTGGGCCTGGGTGTGTAGATCAGGTCATAGACGCCGCAGCTCGGCCGTAAACGATCCAGAGCCGCGGCGCTGAGAGGAGATCGATTCACCGCTGTGGGGTCGCTGGTGCTGGTCATGCCCACCGGGGTGCAGTTCACCACCAGGTCGGCCAGGGCCAGGGCCTGCAACAGCGGCTCTTCGTCCGCCGTGGTCCAGGCGAGGGTTTCCAGGCCGGGCAGCCAGTGCCGGCAGTCGGCTTGAAAGGCCGCCAGGGTGGAGGCGTTGCGACCCGCCACGGCGATTGATCCGAAGCCCAGCTGCTCCAGAGCGGCCAGCACGGCGAGGGCACTGCCACCAGAGCCCAGCACCACCGCCTGGCTGCCCTGCCAGTTGCCGTTGCGCAGGGGGGCCAGAAAACCTTCGACATCGGTGTTGGTGCCCAGCCAGCCACCCTGGGGCCGCCGCACCAGGGTGTTCACTGCCCCCAGCCGCTGCGCCAGCGGACTCAGCTCGTCCACCAGGGCGGTCACGGCCCGCTTGTGGGGAAT
This sequence comes from Cyanobacteriota bacterium, assembly GCA_026389285.1. Classification (GTDB taxonomy): domain Bacteria; phylum Cyanobacteriota; class Cyanobacteriia; order PCC-6307; family Cyanobiaceae; genus Cyanobium. Next base: position 32,435 of record JAPLID010000062.1, read on the forward strand.
GGTGACGCTGAGGCCGCGGCAGTCCAAGGCCTCCAGGGTCGGCACCACCGCCGCCAGATCGGCCGCGCGCACCGGCAGGGCCAGGTAGACCCAGTCGAGGCCGAGTTCCGCCAGGGCCGCATTGTGAATCGCCGGCGACAGGGAGTGGTGCACCGGATCCCCCAGCACCCCGGCCAGGGCGGTGGAGCCGCCGGGTCCTGGTCTGGTGCTAGTGGCGGCCTGTTGTGGCTTGGAGGGCATGGACGACATGGCGGATCGGGAAGTCTGGGTGGAGTGATGCGGCAGGGCTGTTGGGCGGGAAGTCACCGAGGCTGCGTGGCTCGGAGCGTTCAGGGGGGGCCTTCCGGGCTCTGCCAGGCCAGGCCCCCCAACCTGTTTGGGCCGCTGGAACCGTAGATGGGCACTGGCTTTCTGCTCCTCACCGCCCTGCCTGCGGTTCGGGAACCACGCCTGGCCGCA
>JAPLID010000197.1 GCA_026389285.1 Cyanobacteriota bacterium
CGGCGGTGCATACCTTCCGCGCCTGTCATTACCTGCGGGCGATGGCGATCTGGGCCCTGTGGGCCACCCACACCGACTGGCAGCTGATTCCAGGGGCGGCGGCTCAGCCCGTGGCGGCTCAGCCCATGGCTGCTTAGCCCATGGCTGCTCAGTCTGTGGCTGCCTGGTCCCCTGCCCCTTAGGAGCCTGCTATTTAGGAGCCTGCTGAAACGGCCAGCAGACGACCTGCCCAACCTTCTGCTGGCCGTGCAGAACGCCGATCAACCCTGCATTGCCAACCGGCACAGAGGCCGTCAAACGCGGCCAAGAGCGGTTGTTGATCAGTTTTGTAGCCCACTCCTTTTCGGCCACTCCCCTCAGCCCCACTCCAGCCCGTCCAACCCCGTCACAGCGATGAAGCGTGTTCTGTTCAGCCTCGGTCTGGTCCTGTTGCTGCTGGCGCCTTGGACGTACGGCGCTTCGGCCGCGGCCGCCGAGGGCCTTGGCAGGCTGCCCTTCGCCCTGATCCACGCCCATCCGGATGAAACCGGCACCGGCGTCGTGCGCAGCCTTGAAAGCCTGCGGGATCTCGACTACCAGAGCTGGCAGGTGGTGGCCTACCGGGAGGGCCCACCGGGCGGGCCGCTGCGGCTGCGGATCGTGGGCTACCCGGGCCGGGTGCGGCTGGATCACCCCACCAGCCTGATCGTCCACGGCGGGCGCCGCAGCTGGCAGCTGGAGGACATCACCCTGGCCAATCCCCAACTCTCCGGCGATGGCCGCTCAGCCGCGGCCGAGTTCGACCTGGCACCGCTGATCGCCGATCTGCACAAGAACCGGCCGCTGCGGCTGGCGCTGCCGGGGGTGTTCGTCGAGCTGCCGGTGCCCCCTTACGTGGTGGCCGAATGGCGCCGCCTGCCCCAGGAGCCCTTGGACTGAGCAGCCGCCGAGGGCTCCCGGGGCAGGTCGTGGACGAGGACCAGGCGAGGAGCGTACAAGGTCCGGATGAGGCAAGGGTGAGGCCCCGAACAGCGCCAGCTCGGACCGACGCCCTCAGGTTTTGAACCGCCTATGGCGGCGACCAGGCCGAAGCACCCAGCCAGCCGGTCACAGGCCCCCTCCGCTCGGGTGCCGGGGGGCCTGGCGCAGCAGCGCCGCCAACCGCTCCTGTTCTGCGCCGCTGGCCTGGCGCCATTGGCCCGGCTGCAACCCAGCCAGGCTCAGGGGCGGAGCGCCATCCATCAGATCGATCGCCACCCGCCGCAGCCGCAGCGTCGGCAGGCCCACGGCCGCGCTCATGCGCCGCACCTGACGGTTGCGACCCTCGCGCAACTCCAGCTCCAGCCAGCTGGTCGGCACATTGAGGCGATGGCGGATCGGTGGATCCCGCTCCGGCAGATCAGCCGGCGGTGCGATCGGACGGGCTCGCGCCGGCAGGGTGCGCTGTCCCTGAATCACCAGTCCCCCATTCAGCGCCTCCAGGGCCTCAGCACTGATCTGCCCCTCCACCTGCACCTGGTAGCGGCGCCAGTGACCCCAACGGGGATCGGTCAGCCGTTGCTGCAAGGCGCCGTTGCCGGTCAGCAGCAACAGACCCTCACTGTCGGCATCAAGCCGGCCGGCGGCGTACACATCGGGTTGCTTGATCCACGAGGCCAGGATGTCCCAGGCGCTGCCGGGTTCAGCCGTGAACTGGCTGAGAACTCCGTAGGGCTTGTGGAACAGCAGGGTGATCTGGCTCGACACGGTCTCGCTCGACTACGGCATGCCCGGCACGCTCTGGCGCTGCCTGAACTTGGGCCGGGGCCAGGGCTTCAGGCGTTCTGGCGGGCGCGCCAGAGATTGACCACCCCGATGGAGATCAGCAACATGCCCAGATCCATCGACACGGGGGGCAGGATCATCGGTCGGTGCTCTGGCGGTGCGCTGGACCCTAATCGCCGCGGCGCCAGGACCGATGGATCGCTGGCAGGGTGTGACCGTTTCGATGGATGGCAGATTCGGCAACCTCAAACGCCAGGCAAGCCGAGTTCGATGCGCGGGGCGGCATGGCCTCCGCAGCGGCCGCCGTCTACGATGAAAAGTCAATTTGCAGCACGGCCCATTCCCGCATGATCGAGACCTCCGGTGTGATTGAGAAGGAACAGGGCAATGGGTTCTACCTCGTCACCCTGGAGCAGCCAGCCGGTCACCAATGCCTCTGCCGGGCCGCAGGCAAGCTCACTAAGTTCCGCATCAAGCTGCTGGCCGGAGACAAGGTGCTGGTTGAGATCAGCCCCTATGACCTCTCCCGCGGCCGCATCACCTACAGGGAGCGCAACGCCGGAGCCACAGGCCCCCGTCCCGGCGGGAACCGCCCCGGTGGCCCCAGGCGTCGCTGAGGGGGACCCGGACAGGTCAGCTTCTGGCGCCGGGTCGGGCTGGATCGACAGGCACCTGGCCTGTTTCAGTCTTCGGTCGTGTCGTTCAACGGCTTGCTCGCTGCATGGCGGCCGGCCAAGACGGCAACAGTTGATATGCGCTGCCATTCAGGCGGTCACGGCCAGCAGCTCCTCGATCGCCTGGCGGAACTCGCTGCGCTGCTTAACCCCTTTCCACTGCTGCTTGAGCTCCTTGCGGCAGAACAGCTGCACCATGGGCGTGCCGGTGACGCCGGCCTGAACGGCGATCTCCTGATCGGCCTCGATGTCGATCTCGACCCCCTGGGCGCGGCCACCGAGCTCCTCGAGCACCCGCTTCAGCTGAGGCTTGAGCACATGGCAGGGGCCACAGGTGGGGGAGGTGTAGACCACCAGCAGGGGATTGGGGCTGTCGTGATAGAGCTTGCGCAGGGCATAGCCCCCCTTCTGCCACAAGGTGGACGGGTCGAAGTTGGCCTCATCGCTGATGGCCGTGCGCTTCGGTTCCCCCACGGCGGTGGGCTCGAGCTGGTCGCGGCGCACCGCCACCGCCAGGTTGTGATGGCTGAGCCAGCGCTCGGCCGCCAGGGCCGCCTGGCAGCCGCTGCCGGCAGCGGTGATGCCCTGGCGCCATTCGGCGTCCGCCACATCGCCGGCGGCATAGACCCCCTCAATGCTCGTTTCCGGCCGGCCCGGCTGGGTGATCAGGTAGCCGGCACTGTTCAGCTGCAGTTGATCCTTCACCAGCCGGGTGTTCGGTGTGTGGCCGATCGCGTAGAAGAGGCCGCGCACCGGCAGCTCCCTGGTGCTGCCGTCAACGGTGTCCTTCAGGGTGATGGCGCTCATCCACTGGTCATCGCCGCCGGCATCGGCCACCTGGCTGCGCCAGTGCACGGTGATCGCCGGATTGGCCAGCACCCGGTCGGCCATGGCGGCGCTGGCACGCAGCTGGGCACCGCGCACGATCAGGTGCACATGGCTGCCGTATTTGGTGAGGTACACGGCCTCTTCACAGGCGGAGTCACCGCCCCCCACCACCGCCAGCTCCTCGTTGCGGAACTGGGGCGTGGCCCCATCGCAGATCGCGCAGGCGCTGATGCCGCGGCTCCAGTAACGCTCCTCGTTCGGCAGCTGCAACCGATTGGCACTGGCGCCGGTGGCCAGAATCACGGCCTGAGCGCGGATCGTGCGGCCCTCGGCGCGGATCCGGAACGGCCGCTGTGACAGGTCGATCGCTTCGGCATCGGCCTCCAGCAGGCGGGTGCCCCAGCGCAGGGCCTGGGCCTTGCAGCGATCCATCAGGTCGGGACCGAGGATCCCGTCGGGAAAGCCGGGAAAGTTCTCGACGTGGGTGGTGGTCATCAGCTGACCGCCGGGGATGCCGCCATCCTGGAAGCCGGTGACCAAAAGGGGGCTGAGGTTGGCCCGGGCCGCATAAATGGCGGCGGTGTAACCGGCGGGGCCGGAACCGACGATCACCAGATTTTCGATCGCCTCGGCGCCGCCCTGTGCCGTGACTGTGGAGGTGTCCTGACGCTGCAGCTGCTCGTCCCCCATCATTCAGAGCTCCTGTGGTGATGGCTCGGAGCTTAGGGAGCGAACTCTTGAGCCCGGCGACCATCTCCGAAGGCGGCCATGGCCTGGAGGCGCCGAGGCAGCCCGAGCTCACCACCAACGGGACCGCTGCCAAAATCTTCCGTTTTGCTTTAGATTCCCAGGCGTCCGTCGGTTTCCGGTTTGCGTTCCAGGTTCAGATCGTTGGGCACCATCAGCACATTCGCCTGAAGAACATCCGGATGATCCTCTAGGCAGATCAACCACTCCCTGAACTCCTCGCTCAGGGCATAGCTGTCTTCATAAAGCTCCCGGCTGTCGAGGGCGGCTCGTCGCGACAGGGCCCAGCAGACAGCCACGGTCAGACGGCGATGCACCTTGGCATTGAGGGTGCCGTCGCTCTCGGCCTCAAAGCGGCTGGAGCCACGACCGCACGGGTCGGGTTTGGTTGAGTCGTCGTTCGGCCCAGTCATGACCTTGCTCCGCCTTGGCTCACCTTGCCGACTTGAGGGCCAGCCGTTGGTGTTGGTTGACACAACGTCGCACATCATTAGGCCCATAGCCGCGATCTGCCCTTAGGGCTACCTAACCTGCGCGATCGAGAAATCCGGGCAACTGGGGGCCGTTGATGCGGATCATGGCGCCGGCGTCATCCGCCAGGGCCTGCAGGGGAGAACGCCCGTCAGCACAGCCTGAGCCCGGTTCAGCCGAGGCGGCACCACCAGCCGCCTGGGTGCGGATCACATAGGGCTCACTCAGCGACCAGCTGCGGGCATGGCTGATCAGCAGGGGGTCGGCCGGGGCGAAAACGTAGGAAGGATGCCGCGGGATCGCCTCACATCCGGCGCGCTCGCCATCCATGCGCACGGCCCGGGTGATCGCCTGCACGAAGCGGCTGCGGGTCACGACAGTGGTCAACACATATCAATGCTCACCAGCCAGTCGGCCTCTCCCGCCTGAAAAGCCGCCAGCCGGGCCGCCGCCTCCGGATCCTGGGAATGGACCAGATGCACCCGGTCACCCTCCCCTTCCAGCAGGCGGGCGATCGTGCCGGCATGTTCGATGTCGCGGGCGATCACCAGGCCACCGGCGCCGCTGTGTTCCTGCCTGACCCGCTCCAGCCGCCGCCGGGCCTGGAGCAGCAGCCTCAGGGCGATGCCCCCGCCATCCCCCAGGCGGATGGCCCGGCGCAGATTGCGGGCCCGCCAGCTCTCGCGTTGCTCACAGGAGACCGGCGAGGCTTCCCGCTGACCGGCCAGAGCGGATCGGCCGTGCTCCACCCAACCGTCCTGGAAGCGGAATTCCAGGGGCCTCACATCGCCGGCCATGATCAAACGCCGCGGTTCGACGCACAGATCGGGCACGATCCGCTCAGCGGCGATGCCGTTCTCCACCACCTGCAGGCGCCGGGCGGCGCAGAAGGCCAGGTTGTCCGCCCTAAACGGAGTGCCCGACAGGCCCAGCCGCAGCCTGGCCCCCGTGCTGAGAATCGAGAAGGCGTGACCCCAGGCGCTCGCCTCCGGTTCATCCGGATCCAACCCCAGGTGATGCACCTCATCGGCGATCGCCAGCCAGCGCCACCGGGCCAAGGCGGGCAGCAGATCCAGCTCCAGGCGCTGACGATGGCGAGCGGCCGCCTGATAGCTGAGCAGCAAGCCGTCGCTGGGGCCCCGCTGTTCCCAGCTTCCCTCCCACTCGCGCAGCGTCAGCCCCAGGCGCGCCGCAGCCGCCAGCCACTGCTGGGCAATCGTGGTGCGGTGGCAGAACACCACAAAGCGATCCAGCCGTCCTTCGCTCTGCAGCCGTTGAAAGCCCAGCAGGGCGCCGAGGGTCTTGCCGGCTCCGGGACCGGCATGGATCAGGACATCCTGGCCTGCGGGGCCGGCGGCCACCAGGCGGGCCCTCAGCAGCTGGATCAGCCGGTTCTGCCAGTCCCGCGGTTGCAGCCGCGGCATCGCCGTCGCGCCCGGGGATCCGCCCCTGTTCCCCAGTTCAAACGACGGCACAGGCATGGCCTGATTCTGGGGGCTGGCGGGGCCAGGGGGCTGGCTGGGCCAGGGCGTTGGAGGGGCAGCGGAGCCTCCGGTTGCGTGCGGACTCCCAACTGAGTACGAACTCTCATGGGGTTTTGCCGCAGGCGTGCCTAACTTCCGGCTATCGACTGCTCCGGGACCCCGGCCCCGTACTGCCATGGCCCGTGACCAGGTTCAACCATCTGATCCACCGTCTGAGCCGCGCCCTTTCCTGGAGCTCTGCTGGCTCCAGGACTGTGACATCGACCCGATGATTCTGCGCATGAGGCTGTTGCGCCATCGCGGTGCCCTGCACCAGGCGGATTCCCTGGAACAGGAACTGGAGCCCATGTTCTGAAGAACGGCCTGGGGACCAGCACGCTGAAACAGTCCCCAGCCGGGACCCCCAGCCGAAGCGTCCTTCATCGAGACATTCCAGGGCGAGGCATTCCAGGGCCATACATCCCAGACCGGAATGGGCCCTTGATCAATCGGAGTCACATAATCTCCCTTTCTAGCTATGGATCGCCCCTGGCCCCGAGGGCTTCAGAAAGTCTGCGTATTGCCGAGCGAGCTCCGGCGACATCGGGAGGCGGTGCAGGTGGGCGAGTCCGCACATATGCAGCCCTTTGGCTTGTTTGCCCAGCTCAACTTCGTCTAATGGAGAGAGTCTGCTGATCAAGGCCATTGCTGACGATGCTGGTACCACGGGAGCTGTCTCCCGGTGAGAAGCGGGTGGCCGCCACACCGGAGACGGTGAAGCGGCTGATGACCAAGGGCGTGTCCCTGATCGTGGAAGGCGGTGCCGGATTGGCGGCCGGTTTTCTTGATGAAGACTTCGCCGCGGTCGGAGCCGAGCTGCGGCCGGCGGCGGAGCTGCCCTGGGGCGAGGCCGATGCGGTGTTGTGCGTCAATCCGCCACCCACCGAAACCCTCGAGCACCTGAGGGAGGGCTCGCTGCTGGTGGGTTTGCTGGCCCCCTACGGCGCCCGTCACCTGACCGAGACGCTCAACCGGCGTCAGGCCTCGGCAATCGCCCTCGAGCTGCTGCCCCGCATCAGCCGGGCCCAGACGATGGATGTGCTCTCCTCCCAGGCCAACATCGCCGGCTACAAGGCGGTGCTCCTGGCGGCGGCGGCCCTCGATCGCTACGTGCCGATGCTGATGACAGCCGCGGGCACGATCCAGCCGTCGCGGGTGCTGGTACTGGGGGCGGGCGTCGCCGGCCTACAGGCTGTCGCCACAGCCAAGCGACTGGGCGGTGTGGTCTATGTCTCCGATGTCAGGCCCGCCGTCAAGGAACAGGTGGAATCCCTGGGCGGCCGCTTCATCGATCCGCCCGAGCTCGACGAGAAACCGGCCGAGCAGGGCGGTTACGCCAATCAGGCCAGTGAGGCCTTCCTTGAGGCCCAGCGCCAGCAGCTGGCCGAACAGCTGGCCCTGGCCGACATGGTGATCTGCACCGCCCTGGTGCCGGGCCGGACGGCCCCCCGCCTGATCAGCGAGGCGATGCTCGACGGCATGCGCCCCGGTTCGGTGGTGGTTGACCTGGCCGTGGCCCAGGGGGGCAACTGCTTCGGCACCGTCGCCGGCGAGACGGTGGATCGCAAGGGCGTGCAGCTGATCGGGGCCGATGCCCTACCCAGCAGCGTGCCCAACCACGCCAGTGCCCTTTATGCCCGCAATGTGGCGGCCCTGATTGAGCACGTGCTCGGCGACGGCGCCCTGGTCCTCGATCCGCAGGATCCAATCCTTGAGGGTTGCCTGCTTACCCATGGTGGCCTGTGCCGCCGCGACGACGTCGTCTATCCCAACGGAGCTTCGTGATGAGTGTTCTTTCCCAGGCCCTCTGGGTGTTGCTGCTCGGCAGCCTCCTTGGCCTTGAACTGATCGGCAAGGTGCCCCCCACCCTGCACACCCCGCTGATGTCCGGGGCCAATGCGATCAGCGGCATCACGCTGCTGGCTTCGCTCACGCTGATCCAGAAGGCCGGCGACAACCAGGCCCTGCTGCTGATCTCCGCCCTGTCCCTGGGCTTCGCGCTTTACAACGTCGTCGGCGGCTTCCTTGTCACCGACCGCATGCTCGCCATGTTCCGCCGCAAAGGAGACGCCTGATGACCAGTTCTTTTCTGTCCATGGATCTGCTGACAGACGCCATCGATCTGGTGGCCGTGCTGCTGCTGGCGCTGGGGATCAAGGGTCTCTCCAAGGTTCGCTCAGCCCGCGGCGCCAATCAGCTGGCCGCGGTGGCCATGGGCCTGGCGGTGCTCGGTCTGCTGATCGAGATCCAGCCTGGCCCCCTGGCCTGGCTGTGGATCGCCGCCGGCAGTGCCGCCGGTGGCCTGGCCGGTCTGATCACGGCCCGGCGGGTGCCGATGACGGCCATGCCCGAGGTGGTGGCCCTGTTCAACGGCAGCGGTGGCCTGGCCTCACTGCTGGTGGCCGTGGGTGTGTCCATCTTCGATTCCGCCAGCGCCGACATGGTGGCCCTGGTGTCGATTGCTATCTCCGTGTTCGTGGGCTCGATCACCTTCACCGGCTCGATCGTGGCCATGGCCAAGCTCCAGGGCTGGCTCGATACACCGGCCTGGACCCAGAGTTCAGTGCGCCACGTCGTCAACATCGCCCTGGCGGTGCTAGCGCTGGTGGGTGCTGTGCTGCTGCCAGGCGATCCCACCGGTCTGCCCCTGTGGCTGCTGTTGATCGGCTCCAGCCTGCTGGGCGTGGGCGTCACCCTGCCGATCGGCGGCGCCGACATGCCGGTGGTGATCTCCCTGCTCAACTCCTATTCCGGAGTGGCCGCGGCGGCCGCCGGTTTCGTAGTAGGCAGCCAGCTGCTCATCGTTGCCGGCGCCATGGTCGGTTCGGCGGGCCTGATCCTGACCCAGGTGATGTGCACGGCGATGAATCGTTCGCTGCTGAGCGTGTTGTTCGGCGGGGCCCTCGGGGCCAGCGGTGGTGGTGCTGTGGGCGGCGGCGGCAGTGAAGCGGGGTACACCCGCATCACCAGCTGCAGCGCCGAGGAATGCGCCATGGCCCTGGAGCAGGCCGAGCGGGTGGTGTTCGTGCCCGGCTACGGCCTGGCCGTAGCCCAAGCCCAGCACGCCCTGCGCGAACTCTCCAAGCTGCTTGAGGCCCATGGCGTCGAGGTGAGCTATGCCATTCACCCGGTGGCGGGCCGCATGCCCGGCCACATGAATGTGCTGCTGGCCGAGGCGGATGTGCCCTATGAGCAGCTGATCGAGATGGACCTGATCAACCCCGAGTTTCCTCGCACCGATGTGGTGATCGTGCTGGGGGCCAATGACGTGGTCAACCCTGATGCCAAGAGCGATCCCACCAGCCCCCTGTACGGCATGCCCGTACTCGAGGTGGATCAGGCGCGCCAGGTGTTCGTGGTCAAGCGCAGCCTCGGGGCTGGCTACGCCGGCATCGCCAATGCCCTGTTCGAGCTGCCCCAGACCGCCATGGTCTTCGGCGACGCCAAGGCGGTGCTTAACGGTCTGCTGAGCGAACTGCGCAGCATGGGCGTCGGCAAGGTGGTGGCCAAGAAAGCGAAGGTGGCCGTCTGAACCGGCCCGGCCTCATCCAGGATCAGCTGAGATCGTCCGGCACCGCTTCCCTGCCGTTGAGCACCGATTCCTCCACGCCCCCATCTGGACAGGCCCCACCGGGGCAAACCCCACCGGGGCAGCGCCTGCCCTGGTGGGGCCCCGATCTACAGACGCTCCGGGACACGATCCGTCCCGAGCGGCTGCCGGAAGATGCCTCCAACGCGATCACGATCGACCTCGGCGGCGGCGAAGCCCTGCTGGCCCGCTACTCCTGCCCTCCGGGTACCGGGGTGGCGGGCCTTGTCGTTGTCGTTCCGGGCCTGGGGGGCTGCAGTGAGGGCCGGGGCTCCCGGCGACTGGCCGACCATCTTGAACACGCCGGTTTTGCGGTGCTGCGCCTCAACATGCGCGGCGCCGGTGCCGGCCGCCCACTGGCCTCCGGCACCTATGCGGCCCTCTGCAACCGCGATCTGCTGCCGGCCCTGAGCCGGGCACGGCAGCTGGCTGATCAGCTGGTCCATCAAGGGGCGGCCCCGGCCCCTGTTTCCGGGCGCGCCGTGCCGCTGTTCGGAGTCGGCCTGTCCCTGGGCGGCACGATCCTGCTCAATGGGCTGCTGGCGGGGCCCGCCGCAGCGCCGCCGCTCGATGGCGTGGTCTGCGTTAGCAGCCCCCTCGATCTGCTCCGCTGCAGCGAGCAATTCGATCGGCCGCGCAACCGGATCTATCGCCGCTGGGTGCTGAGGCGGCTGCGGCAGCTGACCCTGGCCGATCCCCGGGGGATCGGGCCGCAGGAGCGCGGCGCCCTGACCGGGGCGGCCCGGGTGCGGACCCTGCGGGCCTTCGATGCCCGGATCACGGCTCCTCGCTGGGGGTATCCCTCGGTCGAGGCCTACTACGAGGCCGCCAGTCCGCTGCAGCCCCTGCTGGCGGCCATGGAGGCCGGGAGCACCATGCCCCCGATCCTGCTGATCCATGCCGCCGATGACCCCTGGGTGCCGGTGGCCGCCACCCAGCAACTAGCGACAGCGGCCAGTCGGTGCGCCTGCCCCTGGCTGGAGACGCTGATCACGCCGCACGGCGGCCACAACGGCTTCCATAGCCGTGAAGAAGAAGGCCGCCCAGAGGATGGCCGCGGGCAGGAAGGCCGCGCACAGGAAGGCCGCAACCGTGGCGGCCGTTCGGCCAGCTGGGCGGATCAGCAGACGGCGGATTGGCTGAGCAGCAGGCTGGAGACGCCAGGCTAATTGGGCTAAAGATCCGCGATCGCCATTGGGGCACCTAGAAGATTCAGGTGTGTCAGCGACATCCGCAAAGCAGACGCATTGCCTCGAAAGAGCCGGCATGATCCTCAAGCCTCGGGATCAATGATTTTCGAGGTACCCCAATGGCGATTCCTTGTTCGCTGATCACTGACCGCTGATCACTGACCGCTGATCCCACGATCAACTGGGATCTGCCGAATCCAGGCCATGGGATCGCGAGGCCAAGGGCCCTGGACTGGCACCGCTTACCAGGCCGACCGGTCTTGCCTTCAGAGCTGAAGCGATTGGCCTGGGGGGGGTTGGACTGGGAGCTCTTGGAGCCTGGGCTGGGGGTCAGGGGCTTGGCCGCTGAAGGCCGTGCGCTGCACAATCCATTCGCTCACGGGTTGGCCGCCGATCACATGCTGCCGCAGGATCCGCTCGATCCGCTCCGAGGAGACACCGCCATAGGTGATGCCGTCAGGCCAGATCAGCAGGATCGGCCCACCGCCACAGATCCGCAGGCAGTCGGCCTTGGTGCGCCACACCACCCCACCGGTGCGGCCGGGATCTTCCAGCCCCAGCTCCCGCACCAACCGTTTGAGGGTGGCCCAGCTGGCGGCTCCCACTTGCGGATCGGGGCAGCACAGGGCCTTGCTGGGCGTGGCGCAGAGCAGCAGGTGGTGGCTTACCGGGGGCTGGGGGGCGGGCTGTGTCGTCTGCATCAGCGGACCGCTCAAGCCGACAACGCCACTGGAGTTCGCGCATTCAACAGGGCTGCAGCTTCACGCACCGCCTGACGGGCCCAGGCGTCGATCGCCAGCACGTCGTCCAGGGAGGGATTGGCCGTGAGGTCGACCCGGTGGCGATCGCACACCCCGTCGATCAATTTGGGAATGTCGAGGAAATGGATCCGTTCGTCGAGAAACAGGGCCACCGCCTGCTCATTGGCGGCATCGAGCACCGCCGGCATCGTGCCGCCGGCCCTCCCGGCCGCGTAGGCCAGATCCATGCAGGGGTAGCGATCGGCGTCAGGTTGGCGGAAGGTGAGACTGCCCAGCTCGGTGAGATCAAGGCGGCGCCAGGGCGTTTCGATCCGCTCCGGCCAGCTCATGCAGCAGAGGATCGGCAGCTTCATGTCGGGCCAGCCCAGCTGGGCCAGCACCGAGGAATCGGCCAGCTCGACCATCGAATGAATGATGCTCTGCGGATGGATGACGATCTCGATGTGGTCGTAGTCGAGGCCGAACAGATAGTGGGCCTCGATCACCTCCAGCCCCTTGTTCATCAAGGTGGCCGAATCCACGGTGATCTTGCGGCCCATCGTCCAGTTGGGGTGGCTGGTGGCATCGGCCACCGTGGCCTTATGCAGATCGGCCGGATCCCAGTCGCGGAAGGCGCCGCCCGAGGCGGTCAGCTGGATCCGCCGCAGGCCCGGTGGCGGGGTGCCGGTGGAGAGCCGGGCCGTCTCGGGCCAGGGGGTGCCCTGCAAGCACTGGAAGATGGCCGAATGCTCGGAATCAGCCGGCAGCAGCCGGCTGCCGGACTTCGCCAGCTCGGGCAGCACCACCGGCCCAGCGGCGATCAGGGTCTCCTTGTTGGCCAGGGCCAGATCCTTGCCGGCCCGGATCGCCGCCAGGGTGGGCAACAGGCCGGCGCAACCGACGATGCCCGTCACCACCAGATCGGCCGTTGGCCAAGCGGCGGCGGTGCAGATGCCGTCGCGGCCCCCCAGGAGCTCCGGCAGCCGCTCGGGCCTTTGGGCCGGCTCCAGCGCCTGCAACCGTTGACGCAGCTCAGCCACCAGCTCGGCATCGGCCAGGGCCACCACCTCGGGGGTGTGGCGGCGGATCTGCTCGATCAGCAGATCGAGGTTGCGGCCGGCGCTGAGGGCCACCACCCGGAAGCGCTCGGGAAACTCCTCAACGATCTCCAGGGTCTGGGTGCCGATCGATCCGGTGGACCCCAGCACGGCGATGGCTTTCACGGCGGGCTCCCGGAGGGCTTGGTTGGGCCAACAGTTTCCCACTGCCGGTGGCCCAGCACCGTGGAACCTGGCGCCCGCAGCCGCAGCCCAGCGCCGAGAAGGCTTAACTGGGGACATTGCCCTGGCCTGATGCTCTGGTTGCAGCGCTGGAACTTCATCGAGCGCGCCCGGCAGGAGCGCGTGCTCTGGGATGCCTTTGAGCAGGGCGCCGACCTCGATGCCCTGATCGAGACCAGCCGGCTCGAGGCCGAAAGCGGCGATCCGCAGGCCCGGTTCCGCCTGGAGATCTGGCAGACCAGCCTGCTGAGGATCCGCAGGATCGAAGCGATGATGAAGGATAAAAAAGACCCTGGTCCCAGCACTGACTGATCACCCGCGGCCGATCATCGGGGGGCGGCTGACTTGCCTTGCTCTCCGCGCTCAACCCCGAAGCCAGACCGTGACGCCGCCGGGTTTGTCCACCAGGTCGATGCCCTGGGCCTTCAGCTCGTTGCGCAGGCGATCGGCGCTGGCGAAATCGCGGGCCGCTTTAGCCGCCTTGCGCTGCTCCACAAGCGCCTCGATGGCGACGTCGCTCAAACCGGATTGGGACTCGTCGCTGATCCCCTCGGCGGCCGCCTGCACGACCTCGCGCTCAGCCGCCAGCCCCAGAACGCCCGCCAACTCCACAAGCAGCGTCCAGCGGTCCTCCATGGCCCGTTCGGCCTCACTGGCGACATCGCCGATGCGCAGGCGATTGGCCAGGGCCCGCAGCGGACGGGCCAGCTCGAACAGCTCACCAAGAGCGGCGGCAGTGTTGAGATCGTCATCCATCGCCTCGCGGAAGCGATCGCGGCTGACGCGGAGCTCCTCAGGCCATTCCCGGTCGGCTGGGCCGACCGCACTGCCCAGCGCACTGCCCGCTGAAGCGCCCCAACCCAGGGAATCGGCATACGTCTGACCCACGGCCAGGGCAGCGCTGAGCCCTTTCCAGCCCGTGGCGGCGGCATCCAGACCCTCGAGGGTGAAGTCCAGGGGCTTGCGGTAATGGGCCTGCAGCACGAACAACCGCAGGGTCATCGGGCTGACGCCGCTCTCGAGCAGGGCCCGGATCGTGGTGAAGTTGCCGAGCGATTTCGACATCTTCTCGCCACCGACATTGACCATGCCGTTGTGCAGCCAGTAGCGGGCCAGGGGCTTGCCGCTGGCCGCCTCGGACTGGGCGATCTCGTTCTCGTGGTGGGGAAAGATCAGATCGGCGCCACCGAGGTGAATGTCGATCGTGTCGCCGAGCTCCTGGCGCACCATCGCCGAACATTCGATGTGCCAACCGGGCCGGCCCGGTCCCCAGGGGGAGGGGAAACTCGGCTCGCCGGGCTTGGCCCCTTTCCAGAGAGCGAAATCAAACGGGTGATGCTTGCGCCCTTCCTCGGTCGTCGTGGTGCGTCCGCTGGCTCCTTCCTGCTGTTCGCAGAGATCACGGCCCGAGAGCTTGCCATAACCCGCCTGTTTCATCACCGCAAAATAGACATCACCATCGGCGGAATAGGCGGCTCCCTTGTGCTCCAGTTCCGCGATCAGATCACGAATGCCGTCAAGGCAACCCGTAGCCCTGGGCATGGCATCGGCGCGCAGAATATTGAGCGCATCCATATCCTGAAAATAGGCGCTGATATTGCGCTCACTCACCTGCTCCATCGCCAGGCCTTGTTCGGCGGCGCGGTTGAGGATCTTGTCGTCGATGTCGGTGAAGTTCTGCACAAACTTCACCACATAGGCACCATCGCTCTGGCCGGGCCAGCAGAGATAGCGGCGCAGCACATCCCAGACGATGTAGCTGCGGGCATGGCCGAGATGGCAGAGATCGTAGACGGTGACGCCGCAGCAATAAATGGAGACACGCCGGTCATCCAGGGGTTTGAACACCTCTTTGCTGCGGCTGAGAGTGTTGGTGAGTCGTAAGGTCACAGGGCTTGGCCGATCAAGGGGAGGTGCCTCAGAACGAGTAGCTCAGGCAACCAAAGCAACGAATCTCGCAAGGATCGGTGGTGCAGGTGTCCTGAATGTAGGCGGGGGTGTTGCCCAGAAAATCCGTGGCGTAAAGCGAGGCCATCAACGGCAGGTCACCGAAGGGCCGCACGGAGATTCAGGCACCGATGCCACAACCGAACCACTCAGCGCCGCTGGAGAGGCGGTCGTTGATGGCGATACTGACGGCGCCGACCGGGGCCCAATAGCAATCCGTGCCTTTGGGATAGGAGTTGCTGCTGATGTTGTTGCCGCCGATGCAGTTGGTGCTGCCCAGCGTGCCATTACCGCCGTAGCCGAAGAAATCGGAACCGATACCCGCTGTGGCCACCAACATTGCGGGCTTATCGCCGCGACCGAAGGGAACAGCCTGGGTGATCAGCAAGTAATAGTTGCGTCCAAGGTCGGTCTGATTGTCGAACTGAACAATCCGCTCTGCCCCGAAGGCCAGACCCAGAGTGGGGGTGAGGTTGGCCCCCTTGAAGCCCAAGCTCTGAGCGGAACCGAATTCGGTGTTGCGGCTGCTCAGACTCTGGATGGTCCAGTTGATGCCAAAGCTGGCATTGTCACCTTTGAGAGGTGTGAACTCAAAGAAGAGTTCTCCATCGGCGCAGTCGGACCAGTTCTGGCCTTCTCCCACCTTGCAGGTACGCGTGCCGCTGCTGCCAGCCAGCTGGGCTGAGAAGTGGAAGTGTTTATCGAAGGCGAAGGCGTTGGGGACCTTGAGGCTGATATCAGGGTCATGGATTGCCATTGACCGTGAAACCGCGGCCGACACTGCGGACCTGGACGGCGGTCGACTGGGGTGGGCGGGCCACATCAGATGGTCCAGCCTGCCAGGTGGAGGGCAGTCCTCGGGAAGCATCGATCACCTGCCAACCCGACTCGCTCTGCAGGGACGGGGCTGAACTCCAGACCGGACTGGTGATCGCCACCATGCTGGGTGGAACCTGACTCCACCGGGGGGAGGGAGGGTTAGCGGCCTGTACAGCCGACCCAAGGCCGAAGGTGTCGACAGCGCAGATAAGGGGTAGCAGGGCCGCCCGGAGCAGGCGGGTGGGGATGGCGCGGGGCTGGGAGCGCTCAGTCGCCAAGTTGATCGCAGGTTGGACGCTTAAAGGTTGACGCGCCGTATCTCTGGTTTCATCCGAGCCGACCAACGCGGAGATGTCACACAGCACCTGTCATCCTCCGGCGGCATCGATATGGCTGAATCTATCGCCTGGGCTCAGGCCTGGGGAGGGGCATTGGCCGTTCGATGTCCCGTCCCTACATCTGGGAATCTGCGGTGCGCTTGGTGGCGGCTCAGGCCAATCGCTGGGTCATGCGTCCACACCAGTCGCTTTGATCCAGATACCAGCGCACGGTCAGGGCGAGACCGGCTTCGAACCCCTGGCGGGGCTGCCAGCCGAGCTCCTGAGTGATGCGGGTGGGATCAATGGCATAGCGTCGATCATGACCGAGGCGGTCGGTGACCCGGGTGATCAGGCGGGCGTGGGGGGCACCAGCGGGTCTGAACGCGTCCAGCAGGCGGCAGATAGCTTCCACCACCTCCCGGTTCGGCCGCTCCCCATGGCCGCCAACGCAATAGCTCGCTCCCAGCCGGCCCCTGCAGGCGGCCAGCAGCAGGGCATCAACGTGGTCTTCGACGAACAGCCAATCGCGCACATTGGCCCCATCGCCGTAGAGCGGGATCGGCTGCCCGGCTACGGCCTTGAGAATCACCACCGGGATCAGCTTTTCGGGAAACTGCCACGGGCCGTAGTTGTTGCTGCAGTTGGTGAGCACCACCGGCAGGCCGTAGGTGTGGTGCCAGGCATTCACCAGGTGGTCACTGCCGGCCTTGCTGGCCGAATAGGGGCTGCGGGGGTCGTAGGGGGTGGTTTCCGAGAAACGCCCCGTGGCCCCAAGCGAACCGAACACCTCATCGGTGCTGATGTGATGAAAGCGGAAGGCCGAACGGCGCTCGCCCGCCAGCCCCTCCCAGTGATGGCGGGCCGCCTCCAGCAGATGGAAGGTACCCAGCACATTGCTCTGCACGAAGGCTGCAGGGCCCTCGATCGAGCGGTCCACATGGCTTTCGGCGGCCAGATGCAGGATCAGATCGGGATCGGCGGCCGCCACGGCCGCCTCGGTGGCGCCAGCATCGCTGAGATCGACCTTCAGCAGCTGATGGCGCGGACCGTCGGGTCCTTCAGCCGCCGCACCGAGGCCAGCCAGGACCGCTTCGATGCTGGTCAGATCACTCGCGTAGCCGAGTTTGTCGAGGTTAAAAACGGTGGCGTCGCTCTCGCTCAGCAACCGCCGCACCACAGCTCCGCCAATGAAGCCCGCCCCACCAGTCACCAGAATCCGGCGACGACCATCAAGCAGAGCGTGCATGGTTAAGAAAACTCTTGATCTACCATAACTGTTCTCATCCCCATGACATCACATCAGATTGAGTCGATGGTGTTGTGACTAAAAAGTTTGTACCCATTCAGGGGTCGGGACAGCTCTCCGTAAACTTCATCCCTGCTGAACCCTTGACGGCGGCCTGATTCCCGTTTGCATCTCAAGCAGAGGTTGGTTGTGATGGGCACCCCACCAGCTGGGATTTCAGAAGC
>JAPLID010000187.1:0-10427 GCA_026389285.1 Cyanobacteriota bacterium
AGTGGGTGAAACCGTGCAGATCGTTGGCATCAAGGACACCCGCGAAACCACTGTGACCGGCGTGGAAATGTTCCGCAAGCAACTTGACGAAGGCATGGCCGGTGACAACGCGGGTCTGCTGCTGCGCGGCATCCAGAAAGAGGATATCGAGCGCGGCATGGTGCTGGTGAAGCCCAACTCCATCAAGCCCCACACCAAGTTTGAAGGCGAGATCTATGTTCTGAAGAAGGAAGAAGGTGGCCGCCACACCCCCTTCTTTGCTGGCTACCGCCCGCAGTTCTACATCCGTACCACGGATGTGACAGGCCAGATCACGGCCTTCACCTCCTCCGACGGCACGGACGTGGAAATGGTGATGCCCGGTGACAACATTAAAATGAGCGCCCAGCTGATCTGCCCGGTCGCCATTGAGCAGGGCATGCGCTTCGCCATTCCGGTTCCGGTAAACTCGCTCATCTAGGTTCAAGCGGTGGGAGGCGTACGCTCTCCCACCCACCTTTCCCAGGGTTCAACTGGCCCTGAGCACCTCGACAACCGGAGCACCCCGGCTCGATTTCCGCCCTGAGAATCCCGGCCCTGTGCCCAAGGCTCTCAGCCAGCACGGTGCCCCCTGCGTCCCTCTCCCAATCTCGCCATGTCCACCGCCATCGCTCAGCAGAAGATCCGCATCCGCCTGAAGGCGTTTGATCGCCGCATGCTGGATCTGTCTTGCGAAAAGATCATTGAAACCGCTGACCACACGGCCGCCACAGCGATCGGCCCGATTCCCCTGCCGACCAAGCGCAAGATCTACTGCGTGCTGCGCTCGCCCCACGTGGACAAAGATTCCCGGGAGCACTTTGAAACACGCACCCACCGCCGCATCATCGACATCTACAGCCCCAGCGCCAAGACCATCGATGCTCTGATGAAGCTTGACCTGCCCAGCGGCGTTGACATCGAAGTCAAACTCTGAGACTTTGGTCCAGCGTATAAGAGACTGCTGAATGCACCATCAGAAACCCAGAGGACTGTTCTGGTGGCCGCATAAAGCCCATGAGCACTGGGTTCCCGTTGGCGAAGAAGCTGGCAAACGTGTCCAAAACAGGGTGCGGTTCAGCTGCTGTTCTCTCGGCAGGCACCAAACAAGGAGCACGGAAACCTGCAGGGCCAGGCGCTCCTGAGGAGACTTTGAAATCCCCTGATTGTGCCGACAACCTCCCTGCTAGCTGCGAACAACCTGATTCCACTGATCTGGCCTGGCTCGGCTCGGTAGCTCTCTCTTTCGGAGGTCTGCCGAGCTTTTTAGCAAGCACCTGAGAGGCGGATAAAAAACAGTTCGTTCTCTGGCGGGGGCGACTTCTTGCCTGGTTCAGTAATGCAATGCCGCAGTTGGATCAACCAGTTTCGGCACAGTTGGTTTCTGAGTTGCCCAAGAGCCTGTTGCCCCGCAGCCCTTTACAAGCAAAGAGACCGCACTCCCTCCCCTGCGTCGACATCTAAGGTCAGCGCATACCAACTCTTGACTCCAGCAAGATTAGGCCATATTTACCCTTCGAGGATGATTACAGCGACAAGGGGCTGGAAGAGTCAACAAGCCAGGGGCAGCTGACTACTTTCCCATTTTGACTTCGATCTGGATTCCATAGGCAATAGGCTGATCCTCAATTCCTGTAGAGCGATCTATGTGCTTCAAGTTTCTAAGTGCTCGCCCGCAAGCCTCCTGAACCAGGCCCTGTAGTTACCAATCATGAAGGGCGACAGTGGCGCTAGAGAAAACCACACTTGATGACCCAGAAAGCTATGTCGACCCCAGATCAATCGTCGGCAGATCTTGCATCAGATGCTGGGGCAATGCAATCCTGCGCCAACAAGCCCGCCACGGAGCGAACCTGGTCATCAGGAAGCAGCATGAGTGTCGACCTGGTTGAACCGACCACCTGGGTTGTCCAGACTCTCCCGAATCGGGTATCCGGGACATCAACATCTGCCTTGCTGGACCAGTCCTGGCGTCTCAATCCCCTCCTTGCCTGAGCCTGAGAGCTGCCAAGCCTCGGATCCGTCCAAAGACAACCCCGGCAACTCGGGCCCAAGATTGAAAGGATCGGGCTATCGACACCTCACAGAGTGGACTTCTCCCCTGATTGTGGAGGGCTGCAGGATGCCCAAGGCCGAACTTCAGCACCGATGCAGCCAGTTCATCCCAGCACTTGATGACCCAGACAACTGCGCAGGGCCAATCTCACTGATCTGCGCAAGCTCTGTTCAGGCTGATCTGACCATGCTGCGTCATGTTTCACCGGAGAACCGCGAAGCCTGCTGGGTCCCCAAGGCACAGCATCTCCTGCGGCAGGCCGAGCGGCCCACCCACCCCTAAACCGCTCCTGCCATGACAAGGATGTTCTTTCTAGGATCCCTGGCAACACCGTTGCTGACTCGTTGCGTTCCCTGATCCGCTCTCCTCATCCTCTCGGCCATCCTGGTCCGTGCTCTGGTGCCCTGGTCGGCACCCTGTTGACGTGAGCGACCTTGCTGTAAGGGAACTGCCCCTGTTCCCCCTACCTGATCTGGTGCTCTTCCCCCAGGAGGTGTTGCCGCTGCACATATTCGAGCCTAGATACCGCATGATGCTGCGTACGGTGATGGCCGAAGACCGTCGCTTCGGGGTGGTTCGCTGGGATCCCCAGGAACAGCAGATGGCCGTAGTCGGCTGCTGTGCCGAAATTCTGCACTGCCAGAACCAGGAAGACGATCGCAGCAACATTGTGACGATGGGCCAGCAGCGTTTTCGGGTGCTCGACATCGTGCGCGATGCCCCATTCCGCGTCGGCCTAGTCAGCTGGATCGAAGACGAGGTCAGCGACAGCCATGACGACCTCGAGACCCTCACCGGCAATGTCTCCAAAGCACTGCGGGACGTGGTCGAACTGACCGGCAAGCTGATCGGCAAGCCCGCCTCTCTGCCCTCCGATCTGCCGGATCTGCCCCGGGAGCTGTCCTTCTGGATCGGCGCCCACCTGGGTGGACCGGTGGCCGACCATCAGCAGGCTCTGCTGGAAATCACCGACACGGGCGAAAGGCTGCGTCAGGAATACGAGCTGCTGGATCAGACCCGACGCCAGCTGGCGGCCCGCACCGTGCTCAAGGACACCTTCAGCACCCTCGATGAGGGCAGCTCTGGAGAACGAGAGTGAGGCTGGGTGACAATCCCCAGGCCTTGCTGCTTCTGGCTCTGGTTCTTATCGGGCTGGCACTGGTTGCCCTCGCTCTCTGGCTGCGCCGCAACCGCCGCTTCACGGGCACCGGCAGCGTGGCCGATGCCTACGACCGCTGGACCGCCGACCGGCTACTGGAAAGCCTCTGGGGCGATCATGTGCACTTGGGGTACTACGGCGACCCCCCTGGGCAGCGTGACTTTCGAGCCGCCAAGGTGGCCTTCGTGCATGCGCTGGTGCGTTGGAGCGGACTCGATCGCCTACCTCCGGGTTCCCGGGTGCTCGACGTCGGCTGCGGCATCGGCGGCAGTGCTCGCATCCTGGCCCGCGACTACGGCTTTGAAGTGCTCGCCATCAGCATCAGCCCCGGCCAAATCGCCAGGGCCAGGGAGCTCACGCCCCCAGATCTCGACCACTGTCGCTTCGCCGTGATGGATGCCCTGGATCTGGAGCTCCCCGATGGCTGCTCCACCGAGGGCTTCGATGCTGTCTGGAGTGTGGAGGCAGGCCCCCACATGCCCGACAAGCAGCGCTACGCCGATGAACTGCTGCGAGTGCTTCGGCCCGGTGGTCTGCTGGCTGTGGCCGACTGGAATCGGCGCGATCACACCGATGGACCCATGGACCGACGCGAACGCTGGGTGATGCGCCAATTGCTTGATCAGTGGGCCCATCCCGAGTTCGCCAGCATCCGCTCTCTGCAGCGAAACCTGGAGCGGAGCCCCTGGAGCGGCGGCATGACCGTGTCTACCGCTGACTGGACCCGGGCCACCCTGCCCTCCTGGCTGGACTCGATCCTGGAGGGGCTGCGCCGCCCCGGCGCCGTGCTGGGCCTGGGGCCTTCCGCTGTGCTGCAGGGCCTGAGGGAAACCCCCACCCTGCTGCTGATGGAATGGGCCTTTCGCTCCGGCCTGATGCAGTTCGGTGTGTTCCGAGGCCAGAAGCCGGAGTCCTGACGGCCAGGCTGGCCCGTTCAAGCCGGCAGCCCCTTTCAGGCAGACAGCCCCAGTTGCTCAGGCCGCCCCTGCCGCCGGCTCCTCGATCGCCAGATTGGTGAGCGGATAGGCGCCGAACAGGGCCAGATGCTCGCAGAGAGGTCTGAGTTCGGCCAGGGCCTTCTCCAGGGGCTGGGCTCCATGGGAGAGCTCGAGATCGACAAAGAAGATGTATTCCCCCATCTCCCGCTTGGAAGGTCTGGATTCGATGCGGCTCATGTTCAGACCCTCCCTGGCGAAACAGCCCAGCGCCTGCAGCAGCGCGCCTGGCTGGTTGGAGTGCAGGGAGAACGCCAGGCTGGCCAGCGGACCTTCCTGGGAGCGGGAACCGCGGCACAGCAACAGAAAGCGGGTGCAGTTGCCCGGCGCATCGTTGATCGGGTAATCGAGCACATCCAGACCGTGCTCCACAGCTGCCTCCCGCGAGGCGACGGCGGCCCTGAAACGGCTGCCACGCACCATCCTGGCGGCCTCGGCGGTGGAACTGGTGGGCAGCTGAAGGGCACTGGGCAAGTGGTCCGCCAACCACTGACTGCACTGGGCCAGGGCCTGGGGATGGGACAGCACCTCGCTGACGCCCTCGACCGGGCCGCTGCCCACCAGGGCATGGCGAATCGGCAGGACCAGCGCATGGGCCACCGCCAACTCATCGTGCTCCCAGAGCGCATCCAGACAGGCGGTGACGCCCCCCTCCACCGAGTTTTCCACCGGTACCACGGCCGCCTCGCACTGCCCCGCAGCCAGCGCCTGAATCACGGCACGGATGCCCTGCTGGGGCACATACACCACGTCGTTGAACTGCTCCAACGCCGCCAGCTTCCGGGCCGCCTGTTCGCCGTAGGTGCCGACAGGACCGAGGAAGGCAAGACGCATGGCGAGAGCGAAGGGAAAGTGAGCCGATAGGATCATGCCTTGCCGGCCCGCTGTCATGCCCCTGGCGTTCAGCGCCTGTCAGCAGCTGACCCTGCCGTTTGCCGTTTCGGGCGATCGTCTGGCCGCCTATCTCTGCCAGGAAGACCGGGTGGTGAACGCCCTGCTTGACCCGCAGCAGCTGGAGACTCTGGGTGCCGGCCACTATCGCTACACGGTCACCCGGGTGCAGGTGTTTCAACTGCAGATCCAGCCGATCGTGGAACTGCGGGCCTCGCATCAGGACGGTCGGCTGGAGCTGGAGGCCATCGACTGCCAGCTGGAGGGCCTGGGACTGGTGGATGACTTCCAGCTGCGCCTCCACTCCTGGCTGCAGTCCTGCCCGCTCGGCCTGGAAGGGGAAGCCCGTCTGTCGGTCTGCGTCAGCCAGCCACCGCTGCTGAAGCTGATTCCCGCCCGGGTGCTGGAGGCCACGGGCCGCTCAGTGCTGGCGGGCATCCTGCTGG
The DNA here is from genome assembly GCA_026389285.1 of Cyanobacteriota bacterium. Taxonomy (GTDB): domain Bacteria; phylum Cyanobacteriota; class Cyanobacteriia; order PCC-6307; family Cyanobiaceae; genus Cyanobium. The sequence goes on from JAPLID010000187.1 coordinate 5,566, forward strand.
GCATCCGCAACCGGGTCGGCAAGCAGTTGCTGGCCGATTTTCAGGCCTGGTGCGGCGATTCCTGAGGTCCGGTGGCCGGCAGGATCGAGCCCAGAAAACTGCAGCGATGCAGGGGGGTGGTCCCCAGGAGCTGCAGGGCCTGGCGATGCAGAACCGTGCCGTAACCGGCATGTCTTTCGAGGCCATAGCCTGGAAAGCGCAACGCCAGCCTGCGGATCAGGGCATCGCGCTCCTCCTTGGCCAGAACGCTGGCGGCGGCGATCGCCCCACAGCGACTGTCGCCGGCGATCAGGGTGACTTGCTTACCAGGCCAGCTGCGCAAGGGCAGAACCCCGTCGACGATCAACAGGGCCGGCGCGACCGGCAGCCGCTGCAGGGCCCGCAGCATCGCCGACTCGGTGGCGCAGCGAATACCAAAGCGATCGATCTCCACTGCACTGGCCTGGCCGATCCCCCAGGCCGTCGCCAGCTGGCGGATCAGGGGCACCAGGGCCGCCCGGCGCCTGGGGGAGAGCTTCTTGCTGTCCGTGAGGCCAGCGGCGGCCAGGCTCGCCGCGGCCTCGGCCGTCAGCACCACAGCCGCTGCCAGAACCGGACCGAACAGACAGCCTCGGCCGACCTCATCGACACCGGCGCAGTCATGCGGCGGTCGACCGCCCCAGGGATCCTGTTGGGCCAACGCCGGGCTGGCCCCCGTCGTGCGGGTCACGGCCCTCAGTCGCTGGCGGAGGAGCGGCGGCGGCGGCGGCGGGGCTCCTCGGCATCATCGGACTCCTGGGCTGGGGCAGCCGTCTTCACTGCCGTAAGGGTCGGCGTCTCGACGACAGCAGTGGTGGCCGAACCGCGACTGGGGCCGCGGCGGCGGCGAGCTGGCACCTCAACCGTGACCAGCTCCTCAGCGGTCGGAGTGCCTGGAAAATCGATCGGCAGCGGTGTGATCTCGACCATCGGCAGGCTGTCTCGGCTGTCCCTGTCACGACCATTGAGTTCCCGACGATCGGTGTCGCTGCGATCGGTGTCGCTGAAATCTGTCTCGCCTAGATCAGTTTCTCGGAGATCCGTGACGCGGAGCTCGCTGCCTAAGCGGTTGGCTTCGTTGGCTTCAAAACCACCCCTGGCTCCCCATGGATTGGCGGCAGCAGCGCCGCCCGTGTCACCACTGGCATCGCCCCGACCCTCGCTGCCCCCGCGCCCGCGGCGCCGGCGACGCGACCCCACCGCGACCAGCTGCTGACGGGCCTCCTCCAGCACCTCCTCGGCATCGGCTCCGGGTCGAACCACCCGCACCAACAGGTTGTCGGCAGCGGGCACCGGATCGAGCAGCAGGACCGGACTCAGGCCCAGCCAGCCATAGACCAGCTCCTGCTGGGGCTCCATCGGCACGGCCACCAGCTCGTGATCGGTGCGACGCAGGGAACCGTCGGATCCCCGCTCGCCCCGTTCTCCCCGCTCGCCCCGTTCTCCCCGCTCCACCCGTTCGACGCGCTCGGCCGTGGCGGGTTCATAGCCCGGCGCTGCACTGGCCTCGGCGTAAGCACCGGCTTCGGGCGCTTCGGAACCGCGGCCGCGACCGCCCCGGCGGCGCCGGCCGGAACCTTCGCTGGTCGTGGTCGTGGGGGTGGGGGAGGTGCTCGGCGTGGCCGGCACAAAGACCTCGGGGCGGGACGAGGCGGCGGTACGAACCAGACCGGAGACGGTGGCCAGGGGTTGCAGGGTGTCGCGGCCCGGCAGCACGGCCACATGGCCCAGACCGCCGCAGCTGGGGCAGGGGCGGCCGAACAGTTCGTAGATGTTCTGACCCTGGCGTTTGCGGGTCAGTTCCACCAGGCCAAGTTCCGTGAGCTGGGCGATCTGGGGGCGTGCCGAATCGTGGCGTACGGCCTGGGTGAAATGTTCAAGCAGCTGCAGCTGGTCGCGGCGCGATTCCATGTCGATGAAATCGATCACCACCACGCCGCCGATGTTGCGCAGCTTCAGCTGGCGGGCGATCTCGACGGCCGCCTCGCAGTTGGTCCAGAGCACGGTCTCCCGGGCGTTGGCCGAGCGGGTGAAGGAGCCCGAGTTGACGTCGATGACGGTGAGCGCCTCGGTGGGCTCGATGATCACGTAGCCGCCGGAAGGCAGCTCCACCCGCGGCTTGAGGGCATCGCGGATGGCGGCATTGACCTTGTAGTAGTCAAGGATCTCGGTGGGCTCGCTATGGGCCTCCACCTGCACATTGACCTGATCGGCAGCCAGATAGGCCTTGACCCTGGCGACGGCATCGGGCGCGTCGACCACCACCCGCACCAGCTCGGGACCGTAGAAATCGCGCAGGACGCGATGGATGAAATCTTCGTCGCGGTTGAGCAGGACCGGCGGGCTGGCGGTCTCGGCCGCCTGCTGGATGGCCTCCCACTGGCGCAGCAGCGATTCGAGATCATCGATCAACAGGTCTTCGCTGACCGACTCGGCTTCGGTGCGGATCAGCAGGCCGGCGCCGGGGGGCTTGATCAGCACGCCCAAGGCCCGTAGCCGGTTGCGTTCGTTCTCGCCATTGATGCGGCGTGAGATGTTGACCCCCTGGCCGTGGGGCTGCAGAACCAGGAAGCGACCGGGCAGGCTGAGATTGCCGGTGAGCCTGGGGCCCTTGGAGCCCGTGGGCTCCTTCATCACCTGCACCAGCACCTTCTGACGGGGCTCAAGCAATTCGGTGATGCCGGCGCCACCTTTTTTCAGGCGCAGGGGACCGAGATCGGTGATGTGGATGAACCCGTTCTTTTCGCTTTCGCCGATGTTGACGAAGGCGGCATCGATGCCGGGTAGAACATTTTCGACGGTACCGAGGTAGACGTCGCCGATCTGGTAGCGGCCCTGGGCCACCACCAGCTCATCGACACGCTCGCCGGTGAGCACTGCGGCGATACGCAGCTGCTCGGCGATGACGATCTGCTGGGGCATGGAGAAAGCTTGTTCGGCTCGGTGAGCCCTGCCCGGAAGGCAGGAGGGATGGCCGCTAAAAGCATCACTGAACCAACCCGCGTGATGGGGCCATTTCCGCTGGGCATGAAGCCCGGAAGCGGGGACCCGGCAGGCGGGGATACAGCGGCTGTACACCCTGCTCGGACAGGGGAAGACGGTTGCGGAGGACCAGCCGACCATCGATCCCCTCAGGGGATCGCGGCCATCAGCATCCGACGCGTGCGGTCAGCGATTGGAAGGAGCAGGAATCACCCGAACCCGGAACAATGCAGGGGGGACCGAACGGAGAGTCGGTGACAAAGAAAGCGCTTCCGGTGAGGAGCTTCTAGAAAGCGACCTGTGGGGAAAGCGTCTGGCCGGTGACCGATCAGGGGAGATTCCCTCGTTCAAGTCATCCGTCTTGGCGGCAAGTTAGCACGGGCGTAGCTCCAGGGACCTGCGCTCGACCCGCCCCAGCCGCAGGGGAACGGCCAGACGCTCAGCCAGCCAATGCTGGAGCTGCTCAGGCCGGAGACTGCGGCCCTGCAGATCGATGGTGGCCTCCAGCGCTAGGCGGATGGGCTGCTCAAGCGAACCATCGGGGTCAAGATCCCCGGCGGGCCGCAACCGCCCCAAACGCAACAGATAAGGGCGACAGTCCCGCTGACGCGGCCGGCCCTTCTTGTCGGTGTCACTCCAGATCAGGGTCTCGGCCGCCAGCAGATCGGCCAGGGCGCCATCCCAGTCCAGGGCAGGCGCGCGGTCGACCGTCGTTGGAGGCGAGTCCAAAGGCAGGGGCTGGAGATCGAAGTGCCAGTGGGCCTTCTGCAACTCCTGGGACAGGCTGGGACCGAACACCGGCACCGACGCCACCGACAGCAGCGGAAATTCGGCCGGCAACTGGGCCTGCAGCTGGCGCCGCACCGCCTCCAGATCGAGCCGCTCCAACGGCGCGGTGAACTCCAGATCGAACCACTCGCCGAGCCCCACCACCCCCAGGGGCAACGACAGGGCCAGCTGCAGCCGTGGCAGCGGATGGAAGCCGCCGGTGAAGCTCACCGGCAGGCCGCTGCGGCGCAAAGCCCGCTCCAGCAGGCGCACCGTGTCGAGATGGCTGATCAGGGCCAGGGAGCCGGTCTTGGCGAACCCGAACCGCAGCCGGCTGACCCGCTCACTGGCCGGAGAGCGCGGTGGAATCGGCGGCGGCGGCGGCGGAGCTGGAATCACCACGTTGTGGCCCAGCTCGGGACCGCAGACGCCGCAGCTGCTGCAACCGGCAAACGAGCAGTCCTCGACCACGGTCGCCGCCAGGGCCCGCTGCAGATCCTCCGCCAACCAGAGCTTGTCGACGCCGGAATCGATGTGGTCCCAGGGCAGGGGCTGGCGGCAGAAGGCGGCCAGATCGCCCGCGCTGAGGGCTTCGGCGCTGCCCCAGCCCCCCATCTCCAGCTGGCGGTAGCGGCCGCCCAGCCCCGCCGCCTCGATCGCACCGGTCCAGGCGGCGTAGGTGCGCTCGGCGGACTCGAACCAGGCGTCCAGGCCGGCCCCGGCGCGCCAGGCCGCCTCCAGCACCGGCGCCAGGCGTCGATCGCTGCGGCCAACGAAGTCCTCCACCGCCGAGAGGCGCACATCGGTGAAGTTGACCTTGATGCCCCGCAACTGGCGCAGGGCCCGGCGCAGCAGCTCCTGGCGCCGCTGGAACTCGGCCGTGCTGACGCTGTGCCACTGGAACGGCGTGTGGGGCTTGGGCGTGAAGTTGCTGATCGTGAGGTTCAGCTCCAGCCGGCCCAGATCGCGGCAGCGCTCCTGCAACGAACGGCAGGTGTCGGCGATACCGAGCACGTCGTCATCGCCCTCACCGGGCAGGCCGATCATGAAATAGAGCTTGATCTTGCGATAACCGGTCTCCATTGCCGTGCGGA
>JAPLID010000187.1:10467-16444 GCA_026389285.1 Cyanobacteriota bacterium
CGATGTTGGCGTCGAAGCGATCGACCCGCTGGCTGGGCAGGGTGAGCGAGACGTTCTGATCGGCGAGCCGGTTGCGCAGTTCCACCCCCACCGCCGGCAGCGACAGGTAATCGCTGCAGCTCAGCGACAGCAAGGAGAAATCGGAGTAACCGGTGCGGCGCATCCCCTCCTCCACCGCCTCGATCACCGCCTCGGGCTCCACATCGCGGGCGGGGCGGGTGAGCATCCCCGGCTGGCAGAAGCGGCAACCGCGGGTGCAGCCGCGGCGGATCTCGACGGTGAGGCGGTCGTGGACGGTTTCGATGTGGGGCACCAACCCCATGGCGTAGTGGGGCATCGGCGTGGCGGTGCGCCGCTGGATGCGCATGGGCAACCCCGACTCCAGCGGCTCCACCGTCACCCCGTCAGCGCCGGGTCCATAGAGAGAGGGCACATAGACGCCCGGCACCAGGGCCAGATCCCGCAGGGTGTCCGTCCGGCTCAGGCCAGCGGCGCGGGCCTCGGCCACCACCAGGCCGATCTCGGGCAGCAGCTCCTCGCCATCGCCGAGGGCGATGAAATCGAAGAAGGCGGCGAAGGGTTCGGGGTTGCTGGTGGCGGTGGGCCCGCCGGCGAAGATCAGCGGCGGCGAGGCCGGATCGGCTAGGGGCAGATCACCGCGATCGGCGGCGCGCAGCGGGATAGCCGCCAGATCGAGCATCTCGAGAATATTGCTGGCCCCGAGCTCGTAGCTGAGGCTGAAGCCGAGGATGTCGAAGGCGTGCAGGGGCCGGCGGCTCTCGACGGCAAACAGGGGCAGATCCCGCTCCCGCAGCCGGGCCGAGAGGTCGGCCGCCGGCAGATAGGAGCGATCGCAGAGCTGGCCGGGAACAGCGTTGAGAATCGAATAGAGAATGATGTGGCCCAGATTGCTCGCCCCCACCTCGTAGACCTCGGGGTAGGTCAGGGCCCAGCGCACTCTGGCGGCATCCCAGGCCTGGCTCCAGTCCCGCATCTCCACGCCCCGTTCATTGCCCAGGTAACGGGCCGGCTTGAGAATGTCGGGGCCGATCAGGGCTTCGAAGTCGATGGGCTCGCGGGACTGGATGGGTGCGAGGAGCACGGGGACCGCGGCAGGGCGAGGCTCCGATCGTATGCAGGCCAAGCAGCTGCAGGCCGGGCAGACCAACCAGGGAGCAGGCTGAATAACCATGCAAATCTGCGTTTAAGCTGAGGAAATGCATGGTTATTTTTCCCGGGATGCGGGCGCGGTGCTGGTGAAAGCCCTGGCGAGGGCCCCTGCGGGCCTGTTGCTGGGCCCCCGCCAGTGCGGCAAATCCACCCTGGCCAAGCAGCTGCTGGCCCAGCGGAGCGATGCCGTGATCCTCGATCTGCAGGACCGGGCCGATCGCGCCCGCCTGCAGGAGCCGGAGCTGTTCTTTGAAGCCCATCGCCATCAGCTGGTCTGCCTCGATGAGATCCAGCTGCTGCCGGAGTTCTTCAGCCTGTTGCGCGCCGAGATCGACCGGGATCGCCGGCCCGGCCGCTTTCTGCTGCTGGGCTCGGCGTCCGGCCCCCTGCTGCGCCAGAGCCATGAAAGCCTGGCCGGCCGCATCGCCCAGGTGGAGCTCACCCCCTTTCTGCTCAAGGAGGTGGCGCAGGCCACCAGCTGGCAGCAGCTGTGGCTGCGCGGGGGGTTCCCCGAGAGCCTGCTGGCGGCTGCCGACGAGGACAGCCTCGACTGGCGCGAGGACTTCATCCGCACCTTTCTGGGCAGAGACATCGCCTCGCTGGAGCTGGGTCTGCCCCTGCCGCTGATGGAGCGCCTATGGCGACTCCTGGCCCACAGCCAGGGCCAGACCCTCAATGCCAGCCGGCTGGCGGGGCTGCTGGATCTGCGCAGCACCCGCCTCAAACAACTGCTGGCGGTGTTGGAACAGACCTTCATGCTGCGTCTGCTGCCACCGCTGGAGGCCAATCTCAGCAAGCGGCTGGTGCGCTCCCCCAAGCTTTACCTGCGCGACAGCGGCCTCCTGCACAACCTGCTGGGCATCGAGACCTACGACGACCTGCTGGCCCATCCGCAGGCCGGCGAGAGCTGGGAGGGCTTCGTAATCGAGCAGCTGATCGCGGCCCACCCGCGCTGGCGGCCCCACTTCCTGCGCACCAGCAACGGTGCCGAGCTCGACCTGGTGCTGGAGCGAGGCCAGCAGAGGCGGGTCTACGAGATCAAGCTGTCCAAGGCGCCCAGGGTGTCCCGGGGATTCCATGAGCTGGTGGGGCAGCTGCAACCGGAGCGAGCCGAACTGATCGCGCCGGTGGATCAGGCCTTCGAAGCCCGGCCAGGCATCTGGGTGCGCCCGCCCCTGCAAGCCTGCACAACGGACGACATCTGAACGCTGGCGGACCACAGGCCACCCCGCCGCCATAGGACAATCCGGCCATCAGCTTCCGCGCGGCAGCGTCCGAATCCCCATGGTCCAGGTCAACGGCAACTACCTCAAGCTCAAGGCGGGCTACCTGTTTCCCGAGATCAGCCGGCGGGTCAAGACCTTCAGCGAGGCCAACCCCACAGCGTCGATCATCCGCCTCGGCATCGGCGATGTCACCGAGCCCCAGATCCCGAACCACCCGGTGGATCTGATCTATCTCTGCTTCCCCAACAACCCCACCGGCGCCGTGGCGAGCCGCGAGCAACTGCAGGCCTGGGTGGACTACGCCCGCAGCCACGACGCCCTGATCCTGTTCGATGCCGCCTACGAGGCCTTCATCCAGGATCCATCACTGCCGCACTCGATCTATGAAATCGAAGGCGCCCGCGACTGCGCGATCGAGTTCCGCTCCTTTTCCAAGAACGCCGGCTTCACCGGCACCCGCTGCGCCCTCACCGTGGTGCCCCGCGGTCTGATGGGCACGGCCGCCAATGGCGAAAAGGTGGAGCTCTGGGCCCTGTGGAACCGTCGCCAGTGCACCAAGTTCAACGGCGTCAGCTACATCGTGCAGCGCGGCGCCGAAGCCGTGTATTCCGCCGAGGGCCAGGCCCAGGTGAAGGGGCTGATCAGCTTCTACATGGAGAATGCGGCGATCATCCGCCGCGAGCTCAGCGCCGCAGGCATTGAAGTCCATGGCGGTGAACAAGCCCCCTATGTGTGGCTGAAAACCCCGGACGGCCTCGATTCCTGGGGCTTCTTCGACAAGTTGTTGGGCCAGGCCCATGTGGTCGGCACCCCCGGCAGCGGCTTCGGGGCTGCAGGGGAGGGGTACTTCCGGCTGTCGGCGTTCAACAGCCGGGAGAATGTGCTGGAGGCGATGGGGCGGGTGAGTGCTCTCTAGAGTTCGACCCTGTCATGTCACGGGAACGGCCATGACCCTCCTGCCGCTCAACACCAGCACCGCGATCTCCCCGCAGGCCAGCGAAACTCCGGGCCGTTCGCCCGGCGGCACCGCCGTCATCGAGAAGGAACAGCAGCGGGTGCGCAAGCCCTCGCCTCGCTACAAGGTGCTGCTGCACAACGATCCGGTCAACGCGATGGAGTACGTGGTCAGCACCCTGCGCCAGGTGGTGCCCTCGCTGAGCGAGCAGGACGCCATTGCCGTGATGCTGGAGGCTCACAACACCGGCGTGGGCCTGGTGATCGTCTGCGACATCGAGCCAGCGGAGTTCTACTGCGAAACCCTCAAGGCCAAGGGCCTCACCAGCACGATCGAACCGGAGAGCTGAATGGCGCCCGCCAGCCAAGCTTCCCGGGGCACCCGCAGGCTCACCTGGCTGGGCGTCGCTCTTTACATTCCGCTGCGTTACGGCGCCGGCTGGCTGCTGGTCCAGCCCCTGGCGCTGCTCCCTGGCCTGGATACCGCCCGGCTCTCCCTGCTGGGCACCGTTGCCGCCTTTGCCCTATTCCTGTGGAGCCTGCCTCTGCGGGTGCGGCGCGTCTGGGGAGCACCCCATCCCTGGCGGACACTCGGACTGGCGCGGCCTTGGTGGACTGCCGGACGCGCCTTTCTCAGGGGACTGCTCAAGGCCCTGATGCTGCTGCTGCTGATCGCCCTGGTGCTGCTGGCCAGCGGCCACGGCCACTGGAGCGGCTCCTTGCGAAGCGGCGAAGTGCTCAATGCCCTGGCCCTGATCCTGGGGGTAGGCCTGGCGGAAGAACTGCTGTTCCGCGGTTGGCTCTGGGGTGAACTGACCCTCCTACTCGGAGGCGGCGCCAGGGGCGACCAGCTCGCCATGGGGCTCCAGGCCGTGCTGTTCAGCCTCGTGCACACCCGCTTCAACCTCGGGCCGCTCGCCAGCCTGGGGCTGCTCGGGGGCCTGCTGCTGCTGGGGCTGGCCCTGGCCTTGCAGCGCCGCGCCGATGCCGGGGCCCTACACGGCGCCATCGGCCTGCACGGCGGCCTGGTGGGGGGATGGTTTCTGTTGCAGCACGGTCTGCTGACCATCTCGCCCGACACCCCGCTCTGGCTGCAGGGCCCCGGTGGGGCCTTCGCCAACCCCCTCGGCGGCGCCGTCGGCTGGCTGGGACTGGCGCTGCTGCTGGCGGCGCGCCGGCGCTGGTGGGGCCCTCAGATCCAAGGCGACACCGCCTGAGTTCGGCCTGCACCGTTCGACTACATCCTTCAGCCGACCCGTCTGCGGCTGGCTCAAGGGCTCAGGCGGATCAGAGGTGTGGTCGCGGCTCACCCCGGGCGCCAAAGCTCCACCAGCCCCTCGGCCTGATCGGGGCCGCGCCAGAGCCAGCGAACCTGCCAGCCCAGGGACTCGGCCATCGCAGCGAACTGCTCGTCTTCGGCGGGATAGTCGCTGCTGGCCATGTGATCGATCACCAGCCGCCGGCTGGGCGGCAACAGGACGCTCCAGCTGTTCACCCGGTCCCAGTAGCGCTCCAGGTATTGCTGCCGGGTCTCCCCAGGCTGGCGGAAGAGATCGCCGATCAACAGCCGGCCGCCAGGGGCGAGCTGGCGGGGCAGCAGCTCCAGGAAGCGCCACTTGTCGGCATCAGCCAGGTGATGGAGGCCAAAGAGGCAAGTGATCAGATCCGATTGCTCTGAAAGGTTGACGGGACCGCTCTCGGCCCAGAGCAGCAGGTCCATCGCCCGCCATCGACACGGATATGGCACCGGTCCGAGCCGCGCCTCCGCCTGCGGCAACACCCCCGATGCCGCATCGACCGCCTCCAGCTCTCGCAGCGGCAGACGCTGCAGCAGCGGCGCCAGGGTCGTGAGGTCACCGCAGGCCAGATCGGTCATCGCCAGGGCACGAGGCAGACCCGCGACTTCGCGCTCCGTCAACCAGGCCAGCAGGCGCTGCTCCAGGGCCTGGCCCAGGGCATGGTGCTGCATCAGGTCATGGGCCACCAGCTGGTGATAGGTCTGCCAGCTGCGCTCAAAGATGCTCAGGCTGTCGCCACCGCCCACATTGCGAATCGCCATCGCCTTGGCCCCTCAGCGCACCGCCTGGGCCAGGGCCCGGCGGCCCTGCACCGGCGCATGCAGGGCCTCCTGCAGCGGCGCACAGCCGTAGTCGCGCTCCAACAGCTCCATCACGGTGCGCCCGAAATCGGAAGGATTGAGCCGGAAGGCCTCCAGGCAGATGCGGCCGAAGGTGCTGCCCATCGGCTCCGGATTCCAGAGCAGCTGGCGGGCGGTCCAGGGCATCATGCTCATCGGGTTGTAACCGGGCCGCAGCGAACCCTGCTCGAAGGCGTACTGCTCGAGATGGGTGTGGGGCTGCAGGCCGATGAAGAAGATCGCCGGCTCCACCTTGTCGGCGCCGAAGATGCGCTCGAGCTCGCGGTGATAGGCGACGGTCTGGCGGATCGTCTCCGGTCGCTCGTCGATCACGTTGAACGAGTAGTTGACGGAGACATGCTCGCGGAACCCAGCCCGCGCCAGCAGCCGGCAGCTCTCAAGCACGGTGCGCAGGTTGTAGCCCATGCGCATCTTGCGCACGAGCTCCTGGGAGCCGGAGGTGATGCCGATCTCGAAGTAGCTCATGCCC